>NZ_JBEZYN010000005.1:0-40341 GCF_040638605.1 Streptomyces sp. NPDC026092
CGGCCTCGTCGATCGCCACGGCGTCCGGCGTCTCGTCCAGCCAGATCAGCTCGTACGCCCCGAGGCGCACGATGTTCCGGTCGGCGACCGGCATCACGGGGTTTCGTGGATTCGGGACCCGCGGCCGGTACGGGGGAATTTCCGGCCGCGGGTCCCGAGTTCGGGACGGGGTGGGCGTCAGGAGACGCGCACCTCGGGGACCTCCTCGGCCGGGGCGGGGGCCGCGGCGGGAGCCTTGCGCAGGTTGAGCGCGGCCACGGCGCCGAGGAACGCGGCGGCCGCGGTGACCCAGCCGGCCACCCGCAGGCCGGAGATGACGTCGCCGTCCGCCGGGGCCGGAGCGCCCGCGGTCAGGTCGAGGCCGGAGTTGGCGATGACCAGGATGACGGCGAGCCCAACGGCGGCACCGATCTGCTGGGAGGTGGAGGCGAGCGCCGAGGCCACACCCTGCTCGGCGGGGTCCACCCCGGAACCGGCGGTCGCGAAGATGGCGGTGAACGCCAGGCCGCCGCCGAAGCCGTAGATGGCGACACCGGGCAGGACCGCCCAGTAGGTCCCGCCGGCGACCATGCCCGCGGCCATCGCGGCCATGCCGATCGCGTAGATGAGCATGCCGAGCGAGAGAGTCCCGCGCAGACCCGTCTTGTTGAGCATGGCGGCCGCGATCTTGCCACCGGCGAGCATCGCGAGCAGACCCAGCGGGAGGAAGGCGAGACCCGCCTGGAGCGCGTTGTAGTCGAGGATGTTCTGGATGTAGGTGGTGAACAGGTAGTAGCCGCCGCTCAGGGCGCTCATGTGCAGGAACGCCACCATCATCGAGGTCACGAGGGTGCGGTTGCGGAACATCCGCAGCGGGGCGAGCGGGGCGCTGGTCCTGGACTCGATGAGGAAGAACGAGGCGACGAGCAGCAGGCCGACGATCAGCGAGCCGAGCACCCGCGGCGTGGTCCATCCGGACTCGGGGCCGCTGACCAGACCGAACACGACGAGCGTGGCGCCGATGGTGACGACCAGGGCACCCGGGATGTCGAAGCCCTGACGGGCGCCGGTGCGCGGGGCGTCGGGGGCGAGCAGGGCGGGCACGCCGAGGAGCGCGACGAGGGCCAGCGGGGCCATGAAGAAGAAGACCCACTCCCAGCCGAGCCACTGGGTGAGCACGCCGCCGAGCAGCGCACCCGCGGCCAGGCCGCCGCTGCCGGTGGCCCCCCAGACGGCGAGCGCCTTGTTGCGCGCGGGGCCCTCCTCGAAGCTGGTGACGACCAGGGTGAGCGTCGCGGGGAAGAGCAGTGCGCCGCCGAGGCCCTGCACGGCGCGCGCGGCGACCAGCACCTCCGCCGAGTCGGCGAGACCGCCGACCAGGGCCGAGACGCCGAAGAGGACAAGCGCCGCGACGAAGACCCGGCGGGCGCCGAGCCGGTCCGCCGCGCGTCCGCCGAAGAGCAGGAAGCCGCCGAAGGCCACGGCGTAGGAGCTGACGACCCACTGGAGGGTCTGCGGGGAGAAGTCGAGGGCCTGGCCGATGTCCGGCAGCGCCACGAACACGATGTTGTAGTCCACGGCGATGATGAATTGGGCCAACGCCAGCAGCGCAAGCCTCAGGCCGGACCGCTGATGCGAGCTAACGGAACCTTCCACTGGATTGGAGCCCTTCTGCAAAAGGAGAACGGCGAGGCGCTCTCTACATGTCGTTCGTTTACTGAGCGGTGTTCAGAGTTCGCATGGGAGATGGTACCGCCACGGCGTTCACTGTCAAGCGGAACCGGCATGCACGCGAACCGGCCCCGGACCGTGTGCGCGGTCCGGGGCCGGCGATCGAGCGGAAGCGGGCGCCGTAGCGGCGCCGCGGGGCAGGTCAGACGGGTCCGGGGGCGCCAACAGGGCCGAGAACGACCGGCAGTTCACCGATCACGCGCAACGAGATGCCGGGCCAGCGCTCGACCCGCCTGCTGTCGTCCAGGCGCACGTCGCGCCGGATCAGGGCGGCGAGCGCCTCCTGCCCGATCATGCGCGCGATCGGCGCCGCGACACAGAAGTGGATGCCGTGCCCGAAGCCCAGGTTGCGGGTCTGCTCCCGGGTGATGTCGAGCCGCTCCGGGTCGTCGAAGGCCGCCGGGTCCCGGTTGGCGGCGGCCATCATCACGGCCACGTACTCGCCGGCCCGCACCGGGATGCCGGCCACGTCCGCGTCCTCCAGGGCGGTACGGGTCACCATCGCCAGCGTGCTGTCGTAGCGCAGCAGCTCCTCGACGGCCGCCGGGACCCGGTCCGGGTTCTCGCGCAGCCACGCGAACTGGGCCGGGTGGGAGAGCAGGTTGTAGACCTGGTTGCCGATGAGCGCGGCCGTGGCGCCGAATCCGGCGGCCAGCAGGTTCATCAGGAGCATGGCCAGCTCCCACTCGGAGAGCCGGTCACCCTCCTGCTCCGCGCGGGCCAGTTCGCTGATGAGGTCGTCGCCGGGCGCCTCCCGCCGCGCGGCCACCATCTCGATGCCCGCGTTGATGAAGACGTCACGGGCGCCGTTGCGGCCGGTCTTCTGCTCGTCGGTGAGCGTGAAGCCGGGGTCGAGACCGCGGCCGCTCTCCATGGTGTTGGCGAAGAAGAGCGGGTGGTAGTGCTCGGGTATGTCCATCATGTCGCTGAGGACCCGGGCCGGCAGCGGCCGGGACAGCACCTGCTGGAGGTCGACGCGCCCGTCGGGGCTCTCCGCGAACGCCTGGTCCAGCAACTCCTCGGCGTACCGCGCCGCCTTGGGACGCAGGTCGGCGATCATCTTCGGCGTGAACGCCTTGGACACCAGGCCGCGGATGCGGGTGTGGTCCGGCGGGTCCATGAACATGAGGATGCGGCCGGACTCCCCGCTCGCGGGGTTCTCCACGAACTGGTCGGCCACCATCGGGTTGACCCCCCAGCCGAACCGGGGGTCCTTCATGACCGCCGCGGCCTCCTCGTAGCCGTACACGGCCACGATCCCGCCCGGTGTACGGAAGGCCCGGCCGGACTCCTCCCTGGTCTTCCGGTGGTACGGAAACGGGTCGGCATGGAAATCGGTGTCGAACGGGTCGAAGGGAAGCGCCCGCCGAGCGGCTTCGGGGTCGTACGTGATGACATCCGGGATTTTCGCGGTCGACGCCTCGGTCATTTTCCACATCCCACTAGATTGAGGACCGTCTGCTGGGAGCGGAAATTACTTGCGACCTCCCCCTAGGGCCAACCCCTCTCACCACGCCACGACATACAGGGGTACCCCACAAAATCTGGGGTTGGCACTAGGGGGCGGAGACCACTAATTTTCCGAGGGAAATTGCAGAGTATCGCACCGAAAACTCACCTACACGAGGTTCGGATGAGTAATAGCAGCGACCGGAAGAGTTCCATGGAATTCCCTGAGATCCTCGACGGATTCGACCTCACGGACCATGCCGGATTCGCCCGCGGGATTCCGTACGAGCTGTTCGCCAGGCTCCGCCGGGAGGCCCCCGTGCTCCGCCACCCCGCCGGCACCCTCCCGGACGGCGAGAGCTTCTGGGTGCTGACCCGGCACGCGGACATCGCGGCGGCCTCGGTGGACCCGGTCTTCTCGTCCCAGGGCGGCGGCGGCCGCGCCGGCGGCGGCTCCCACCTGGAGGACCTGCCCTTCGGCGGCGGCCTCACCGGCAGCGTGCTCGCCATGATGGACAACCCGCGGCACGACGTGTTCAAGCACCTGCTCGGCCCGGCCCTGGCCACCGCCGTGACGGAGCTGGAGCCCGAACTCCGAGCCACCGCCGCCGCCCTGGCCGACGAGGCGATCTCCCGGGGCCGGGTGAACCTCGTCGACGAGTTCACCGAACCCTTCGCGCTGCGCTCGGTGGCGCTGCTCCTCGGCATTCCGCGCGAGGACTGGCCGACCCTCACGGAATGGGTGCACGCCGTCCTCGGATTCACCCACCGCAGGACCGGACGGGTGGACGACGCGTCCCGGGCCGTCTACCAGAATCTGCGCGCCTATTTCACCTCGCTCCTCGAACACAAGAGAGAGCGGCCCGCGGACGATCTGGGTTCCGTGCTCGCGAACGGCGAACTGCCCGCCGACAGCGGCCAGCCGGCACTCACCGAGATGGAGCGGGAGACCAACGCCAGCGTCCTGCTCGTCAGCGGCTTCGAGCAGCCGCGCAACACGATCGCCGGCGGCCTGCTCGCCTTCGCCCACCACCCCGACCAGTGGCGGGAACTGCGCAAGGACCGGGCCCTGTTGCCGACCGCGGTCGAGGAGGTGCTCCGCTGGCTGCCGGCGAACCCCTACAACCGGCGCACCCTCACCGAGGACGTGGAGCTGCACGGCCGGCGGCTGCGCGCCGGTGACAAGGTGACCCTGTGGTGGCCCTCCGCCAACCGCGACGAGACGGTCTTCCCCGACCCGGACCGGTTCGACGTCCGGCGCGACCCCAACCCGCATCTGTCCTTCGGCCACGGCGTCCACTACTGCCTCGGCGACGCCTTCGGCCGCCTGGAGATCCGCCTCGCGCTGGAGGCGCTGCTCGACCGGGTCGAGGAGATCCGCCCCGCCGGGCCGGAGACCTGGGCGCCCAACAACAAGCACACGGTGCTGCTCGACGTACCCGTGGAACTCGTGCCCGCGCAGGGGGTGTGATGACCGCCGCCCCCGACGTCACCGCGTCTGCCGCCCCCGACGTCACCGCGCCGCCCACGGCCGGCTTCGCCGCCGGGTTCGCCACGGCCCTGGAGTCCGGGCGGCTCGGCCACGAGCCGCCCGCCTTCCCCGAGCAGGACCCGGCGGACCGGGCCGCGGGCAAGGCGACCACGGCCCGACTCGACGCGTTCCTCCGCGCCCGCCTCGACCCGGACGACGTCGATCTGACCGGGGCGCTCCCCGACGGCTTCCTCGACGACCTGCGGGCGAGCGGCTTCCTGAAGCTGCGCCTGGGAGCGGAGGCCGACGGCCTGGGCCTCTCCCCGTACAACACCTTCCGCGCCGTCGAGCACGCCGCCGGACTCTGCATGCCCGCCGGGCAGATGCTCGCCGTCCAGGCCGGGGTCGGCGCCCCCGCGCTGCTGCCGGCGCTGCCCGAGGGCCCGCTGCGCGACCACCTCACCGAGCGGCTCGCCGGCGGCGCGGTCTCGGGCTTCGCCCTGACCGAGCCCGCCGGGCAGAACAACGCCTGGCCCGGCACCACGGCCACCCGGTCCGCCGACGGCACGGCCTATGTCCTGCACGGGGAGAAGGTGTTCACCGGGCACGGCCCGGTGGCCGACCTGCTGGCGGTCGCCGCGACCGAGCACACGCCGGAGGGGCGGAGGCTGTGCGTCTGCTTCGTGGACACCTCCGCCGCCGGCTTCGAGGTCACGTCGTCCATCGAGTTCGCCGGCAGCCGCGGCCTGCCCAACGGGGCGCTGCGCCTGGACGGGGTGGAGGTGCCGGCGGAGCACGTCCTGCGCCACGCGCCCGAGGACCCGCGGTTCTCCGAGCGGATGGCCGACGTCCTCCTCGACGGCCAGCTGTACTTCACCGCCGCCCCGGCCCTCGCCATCGCCCGGCTCTGCCGCCGCTGGTCCGCGGAGTTCCTCGCCCGGCGCAGCGTCAACGGCCGTCCCCTGATCGCGTACGACGCGATCCAGCGGCTCGTCGCGGACACCCTCGCCGAGGTGCACGCCGTGGACAGCGTGATCCGCTGGGGGCTGATCGGCCCCGGCGCCGAGGACCGCTGGTTCGAGCGGCTCACCGCCAAGAACCTGGCCGTGCGCACCGCCTGGCGGATCGTCGACCGGACCGTTTCCCTGTACGGGGCGGAGGGCGTCGAGACCCTGCCGAGCAAGCTCCGCCGGGGAGCGCCCCCGGTCCCGCTGGAGCGCCGGATGCGCGACGCCCGAGGGCTGCGCATCGCCGGGAACGTGGACTTCCAGCTGGACGCCCAGGCCGGGCGGCGACTGTTGGCCGGGTACTACGCGACGGACGGCGCCGAGCAGGCCGCCGTCGCGGGTGACGTCGCCGGCGGGGCGGGGCTGAGCGCTGCGAACCGGGTCCATCTGGCGGCCGTACGGGAGCAGGTGGCGCGGTTCCACGCGACCTGCCGGGAGCTGGTCGCGGCCCACCCGCGGCAGGAGGAGCTCTTCGAGAAGGAGCACACGCTGATCCTGCTCGGCCGCATCGGGGCGGAGCTGTTCGCCTCGTACGCGGTGCTCGCGAGGGCGCACGCCGGTGACGGGGGCCAGGAGGCGGGGACGCTCGCGGAGGTGTACTGCGTCGAGGCCGGGCACCGGCTCGCCGGCCTGTGGCGGCGGCTCACCGCCGGTCCGGGGCCGGACCACGCGGGTCTGGGCAGACGCTGGTTGGCGGGGTTCGCCGACCGCTCCTGAGACGCACCCCGAGACGCGCGAAAGGCCGGGCCCGGGGGCGAACCCCGGGCCCGGCCTTCGTCACGTCACTCCTGCGGGGCGGCGCCGACCAGTTCGCCCGTCGGCACGTGTCCGAGGGACTTGGAGAGGTCGACGAGCTCGGCGCGGTAGAGCTTCTCGGGGTCGCGGACCTGGGGAGCCAGGTGGCCGTAGACCTCCAGGGAGACCAGGCCGTGCATCCGGCCCCAGACGCGCAGCGAGAGCGCGACGGCGGCCGGCGGCAGGTCGGGGAAGGAGCGGCGGATCAGGTCGCCGAACTCCGGGTCGAAGTCGGACCAGGTGTGGTCGCTGCCGATGTAGAGGTGCTGCGCCTTGGGCCAGGCGGCCGCGACGATGCCGGTGAGGACGGCGCACGAGCGGTGCTCCGCCTCGGCGGCCGCGCCGCCCTCCGGGGGCTGGTAGTCGGGCACGGCGTCGCCGTACACCAGCCGGAACTCCTCCGGGTTGCCGACCGCCCAGTTGCGGTAGGCCTGCCCGAACGCGAGCACCTGCGCGGTCGCGTCCCCCTTGGGGGTCTCCGCGATGGCGGCTTCGAGGGTGTCGGCCAAGCGGCCGTACACATCCGCGATCAGGACGCTGACGAGATTGTCCCGGGTGTCGAAGTAGCTGTAGATGGCACCGGCCGTCATCCCCATGTCACGGGCGATGGCCCGCAACGAGATCGCCGCCGTACCGCTGGTGGCCATGTGCTCCAGGGCGGTCGCCTTGATCTCCGCGGTCGTCGCCTCGCGCAGGCGCATCCTCCGGCTTTGAGTCACCTGTCCCATGCTCGGCATCTTAGCAGTGTTGAAACATAAATACCGCTCCCCGGTTCCTTCACGGAGTGCAATTGACTCGCAGAGTGCAATTGATGAACACTGTGTACATGACTCAGCCCACCTCGCGGCCCCCGGCGGGCGGCACCCTCCGTATCGGGGGCGACCTCAGCGTCAACCGGCTCGGCTACGGCGCCATGCGGCTCACCGGACCGGGCATCTGGGGCGACCCGGCCGACCCCGCTGAGGCGGTCCGGGTGCTCCGGCGGGCGGTGGAGCTCGGCGTGAACTTCATCGACACCGCCGACGCCTACGGCCCGTACACCAGCGACCTCCTCATCAAGAAGGCCCTGCACCCCTACCCGGACGACCTGGTGATCGCCACCAAGGTCGGCCTCGCCCGCCCCGGACCCGACGACTGGCGTCCGATCGGGCGCCCCGAGTACCTGCGCCAGCAGGTCGAGCTCAACCTCCGCCACCTCGGCCTGGACTCCATACCTCTGCTCCAGCTCCACCGGATCGACCCGGCCGTCCCCCTGGAGGACCAGGTCGGCGAGCTGGCCGAGCTCCGCAACGAGGGCAAGATCCGGCACATCGGCCTCTCCGAGGTCACGGTGGAGGAGCTGGAGAAGGCGCGGACGGTCACCCCGATCGCCTCCGTGCAGAACCTCTACAACCTCGCCGAGCGCAAGTACGAGGACGTCCTGCGCCACGCCGAGCTCCACGGCCTGGCGTTCATCGCCTGGTTCCCGCTCGCCATGGGACAGCTGGCCACCCCCGACAACGCCCCGGCGGCCGGGGACGGGACGACCGTCGGCGGGGCGGACGGCGCCACCCCCGCCCAGCTCGCGCTCGCCTGGCTGCTGCGCCACTCCCCCGTCCTGCTCCCGATCCCCGGCACGTCCTCGGTGGCGCACCTGGAGGAGAACATGGCGAGCGCGGCGATCCGCCTCTCCGAGCAGGACTACACGTCCATGACCGCCGTCGGCTGACGGCAGGAGAGGAGCCCGGATGCCGCACACCGCACACGACACCGACCACGGCCACCGCGTCGTGGCCGTCCACGCGTCCCAGACCGTACGGGTGGTGATCGACGGCCGTACGGTCGCCACGTCCGACCGGCCCGTCCTCGTCCACGAGACCGGTCTGCCCGTGCGCTACTACCTCCCGCCCGAGGACGTCGAGCTGACGCTCTTCGACCCCTCGGAGACCCGGACCACCTGCCCCTACAAGGGCGAGGCCGCCTACTGGTCGTACCGCGGTGACGACCCGGCCGCGACGCCGGCCCACCCGGACGTGGCGTGGTCGTACCTCGACCCGATCGACGCCGTCCCCGAGATCAAGGGGTACCTGTCGTTCTACGACACCGTCGCCGAGGTCGACGTGACCGGCCCGGCGCCGGAGTCACCGGCGGTCTGAACGCTCTGAACGGTGCGAACGCCACGGGCCGCCCGCGTACGCGCGCGGGCGGCCCGTGGCTGCCTCGGGTGACCCGCCGGCTTCAGGCCGGCGGGTTGCCGTGCTTCCGGGACGGCAGGTCGGCGTGCTTCGAACTCAGCATGTCCAGGGCCCTGATCAGCACGAGGCGGGTGTCGCGCGGGTCGATCACATCGTCGACCAGGCCGCGTTCGGCCGCGTAGTACGGGTGCATCAGCTCGGCCTTGTACTCCTTGATCTTCTGGGCGCGCACCTCGTCCGGATCGTCCGCGTCCGCGATCTCGCGCCGGAAGATCACGTTCGCCGCGCCCTCCGCGCCCATCACGGCGATCTCGTTGCCCGGCCAGGCCAGCGAGAGGTCCGCGCCGATCGAGCGGGAGTCCATCACGATGTACGCGCCGCCGTAGGCCTTGCGCAGGATCAGCTGGATGCGCGGCACGGTCGCGTTGCAGTACGCGTACAGCAGCTTGGCGCCGTGCCGGATGATGCCGTTGTGCTCCTGGTCGACGCCCGGCAGGAAGCCGGGCACGTCGACCAGGGTGACCAGCGGGATGTTGAACGCGTCGCAGAGGGAGACGAACCGGGCCGCCTTCTCCGAGGCGTGGATGTCGAGGACCCCGGCCGCGGCGGACGGCTGGTTGGCGACGATGCCCACCACCCGGCCGTCGAGCCGGGTCAGCGCGCAGACGATGTTCGTCGCCCACCCCTCGTGGATCTCGAAGAACTGCCCGTCGTCGACGAGCTCCTCGATCACCGCCCGCATGTCGTACGCCTGGTGGGGGTCGTCCGGCACCAGATCGAGCAGGGCGTCGTTCGGCCGGTCGGCCGGGTCGTCGCACATCTCCGCCGGCGGCATCTCGCGGTTGTTCTGCGGCAGCAGGGAGAGCAGGAAGCGGACCTCCTCCAGACAGGACTCCTCGTCGTCGTAGACGAAACCGGCGACGCCCGACACGCCCGCGTGGACGTCCGCGCCGCCGAGACCGTCCATGGACACCTGCTCGCCCGTCACCGCCTGGACGACGTCGGGCCCGGTGATGAACATCTGCGAGGTCTCCCGGACCATGAAGACGAAGTCGGTGAGCGCGGGCGAGTACGCCGCCCCGCCCGCGCACGGCCCCAGCATCACGCTGATCTGCGGGATCACCCCGGAGTTGCGGGTGTTGCGGCGGAAGATCCCGCCGTAGCCCGCGAGCGCGGTGACCCCTTCCTGGATCCGGGCGCCCGCGCCGTCGTTGAGCGAGACCAGCGGCGCGCCGGTGTCAGCGGCGAGGTCCATCAGCTTGTGGATCTTGGCGGCGTGCGCCTCGCCCAGGGCACCGCCGAAGATCCGGAAGTCGTGGGCGTACACGAAGACGGTCCGCCCGTGGACCGTGCCCCATCCGGTGACCACCCCGTCGGAGTGGGGGCGGCGCCGCTCCATGCCGAAGCCGGACGAACGGTGCCGCCGCAGCGGTTCGATCTCCTGGAACGAGCCCTCGTCCAGGAGCAGTTCGATCCTCTCGTACACGGTGAGCTTGCCCCGGGCGTGCTGGCGCGCGGTGGCCGTCGGGTCCGTCCCCTGACGCACCCGCGACTTCAGCTCGATCAGTTCCGCCAGGCGGTCTGTGGCCGGCATGGCTGGACTCCTTTGTCCTCGTCGGGTCAGCGCGCGATACGGGCCAGCAGGCGGCCGGCATCGGCGAGTTCGGCGGGCGTGCCACCGGCGGCCGCGACATAGCCGTCGGGCCGTACGAGCACGAAACCGGCGGGGCGCCGGGGCACATGGACGTGCCCGACCGGCAGCGGAGCCCGCTCCGCCCACGCCCGGCCCCGCAGGGCGACGGTGCCGCCCGCGGGCCCCGTGGTCACGAGCCGGAACCCGGCGGGACCGGCCTCCTGCTCCGCCGGCACCCAGTGCGGCGCCCGCCGGCCGGGGGCGGGCAGCCCGCGCGGCCGCCCGGACCGGGCGGCGCCCGTCGGGGCCTCGGACAGGGTGTCGGGGTAGTGGATGCGCCAGCCCGCGAGGAGCGGGACGAACCAGCGGCGGAGCACGCCGGTCGCCTCAAGGGAGCTCCACACCGTGTTGCGCACCCGGGCCGCGAACGGGCCGAGCATGAAGACCTTCAGGAACCGGTGCGTGATCCGGACGATCTGCTCGGCAGCCCCCCGCCGCTCCACCTCGTACGAGTCGAGCACGCGCGCGTGCAGCGCCCCGGTGCACACGCCGGCCAGCTTCCAGGCGAGGTTGTGCGCGTCCTGGATACCGAGGTTGAGGCCCTGCCCGCCCAGCGGGGAGTGGGTGTGGGCCGCGTCCCCCGCGAGCAGGCAGCGGCCCTTGCGCAGGGCGGCGGCGATCCGCTCCTGGCTGGTGAACCGGCCGACCATGTCGAGGTCCTCGATGGTGATGCCGCCCGGGCCGCGCTCGTCGAGCAGCCGCTGGACGCCCTCGGGCGTCGTCGGGTGGTCGTCGGGGACCGCGCCGGAGACCCTGATCCGGTCACCGGGCATCCCGGCGAAGACCACCGAGCCCGTACGGCCCAGGAAGTAGTGGACCGCGTCCCGCTCGAAGGCACCGTC
Source organism: Streptomyces sp. NPDC026092 (assembly GCF_040638605.1). Lineage (NCBI taxonomy): Bacteria > Bacillati > Actinomycetota > Actinomycetes > Kitasatosporales > Streptomycetaceae > Streptomyces > Streptomyces sp. NPDC026092. The sequence goes on from NZ_JBEZYN010000005.1 coordinate 11,142, forward strand.
GATGCGGCCCTCGGCGAGCAGGAAGCCGGTGGCGACCGGCGAACCGTCGAAGTCGACGCCGAGCAGCTCCCGGACGGTGCTGCGGACGCCGTCGGCGGCGACGAGCCAGTCGGCCTCGATGACCTCCGTGCCCCGCGGCCCCTCGGCCTTCACCGTGACGCCGTCGTCCGCGAGGGCCACGGACGTGACCCGCACGGAGCGCTCCACCCGGCCGCCCGCCCGGAGCAGGGCCTCCTCCAGGAGGCGGCTGGTGTCCTGCTGAGGGAGCATCAGCGGCTCGTTCTCGGCGCCTAGCGCGACCCGCAGGGTGCGGCCGCCGGCCAGGTGGTAGCTGGTCGTACGGATCTTCAGGCCGAGCCGCTCGGCCTCGTCGAGGATGCCGAGCTCCTGGAAGACGCGGAGCGTCGGGGGGTGGAGCTGCACGGCGCGGGAGCCCTGGTGCGGGTCCGCCTGGGCCTCGACGATCCGGGCCGGGACACCGCGCTGCCACAGGGCGCAGGCGACGGCGAGGCCCACCGGTCCTGCGCCCACGACCAGGACGGGGGTGCGGCGCGGGCGCGGCTCTTCCTGTTGTGAGCCGTCCTGCTCGGTCAGGTCCTTGTCGGTCATGCGGACGGCTCCTTCGCCGAGTCGGGGGCGGGCGCGGCGCCGCCGGGGACCGTGCGGTCCCACCAGGTGCGGACGGCGTGCGCGGTGGTGACGGCGTCCTCCTCGATGAGCGAGAAGTGGTCGCCGGGGACCGTGACGGCCTCGTGCCGCCCCGGCCAGACGGACCGCCAGGCGTCCTCGGCCGGGAGGACATCCCCGGGTACGGGGCGGTCCGGGCGGACGAGGAGGACCGGGGCCTTGACGTCGGCGGGCCGCCAGTCGGCGAGGAGGTCCAGGTGGGCGGCCATGGCGGTGACCCGCTCGGAGCCGAGCGGCTCGAACTCGGCGAGCCGCTGGGCCATGCCCCGCATCAGCGCCGGTCCGACAGCGGTGAGTTCGTCGCTGCCGGGGACGTACGTGTCGAGCAGCACCAGGGCCTCGGGCAGCACGCCGTCCGCCTCCAGGAGGGCCGTGACCGCGTGGGCGAGGACGCCGCCGGACGAGTAGCCGGCGAGCGCGAAGGGGGCCCCGTCGGCGCGGCGGCGCACCGCCTCGGCGAGGGCGGCGGTGAGCGCGTCGAGGGACGCGGGCAGCCGCTGCCCGCCGGCGAAGCCGGTCAGGCTCAGCGCCGCGACCTCCTGCTCGCCGCCGAGGCCCGCCGCGAAGCGGGCGAACTGGTGCGGCCCCGAGGTGGCGAGCACGGTGGGCAGGCAGATCAGGACGGGCCCGCGGCCGCCGGAGGTGATCAGCACCGACTCCGGGATGTCGTCGGGCCCCGGCTCCTCGAACGAGGCGCGGGCGGCCACCGCTTCGGCGAGCGGGCCCGCGAAGGCGTCCGCGCGCCCGTCGGCGGCGACGGCCGCCAGGTACCGGGCGGCGAGTCCGTCCGCCGGATCCTCCACGGAATCGCCCGCCCCCTCCTCACCGGTTCCCGGAGCGAACGCGTCGGACAGGAAGGACGCGAGGCTGTCGGGTGTGCGGTGGTCGAGGACGAGGCGGGCGGGCAGCTTGGTCCCCAGGACCTTCTCCAGGCGGGTACGGAGCGCCACGGCGCCCACCGAGTCCATGCCGAGTTCGAGGAAGTCGCGGCGGGCCTCCACGGCCTCCGGGGTGTCGTGCCCGAGGAGTTCCGCGATCTCGGCGCGCACCAGGCCGAGCAGCAGCGCGTGGCGCTCGGCCGGGCTCGCCCCCTGGAGCTTCGCGAGCTCCGCGGCGGCCCGGTCGCGGCCACCCGCGCCCTGGCCCGCGGCGCGCGCGACCTCGGGGACGAGGCCGAGGAACGGTTCGTGCCGCCCGGCCACCAGCACCCTCAGATAGGTGTCCCAGTCGATGTCGGCGAGGACCTGGGTGGGCGTGTCCGCGTCGAGGGCCCGGCGCAGCGCGGCGAGGGCGCGCCGCGGGGCGAGCGGCGGCAGGCCGCGCCGCGTCAGGCGCTCGCGCCGTGTCGCCGCCTCGGCCGCCGCCTCCGGCTCGGCGGGCTCCTCGTCCCACACGCCCCAGGCCAGCGAGGTCGCGGGCAGCCCGTCGGCGCGGCGCTGTTCGGCCAGCGCGTCGAGGTAGGCGTTGGCGGCGGCGTGCCCGGCGAGGCCGAGGCCCGCGCCGAGGACGGCGGAGACGGAGGAGAACAGCACGAAGGCGGCGAGCTCCCGCTGCCGGGTCAGTTCGTGCAGGTGACGGGCGCCGAGGGTCCTGGTGCGCAGGACGGTCTCGAGACGGTCGGTGGTGAGGGTGCCGAGGGCCTCCTCCTCCAGCAGCCCGGCGGTGTGGAAGACGCCGGTCAGCGGCGCGTCGTCGGGCAGCCCTTCGAGCAGCGCGGCCAGTGCCTCGCGGTCGGCGGGGTCGATCCGCGCGACGGTCACCCGGGCGCCCGACCTCTCCAGGGCGGCGACCAGCTCGCCTTCGGCCGTACCGTCCTCGGAGCCGTCCGCGGTCAGCAGCAGGTGGGCGGCTCCTTCCCGGGCGAGTCGGCGGGCCAGGTGGGCGCCGGGCCCGCTGGTGCCTGCCGTGACGAGGACGGTGCCGTGGACCGTGGGCACGCCGGAGGCGGTACGGGAAGGGGTGCGCGGGGCGCGGACGAGGCGGCGGGCGAAGAGCCCGTACGGCCGGACCGCGAGCCCGCTCTCGTCCACCGAACCGGCCAGGACGGCGGTGAGCCGGAGCAGGTCGCGCCCGGTGGGCTCCTCGGGCAGGTCGACGATCCCCGCCCACAAGTGGGGCACTTCGAGCCGGGCGACCTCGCCGAGGCCCCACACCTCGGCCTGCGCGGGCTCGTCGACCCGGTCGGCGGCGCCGACCGCGACGGCGCCCCGGGTCACCGACCACACCTGGCGGTCGAGACCCGCGTCGGACACGGCCTGGAGGAGGAGCAGGGTCCCCGCGAGGCCCTTCGGCAACGCGGGGCGGGCGGTGTCCGCCGTGCTGTCCAGCGGGAGCAGGGACAGCACCCCGGCGGGCGGGTCCCCCGCGGTCGCGGCGCGCAGCCGCTCGGTGAGCACCCCACGGCTGTCGTCGGCGGCCACCATGACGAGGGAGGGGCGGGCCCCGCCCGCCTCCAGAGCGCCGACGACGGCCCTGACCAGCGGGGCGTCCGGGGCGCCTGCCGGCAGGGCGACCAGCCAGTGTCCGGTGGGCCCGGCCGTGAGGGGGTCGCCGGCGGCGTGCCACGTCACCCGGTAGCGCAGCGACTCCAGGTCCGCGTCCGCGCGGCTCTCGCGCCGCCAGGAGGCCAGGGCCGGCAGGACGGCGCCGAGCGGCCCGGCGTCGACGCCGAGGGTGGCCGCGAGGGCTTCGAGGTCCTCGCGTTCGACGGTCGCCCAGAACGCGGCGTCGAGGGCGTCGGCGGGGGCGGTGGTGTCCGGCCCGGTGGCCCCTTCCACCCAGTAGCGGCGGTGCTGGAAGGCGTACGTCGGCAGTTCGGTACGGCGGCCGGTGCGGCCGGCGAACGCCGGGGTCCAGTCCACCGGGACGCCGCCGACGTGGAGTTCGCCGAGGGTCGTGTAGAAGCGCTGCAGGCCGCCCTGGTTCCGGCGCAGCGTGCCGGACACGAGCGGTTCGGCCCCGGCGGCCTCGGCGGTCTCCTCGACGCCGAGGGTGAGCACCGGGTGGGCGCTGGACTCGACGAAGACGTCGAACCCGTCGGCGAAGAGCCGCCGCAGCACGGGTTCGAAGGTGACAGGGCGCCGGCAGTTCTCGAACCAGTAGGCGGCGGTCAGCTCGGATCCGTCGAGCACCTCGCCGGTGACGGTGGAGTAGAGCGGGACGCGCCCGGCCCGGGGCCGTACGAACTCCAGCAGGTCCGCGATGCGTTCGCGCAGGCGGTCGACCTGGGGGCTGTGCGAGGCGACGGTGGCCGGGACGATCCGCGCGCGGACCCCGTCGGCGCCGAGCGCGGCGACCAGCTCCTCCAGCGCCGCCGTCTCGCCGGCCACGGTCACCAGACGCGGGCTGTTGAGGCCCGCGACGGTCAGCCGTTCCCCGTACGGCGCGAGCCTCGGCTCCAGTTCGTCCCGGGAGAGGGCGACCGAGGCGACGGCTCCCCGGCCGACGAGTTCGTCGGCGAAGAGCTGCGAGCGCAGCACGATGAGCCGGGCGGCGTCGTCGAGGGTCAGCGCGCCGGTCACGGCCGCCGCGGCGATCTCGCCCTGGGAGTGGCCGACGACGGCGTCCGGTTCCACGCCGTGGGAGCGCCACAGCTCGGCCAGGGAGACCATGACCGAGAACAGCACGGGCTGGACGATCTCGATGCGTTCGAGGGAAGGGGCGCCCTCCCGCTCGCGGAGCACGTCCTCCACGTCCCAGTCGACATGGGCGCCGACGGCACGGGCGCAGGCGCGCAGCCGGTCGGCGAAGACGGGCGAGGTGTCGAGGAGTTCGACGGCCATGCCGGTCCACTGGGACCCCTGGCCGGGGAAGACGAAGACCGTACGGCCGCGGTCCCGGACCACGCCCGCGACGGACGCCGTACGCGCCTCGCCCTCGGCCAGACCGGCAAGCCCGGCCAGGACGGTGTCCGGGGTGGAGCCGAGGACGACGGCACGGTGGTCGAGGCCGGTCCGGGTCGTGGCGAGCGCGTGGGCGACGTCGGCGAGGTCCTCGTCGGGGCGGGCCTTCAGGTGGGACGCGAGCCGGGCGGCCTGGGCGCGCAGCGCGTGGGGTCCGCGCCCCGAGACGAGGAACGGCAACACGGGCTGCTCGGGGGCGGGTTGGGCTTCGGCGTCCACGGATTCGCGAGCGGGTGCCTGCTCCAGGACCACGTGCGCGTTGGTCCCGCTCATGCCGAACGAGGAGACGGCCGAGCGGCGGGGCCGGCCGGTCTCGGGCCACCCGCGCTGCTCGGTGAGCAGCTCCACGCCGCCCGACTCCCAGTCAACGAAAGGCGTCGGCTCGTCCACGTGCAGGGTGTGCGGGAGCACCCCGTGCCGCATCGCCATGACCATCTTGATCACACCGCCCACGCCGGCGGCGGCGAGCGTGTGGCCGATGTTGGACTTGAGCGACCCCAGCCACAGCGGCTCACCGGCCGCCCGATCCTGCCCGTAGGTCGCGAGCAGTGCCTGCGCCTCGATCGGGTCACCGAGCCGGGTCCCGGTCCCGTGCGCCTCGACGGCGTCCACATCGCGCGCCGAGAGCCCTGCCTCCGCCAGCGCCCGGCGGATCACCCGCTGCTGGGACGGTCCGTTCGGGGCCGTCAGGCCGTTCGACGCGCCGTCCTGGTTCACCGCAGTGCCGCGTACGACCGCGAGGATCGTCCGCCCGTTGCGTACGGCGTCCGACAGCCGCTCCAGTACGAGCACGCCCACGCCCTCGGCCCAGCCCGTACCGTCCGCGGACGCGGCGAAGGCCTTGCACCGGCCGTCGGAGGAGAAGCCGCGCTGGCGGCTGAAGTTCACGAACTCGGTGGGCGTGGCCAGGATCGTCACGCCGCCGGCGAGCGCGAGACCGCACTCGTCGCGGCGCAGCGCCTGCACGGCGAGGTCGAGGGCGACCAGGGAGGAGGAGCAGGCGGTGTCCACGGTGACGGCCGGCCCTTCCAGGCCGAGGGTGTACGCCACCCGGCCGGAGACCACGCTGCGCGCGGCGCCCGTCATCCGGTACCCCTCGATCTCGCCGGGGGCCTGCTGGAGGGTGAGCTGGTAGTCGTCGGTGACGCAGCCGGCGTAGACACCGGTACGGCTGCCGCGCAGCGCGGCCGGGTCGATCCCGGCCCGCTCGAACGCCTCCCAGGACACCTCCAGGAACTGCCGCTGCTGCGGGTCCATCGCGAGCGCCTCGCGCGGCGAGATCCCGAAGAACTCGGCGTCGAACTCGGCGGCCTCGTAGAGGAAGCCGCCCCGGGTGGTGACGGTCCGGCCGACCCGGTCGGGGTCGGGGTCGTAGAGGTCCTCGTCCCACCCCCGGTCGGTCGGGAAGCCGCCGATCGCGTCGGCGCCGCTCTCGACCACGCGCCACAGGTCCTCCGGTGAGCGCACCCCGCCGGGGAACCGGCAGGCCATCCCCACGACGGCGATGGGCTCGTGGCGCCGGTCCTCGGTCTCCTTGAGGCGGCGGCGGGACTCGGTGAGCTCGACGGTGACGCGCTTCAGATAGTCGCGGAGCTTGTTCTCGTCAGGTGTGGCGTTCATCCGTTCCTCGCTCTGGGGGGAAGGGTCGCGCTGATGTCGGGTGCGGCGGGGGCCGCTGGTGTCGGGCACGGCGGGGCCCCGCTGCGGTCGGGGCAGGACGGGCCGACCAGGCTCAGCCGGTGCCGAGTTCGCTGTCGATGAAGGCGAAGATGTCGTCGTCCGATGCCGCGTCGAGGCGTTCGGCGACACCGGCCGCCGGAGCCTCCGCGTCCTGGTCGGCGAGGCGGCCGATCAGGGACTGGAGGCGGGTGCCGATCCGGTCGCGTGTGCCCCGGTCCGGGGCGACCTCGTCCAGCAGGGCCTCCAGGCGGTCGATCTCCTGCTCGATGTCCGTGCCCGGCTCCTCCGGAGCGAGCTCGGCGCGCAGGAGCGCGGCCACGGCGGCGGGGGTCGGGTGGTCGAAGACGAGGGTCGCGGGCAGCCGCAGACCGCTCGCCGCGCCCAGCCGGTTCCGCAGGGTCACGGCGGACATCGAGTCGAGCCCGAGGTCCTTCAGGGCCTTGCCGGCGGGCACGGCCTCGGGCCCCGAGTGGCCGAGGACGACGGCGATCTCGGCCCTGACCAGCTCGGTCAGCAGATGGTCCTGTTCGGCCGCGGGCCGTCCCGCGAGCGACGCCCGCAGGGTCTCGGCCGCGCCCTCGGGGGCCCCGGAACCGGTCGCGGCGGGCTCCTCCAGGGCCTGTACGGCCTCGGGCAGCGCGCGCAGGAGCGGACTGGTCCGCACGGCACCGAGGGCCGGGGCGAACCGCTCCCAGTCCACGTCGGCGACCACCTGGCCTGCGTGCGCCCGGCCGACGGCCTCCAGCATGGCGTCCAGGGCCCGCTCGGGGTCGAGTTCGGCCAGGCCGAGGCGGCGGAGCTGGTCGCGGCGGGCCTGCTCGGCGGCCGGGTCGGCCGTGGCGTCGGCGGACACGGCGGTGTCCGCCCAGACGCTCCAGGCCAGCGCGGTCGCGCTACGGCCGCCTGCGCGGCGGTGGTCGGCGAGCGCGTCGAGGTGGGCGGTGGCCGCGCCGTACGCGCCCTGGCCGCCGCTCCCCCACACCCCGGCGACCGACGTGAACAGGACGAAGGCGTCCAGGTCTTCGGCGTCGCCCTCGGCCAGCAGCTCGTGCAGGTGCGCCGCGCCGGCCACCGTGGCGCTCACCGTACGGGCGAACCGCGCCGCGTCCGTCTCGGTCAGCGCGGCGGCGCCCAGTTCGGCGGCGGCGTGGACGACGGCGGTGAGCGGCCGCTCCGCCGGTACGGCGGCGAGCAGGGCGGCCACCGCGGCCCGGTCGTCGAGGTCGCAGGGGGCGACGGTCACCTCGACACCCAGGGCGGCGAGTTCGGCCACGGTCTCCTCGGCGCCGGGGGCGGTGGTCCCGGGGGCGTGGGTGAGCACGAGGTGCTCGGCGCCCAGCTCGGCGAGCCGGCGGGCGACCCGTGCGCCCGTGCCCCAGGTGCCCTCGGTGACGAGGACGGTGCCGCGGGGCGTCCAGGCGGAGTCGCCCGGACGGCCTGCGGTGGCGCGCACCAGGCGCCGTACGAGCGTGCCCGCGGGCCTGATCGCGACCTGGTCCTCGTCGGCGGGGGCGGCAAGCACGGCCGCAAGCCGGCGCAGGTCGTCCGCGCCCGGTACGGCCGGCAGGTCGACGGCCCCGCCCAGCAGCCGCGGGTGCTCCAGCGCGGCGGTCCGGGCGAGGCCCCACACCTGGGCCTGCGCCGGGTCGGTGGTCAGGTCCTGGCCGCCGGTGCCGACGGCGCCCTGGGTCAGCAGCCAGAGGCGGGGCACGGCGGCACCCTCGGCATCGCCGGAAGCGGCGGTGTCGGCGCAGGCCTGGATCAGGAGCAGGCTGGCGGTGGTTCCGCGCGTGACGGCCGGGTGGTCGTCGAGCGGGGTGGTGTCGAGGGCGAGCAGGGACAGGACGCCCGTGACCGGCGTGCCGTCCGCCGCCTCGGCTTCGGCTTCGGCTTGGGCTTCGGCGAGCTGCCGGGCGACGGACGCCCGGTCCGCCCGCGCCGGATCGACGACGACCCGGACCGGGTGGGCGCCCCGCGCGGCCAGGGCGGTCGCGATCTCGGCCGCCAGGCCGGTGGCGGCGGGAGCCGGGGGCTCGACGACCAGCCAGGTGCCGGTGAGTTCGGTGTCGTCGAGACCCTCCGCGGGCCACCAGACGGCGCGGTAGCGCCAGTTCTCGACGGCGGAGCGCCGGGCGCTGTCCTCGCTCCACTCGGCAAGGGCCGGTACGACTCCGGCGAGCGCGTCGGCCGTCTCCGGGCCGAACAGGTCCCGCAGACCGTCGAGGTCCCGCTCCCGCACGGCGGACCAGAACTGCCGCTCCGGGCCGCCGCCTTCGCCGGTCCCGCCGTCCACGGGCGTGGTGGGGGTGTGCTTGGTGTGCTCCAGCCAGTACCGCTTGTGCTGGAAGGGGTACGTGGGCAGCTCGGCCTTCCGGGCGTCGGCGCCCGCGTACAGCACCCGCCAGTCCGTCTCGACCGCGCCGCTCGTGTAGGCCTGCGCCATCGCCTCGGCGAGGGTAAGGGCCTGGGGCCGGCCGCGCCGCTGGGTGGCGATCAGCAGGGGGGCGACGGGGGCGGAGACCGGAACCTCGGCCGCTGCCTCCGCGTCCAGGCCCTCCTGCGCCATGGCCGTCAGGACGGCGTCCGGCCCCAGTTCCAGGCAGGTGGCGACGGACTGGGACCAGAGGGTGCGCAGACCGTCGTGGAAGCGTACGGCTCCTCTGATGTGGTCGGCCCAGTACTCCGGGGAGCACGCCTCCTCCGGCGTGAGGAGGCGGCCGGTGACGTTGGAGACGATCGGCACGGTCGGCGCGGAGAAGGTCATTTTCCCGGCGACCGCGCGGAACTCGTCGAGGATCGGGTCCATGTGGGGCGAGTGGAAGGCGTGGCTGACCGTGAGCCGACGGGTCTTCACCCCCCGCGCGCCGAGCTCCTCGGCGATGCCGAGCACCGCGTCCGTGTCGCCGGAGATCACCAGGGACCCCGGCCCGTTGACGGCGGCGACGGTCACCTCGTGCTCCCGTCCCACGAGCAGCGGCGCGACCTCGGCCTCGGAAGCGAGGACGGACACCATGGCGCCGTTCTGCGGGAGCGCCTGCATCAGCCGGCCGCGCGCCGCGACCAGCGCGGCCGCGTCGGCCAGCGACAGGACGCCCGCGACATGAGCGGCGACCAGCTCGCCGACCGAATGCCCCATCAGGATGTCCGGGCGCAGGCCCCAGCTCTCCAGGAGCCGGAACAGCGCCACTTCGTGCGCGAACAGGGCGGTCTGGGTGAACGCCGTGCTGTTCAGGAGGTCGGCGGTCTCGGTGCCTTCCTCGGCGAACACGACCTCGCGCAGCGGACGTTCGAGCAGCCCGTCCACGGCGTCGCACACCGCGTCGAAGGCCTCGGCGAACACCGGGTGGGCGTCGTACAGTTCACGCCCCATGCCCGGCCGCTGGCTGCCCTGCCCGGTGAACAGGCAGGCCACCTTGCCGCCGACCCGATCGGCCACGCCCGACGCGAGACCGGGGGCGGGGCGCCCCTCGGCGAGGGCGAGGAGACCGTCGCGCAGCTCCGCCGTGTCGGCACCGAGCACCACCGCACGGTGCTCGAAGGCCGGGCGGGAGGCGAGCGAGAAGCCGATGTCGGCCACGCCGGCCAGGTCGGCCCCGTGCTCGGCCAGATGCTCGCGCAACCGCCGTGCTCCCGTGGCGAGCGCGCCCGGGCTCTTGGCGGAGAGGACGAGCGGAAGGGGGTGCTGCGGCGGCGCGGGGGCCTCAGGAGCGCCGTCCGTCACGTCGACCGGCGCCTGCTCAAGGACCACATGCGCGTTGGTCCCGCTGATCCCGAACGACGACACCGCCGAACGCCGGGGCCGACCGGTCTCGGGCCACGCACGCTGCTCGGTGAGCAGCTCCACGCCACCCGACTCCCAGTCCACGAAAGGCGTCGGCTCATCCACATGGAGCGTGCGGGGCAGCACCTTGTGCCGCATCGCCATGACCATCTTGATCACACCACCGACACCGGCAGCAGCCTGCGCATGCCCGATGTTGGACTTGAGCGAGCCCAACCACAGTGGATCGCCATCTGCCCGGTCCTGCCCGTACGTCGCGAGGAGCGCCTGAGCCTCGATGGGATCCCCCAGCCGGGTCCCGGTCCCGTGCCCTTCCACCGCATCCACATCACGTGGCGCGAGCCCGGCCTCGGCGAGCGCCCGGCGGATCACCCGCTGCTGGGACGGACCGTTGGGAGCGGTCAGCCCGTTCGAAGCACCGTCCTGGTTCACCGCCGTACCCCGCACCACCGCGAGGATCTTGCGCCCGTTGCGTACGGCATCCGAGAGCCGCTCGACCACGAGCACACCCACACCCTCGGCCCAGCCCGTGCCATCCGCCGACGCCGCGAACGCCTTGCACCGCCCGTCCGCCGACAACCCCTTCTGGCGGCTGAACTCCACGAAAGTCCCGGGCGAGGCCATCACCGTCACCCCACCCACCAACGCCAAAGAGCAGTCCCCCTGACGCAACGCCTGCACCGCCATGTGCAACGTCACCAGCGACGACGAGCACGCCGTGTCCACCGTCACCGCCGGCCCCTCAAGACCGAACGAGTACGCGATCCGGCCGGACAGCACGCTGGCCAGCCCTCCGGTCAGCCGGTAGCCCTCGACGCCCTCCACCAGGTCGTGGAGGGGCGGACCGTAGTCGTAGTACATCTGCCCGGCGTAGACACCGGTGGTACTGCCCTGCAGATCGGCGGGGTCGATCCCGGCCCGCTCCAGGGCCTCCCACGAGACTTCGAGGAACAACCGCTGCTGCGGATCCATCGCGAGCGCCTCACGCGGCGAAATACCGAAGAACTCGGCGTCGAACTCGGCCGCCTCATGCAGGAAGCCACCCTCACGCGCATACGACGTCCCCGGACGCTCCGCCTCCGGGTCGTACAACTCCTCCAGATCCCACCCACGATCCACCGGAAAACCAGAAACCGCGTCCCGACCCGACTCCACCAACCGCCACAGATCCTCGGGCGACGCCACCCCACCCGGATACCGGCACCCCATCCCCACGATGGCGATGGGTTCCTGGGCCGCGTCGGTCAGCTGCCGGTGCTCCTTACGGAGCCTGGCGTTCTCCTTGAGCGAGTCGCGGAGGGCGGCGACGAGTTCGTCTGGCGCCGTGTTCGTCATGATTCTCTCCCGTTCGGAACGTGTCAGGCTTCGGAGCCGGCGCGGGCCATGCGGATGAGGGCATCGACGTCCATGTCGTCGATGTCTTCGGTGACTTCAGCAACTTCGGTGTCTTGAGGGGCGTCTCGGTCGCCGCCGGTGCCGGTCTCCTGCGCGAGTCGGAGCAGGCCGTCGAGCAGTCCTGCCTGGCGCAGGCGGTCGACCGGGAGGGCCGCGAGCAGGCGGCGGACCTCGTTCTCGTCGGGGGCGTCGGCGGAGGCCGTGGACGGTTCGGGTGCCAGGACGGTCATCAGGTGGCCGGCGACGGCCTCCGGGGTCGGGTAGTCGAAGACGAGCGTCGCGGACAGCCGCAGCCCGGTCGTCCGGCCGAGCCGGTTGCGCAGTTCGACGGCGGTCAGCGAGTCGAGTCCCAACTCCTTGAAGCCCCGCTTCACGTCGACCGAGTCGCCGCCGCCATAAGCGAGGGTTCCTGCCACCTCGGCCCGGACGAGGTCCAGAAGCAGTTGGCGCCGCTCGTCCTCGGTGCGCCCGGCCAGGCGCTCGGCGAGCGTGGGTCCCCCGGCCGGTCCTGTGGACGGGCCCGCGGCCGCGGCCGCCCTGTGGGCCGTGGGCCGGACGAGGCCGCTGAGCAGGGGCGGGAGCCCGGCGCCGAGCGCGCGGAGCGCGGCCGGGTCGATCGGCAGCGGTACGGCCGCCGCCGTGTCGAGCCGCAGGGCGGCGTCGAACAGCTCCATGCCCTGCTCGGCGCCGATCGCGACCATGCCCGTGCGGGCGAACCGGTCGCGGTCGGCGGCCGAGAGACCGGCCGCCATGCCGCCGTCGGCCCACGGGCCCCAGGCGAGCGAGGTGGCGGGGAGGCCCTGGGCTCGGCGGTGGTGGGCCAGGGCGTCCAGGAAGGTGTTGGCCGCCGCGTAGTTGGCCTGGCCGGCGCCGCCGAGGAGGCCCTGGATGGAGGAGTAGAGGACGAAGGCGGTCAGCGGTGTGTCGCGGGTGGCCTCGTGCAGGTTCCACGCGGCCTCCGCCTTGGGCCGGAGTACGCGTTCCATGCGCTCGGGCGTCAGCGATTCGAGCACTCCGTCGTCGAGGACACCGGCCGCGTGCACCACCGCCCGCAGCGGGCGGTCGGCCGGAATCCCGGCGAGCAGCTCCGCCAGGGCCTTCCGGTCCGCGACGTCGCAGGCCGCTACGGAGACCTCCGCACCCAGCTCCGTCAGGTCGTCCCGCAGGGCGGCGGCGCCGTCGGCCGCGAGCCCCCGGCGGCCGACGAGGAGCAGGCTCCGTACGCCGTGCCGCTCGACAAGGTGGCGGGCGAGAAGGGCCCCCAGTGCACCGGTGCCGCCGGTGACGAGCACCGTGCCGTCCGGGTCCCACGGGCCGGTGTCGCCGTCCGGGACCACCGCGCGTTCGAGCCGCGGCACGCGCGGGGCGCCGGAGCGGATGGCCACCTGCGGTTCGTCCGTGGAGAGCGCCGTGGACAGCGCTTCGGCGGCTACGGCCTCCGCGTCCACGTCCAGGTCGACCAGGACCAGCCGGTCGGGGTGCTCGGTCTGCGCCGCGCGGAGCAGGCCCCACACGGCGGCGTTCGGCAGGTCGTGCACGTCCTCGTCGGGCGCGGCGGCGACCGCCCGGCGGGTGACGACGGCCAGCCGGGACTCGGCGAGCCGCTCGTCGGCCAGCCAGCTCCGTACGACGGAGAGGGCCCCGTGCACGGCATCGCGTACGGCATCGGCGTCGGCGTCACCGCCCACCCCGCCGGTCAGCGGCAGCACCGCCACGGCGGGCGCGGGCCGGCCGGCGGCGACGGCTTCGCCGAGTGCGGCCACATCGGCGAACCGTTCCGCCGCGGGCAGCCCGAGCAGGGCCTCGTCGCCGAGGACCGTCCAGGGCCCGCGCCGCGTCCCGTCACCGCTCGGGACCGCCGTCCAGGCCGGCCGGAACAGCGCCTCGTGCGCACGGCCCCCGGCCGCCGCCAACTGGTCGGCCGACACGGCCCGTACCGCGAGCGACGCGACCGCGGCGACCGGCGCGCCCGTCGCGTCGGCGAGCTCGATGGTCACCGAGCCCGCCCCGGCAGGAGCCAGCCGGACCCGGGCGGCGGCCGCACCCGTGGCGTACAGCGAGACGCCGCTCCACACGAACGGCAGCCGTGGCTCGCCGGTGCCCGGAAGGACGCCCAGTTCGATGGCGTGCAGCGCCGAGTCGAGGAGGGCGGGGTGCAGGCCGAAGCCGGCCGCCTGTTCCTTCTGCCCGTCGGGCAGGGCGAGTTCGGCGAAGACCTCGGTGCCCCGGCGCCACACGGACCGCAGGCCCTGGAAGGCCGGGCCGTAGGCGAAGCCCTGTCCGGCGAGGTCCTCGTACCGTCCGGTCAGCTCCACCGGCCGCGCGTCCCTCGGCGGCCACACCGCCAGGTCGAAGCCCGGGCCGCCCGTCGCCTCGGGTACGAGGGTGCCGCCGGCGTGCCGGGTCCACGGCTCCTCGAACGCGCCGTTCTCGACACGGGAGTGCAGGGTCACCGAGCGGCGCCCGGACTCGTCGGGGGCGCCGACGGCCACCTGCAGCCGGACCGCTCCCCGCTCGGGCAGCACCAGGGGCGCCTCCAGGGCGAGTTCCTCCAGGTGTCCGGCGCCCGCCTCGCCGCCGGCCCGTACGGCCAGCTCCACGAAGGCGGTGCCCGGCAGCAGCACCCGGCCGAGGACCGCGTGGTCGGCGAGCCAGGGGTGGGTCTTCAGCGAGATGCGTCCGGTGAAGAGCGTCTCGTCGGCGTCGGCCCGGGTGAGCACCGCGCCGAGCAGGGGGTGTTCGGCGGGCGCGAGCCCGGACGCGCCGAGGTCTCCGGCCGACCGGGCGGGCACGGCCCAGTACCGCTTGCGCTGGAAGGCGTACGTCGGCAGGTCGGCCGGGCGCGCCCCCGAACCGCCGAGTTCGGTGTCCCAGGACGGTCCGGCGTCGCGCACCCACAGCCGGGCGAGGCCCTGCGCGAGCGCGAGACCGTCGTCGCGGTCCTTGCGGAGCAGCGGTACGAACTCCACCGCCTCCGCCTCCCCGTCCGAGACGTCCGAGACATCCGGGGCGTCCGAGACATCCGAGACGTCCGATACGCAGTCCCGGCCCAGGGCCGACAGCACGCCGTCGGGCCCGAGTTCGACGAAGGTCGTGACGCCCGCGTCGCGCAGGGTGCCGACGGTGTCGGCGAAGCGGACGGCCTCGCGCACGTGCCGGACCCAGTAGCCGGGCGAGCACACCTCCTCGGCCGGGATCACCTCGCCGGTCACGTCGGAGACGATCGGGATGACCGGCGCCGCGTAGGCCAGGCCCTCGGCGACAGCACGGAAGTCGTCGAGCATCGGGTCCATGTGGGGTGAGTGGAAGGCGTGGCTGACCGTCAGGCGACGGGTCTTCACCCCACGGGCGCCGAGGTCACGGGCGAGGCCGAGGACCACGTCCGTGTCGCCGGAGATCACCACGGAGCCGGGCGCGTTGACGGCGGCGATGGCCACCTCGTGCTCACGGCCCGCGAGCAGCGGCGCGATCTCGGCCTCGGGGGCCAGGACGGACACCATGGCACCGTGCTGGGGAAGCGCCTGCATCAGCCTGCCGCGCGCCGCGACCAGCGCGGCCGCGTCGGCCAGCGACAGGACGCCCGCGACATGGGCGGCGGCCAGCTCGCCGATCGAGTGGCCGGCGACGTAGTCGGGGGTGACGCCCAGGCTCTCGGCGAGCCGGAAGAGGGCCACCTCCAGGGCGAACAGGCCCGTCTGCGTGAACAGCGTCTGGTCCAGCAGCCCCTCCTCCCAGTCGTCGGGACCGGCGAAGACGACCTCGCGCACCGAGCGCCCGACGTGCCGGTCGAGCTCCGCGCACACCGCGTCGAAGGCGGCCGCGAACACCGGGTGGGAGTCGTACAGTCCCTGCCCCATGCCCGGCCGCTGGCTGCCCTGACCGGTGAAGAGGAAGGCGGTCCGCCCGCTCACCTGCGCGCCGGTGACGAGCCGGCCGGACGCTCCGCCGGCCGCCAGCGCGTCCAGTCCTTCCCGGAGGTCGTCGGCGCTCTCGGCGAGCACGGCCGCCCGGTGGGCGAAGGCGGTCCGCTCAAGGGCGAGGGAGCGCCCGAGGGCCGGCAGGCTCACCTCGTCCAGGGCGTCGAGACGGGTACGGAGCCGGGCCGCCTGCTCCGCCAACGCCTGCGGCGAGGTGGCGGAGAGGACGAGGGGCAGCGGCCGGGGCGGCGCGGCGACCTCAGGACGGCCGTCCGTGACCTCGACCGGGGCCTGCTCAAGCACGACATGTGCGTTGGTCCCGCTGATCCCGAACGACGACACCGCCGAACGAAGCGGCCGACCGGTCTCGGGCCAGTCACGCTGCTCGGTGAGCAACGCGACCGCACCCGACTCCCAGTCCACGAAAGGCGTCGGCTCATCCACATGGAGCGTGCGGGGCAGCACCTTGTGCCGCATCGCCATGACCATCTTGATCACACCACCGACACCGGCAGCAGCCTGCGCATGCCCGATGTTGGACTTGAGCGACCCCAACCACAACGGCTCACCGGCCGCCCGATCCTGCCCGTACGTCGCGAGCAGCGCCTGAGCCTCGATCGGGTCACCCAGCCGGGTCCCGGTCCCGTGCGCCTCAACGGCGTCCACATCGCTGGCCGAGAGCCCGGCCTCCGCCAAAGCCTTACGGATCACCCGCTGCTGGGACGGACCGTTGGGAGCGGTCAGCCCGTTCGAAGCACCGTCCTGGTTCACCGCCGTACCCCGCACCACCGCGAGGATCTTGCGCCCGTTGCGTACGGCATCCGAGAGCCGCTCGACCACGAGCACACCCACACCCTCGGCCCAGCCCGTGCCATCCGCCGACGCCGCGAACGCCTTGCACCGCCCGTCCGCCGACAACCCCTTCTGCCGACTGAACTCCACAAACGTGCCCGGCGACGACATCACCGTCACCCCACCCACCAACGCCAAGGAGCAGTCCCCCTGACGCAACGCCTGCACCGCCATGTGGAGCGACACCAGCGACGACGAGCACGCCGTGTCCACCGTCACCGCCGGCCCCTCAAGACCGAACGAGTACGCCACACGACCCGAAAGCACGCTTGCCGCGCTGCCGGTCATCCGCTGACCCTCGGCGCCGCCCTGTCCGGTGTCGCCCTGGTCTCGGAAGGTGAACGTTCCCGCGTAGACGCCGGTGGCGCTGCCGCGCAGGACGGCCGGATCGATCCCGGCCCGCTCAAGCGCCTCCCACGAGACCTCAAGGAGCAACCGCTGCTGCGGATCCATCGCCAACGCCTCACGCGGCGAGATCCCGAAGAACTCAGCGTCGAACTCGGCCGCCTCATGCAGGAAGCCGCCCTCGCGTGTGTACGACGTCCCGGGGCGCTCCGCCTCCGGGTCGTACAACTCCTCCAGATCCCACCCACGATCCACCGGGAACCCAGAAACCGCGTCCCGACCCGACTCCACCAACCGCCACAGATCCTCGGGCGACGCCACCCCACCCGGATACCGGCACCCCATCCCCACGACGACGATCGGGTCGTCCTCGGGGGCGGCGGGGCCGGACGTGGTCCGGGCGGCGGCCGTGGAGTCCTCGGGCGCGCCGAGGAGTTCGTCGCGTACGTACCGGACGACGGCCTCGGTCGTGGGGTGATCGAAGATCAGCGTGGCCGGGAGGCGGAATCCGGCGGTCGTACTCAGCCGGTCGCCCAGCTCCACCGCGGTGAGGGAGTCGAACCCGAGCTCCTTGAAGGTGCGTACGGTGTCGACGGCGTCGGCCGAGGCGTACCCCATGACAGCGGCGACATCGGTACGGACGGATTCCTCGACCAGCCGCTCGGCCGCCTCCCGGGACAGTCCGGCGACCCGGCCCGCGAGCCCGGCCGCGCCGGGCGCGACGGCCGTCCCCGGCCGCGTCGCGGTCGTGTCCGCCGGGGCGACGTCTTCGCCACGGGCCACCGCACGCCGCCCGCTGCCCGGCACCAGCAGGGTGCCGTCGCGCAGGGCGATCTCGGGCTCGCCCGAGGCGATCGCGGCGGGCAGCGCCCGCAGCGACTCCCGCGCACTGCCCAGGTCCAACAGGCCTACCCGGTCCGGGTGTTGGGCACGCAGGTCGCGAAGCCGGCCCCACAGCCTGCTGCCGGCCGGGTCCGGCGCCCCGTCCTCAGCCCCGGCGGAGACGGCGCCGCGCGTGACGCACACCAGGCGGGCCCCGGTGAGGCGGTCGTCCGCGAGGCAGGCGCGCACCTGGTCGAGGATCCGGTCGGCGTCGGAGCGCTCCTCCCCGGCCTCGGGCTCGGCCTGACGTACGGGGCACGGTACGAGGATCACCTCGGGCGCCCCGGCCTGCGACGCGGCCGCCGCCAGGGTGGTCACGTCCGGGTGGACGGTCACGCCTCCGGTGGCGGTGGTGAGGGCCGTGACCAGGCCGAAGTCGTCGTGGCCCGCGAGGGCCCACAGGCCGGCCGGCTCCTGCACCGGAGCGAGGTCCAGGGGGCTCCAGACGCCCCGGGAGAGCGCGTTCCGGGCTCCGCCGGCGGGCGTGGACAGCCAGTAGGAGCGGCGCTGGAAGGCGTACGTCGGCAGGGGCACCCGGCGGGCCCCCCGGTCGGCGGCGATCCGCTCCCACGCCACGGTGGCCCCGTGCGTGTGGACGGCGGCGAGCGCGCCGAGCAGCGCGGGCACCTCGGGCCTGCCGCGCCGCGCGGTCGCGGCGAACACGGCCCCGTCCCGGTCCGGCAGACAGTCGCGGCCCATCGCCGCGAGGACCGCGTCCGGCCCGATCTCCAGGAAGAGACGCACGCCGCGTTCCGCGAGCGCGCCCATGCCGTCGCGGAAGCGGACGGCCTCGCGGGCGTGCCGCACCCAGTACTCGGGCGTGGCGATGGACTCGGCGACGACGGTACGACCGGTCAGATTGGAGACCACGTCGATGCGGGGCGCCCGGTAGTCGAGGCCGGCCGCCACCTCGCGGAAGGCCTCGAGCATCGGGTCCATGCGGGGCGAGTGGAACGCGTGGCTGACGCGCAGCCGGGTGGCCTTGCGCCCCCGGCCCCGCCACAGTTCGGCGAGGTCGAGCACGGCGTCCTCGTCGCCGGCGAGCACGGTGGCCAGCGGGCCGTTGAGGGCCGCGACGGAGACCTTGCCGTCGAACCCCGCGAGGGTGGGCTGCACCTCCTCCTCGGAGGCCTGGACGGAGACCATGGCCCCGCCCTCCGGCAGCTCCTGCATGAGCCGGCCGCGCGCGGCGACGAGGGCGGCGGCGTCCTTGAGGGAGAGGACCCCGGCGCAGTGGGCCGCGGCGATCTCGCCGACGGAGTGGCCGACGACGACGTCGGGGGCGAGACCCCAGTGGCTCAACAGGCGGAAGAGCGCGGTCTCGTAGGCGAAGAGCGCGGGCTGGGTGTACGCGGTCCGGTGCAGCGGCCCGGCGTCCGCCGAGTCCTCTTCGGTTCCGGTCCCGAACATGACCTCGCGCAGGGGGCGGTCGAGATGCTCGTCGAGCAGGTCGCAGACCTCGTCCAGGGCCGCGGCGAACACGGGATACCTGTCGTACAACTCCCGTCCCATGCCGACGCGTTGGCTGCCCTGCCCCGTAAAGAGGAAGGCGAGTCCGCCGGGGCGGACGGTGCCCGTCGTCGCGGTGGCGGGGTTGGTCCCGGCGGCGAGCCCGGCGAGCGCGGCCCGCGCCGCGTCGGGGCCTTCGGCGAGGACGAGGGCCCGGTGCTCGAAGTGGGTACGGGTGACCGCCAGCGAGTGGGCGATGTCGTCGAGGCGCTGCTCGGGGTGGGCGTCCAGGTGGGCGAGCAGGGCGTCGGCCTGAGCGCGCAGGGCGTCGGGGGTACGACCGGAAACGGCGAGCGGGAGGGGTACGGAGACCGACGGCAGCGCCCCCTCCTGCTCCACGACCGCCCCCGGATCGGCCAGAACGAGGTGGCAGTTGGTACCGCCCATGCCGAACGACGAGACACCCGCGAGAAGCCGACCGTCTCCGCCCGAGCCTCCCTCCCCGTCACCGCCCTCCAGAGGGCTGAGGCGGTCGTTCACCCGCAGCCGGAGGTCGTCGAGAGGGATGGCGGGGTTGGCGGAGCGGAACCCGAGGCTCGCGGGGAGGGCACGCTCCCGCAGAGCGAGAACCGCCTTGATGAGGCCCGCGATGCCCGCGGCGCCCTCCAGGTGGCCGATGGTGGGCTTCACGGAGCCGACGAGCAAAGGAGTCCGGGCCGCCCGGCCGCTGCCGTGCCCGAGGACGGCGCCGACCGCGGCCGCCTCGATGGGGTCGCCGAGGGGGGTGCCGGTGCCGTGCAGCTCGACGAAGCGGACGGCGGCGGGGTCGACGCCGGCCCGCTCGTAGGCGCGGCGCAGCACCTCCTCCTGGGCGGCTCCGTGCGGGGCGGTGAGGTTGTCGCCGCCGCCGTCGTTGTTGACGGCGCCGCCCAGGACGAGACCGTGGACGGTGTCGCCGTCGGCGCGGGCCCGGCTCAGGGTCTTCAGGACGACGACGCCACCGCCCTCGCCCCGTACATAGCCGTTGGCGCGCTCGTCGAAGGTGTACGTACGCCCGTCGGGCGACAGCGCGCCGAACCGTTCGGCGACGGTGAAGCCCTCGGGAACCAGGTTCAGGCTCACCCCGCCCGCGAGGGCCAGCTCGGAGTCGCCCTTGCGCAGGCTCTCGCAGGCGAGCTGGACGGCGACGAGCGAGGAGGACTGGGCGGTGTCGACGACGAGGCTGGGGCCGCGCAGACCGAGGACGTAGGAGACCCGGTTGGCGATGATGCCCCGGCTGACGCCGGTGATGGTGTGGTGGGTGACGGCGTCGGAGCCGTACTCGTGGGCCAGTTTCGCGTAGTCGTCCCAGATCGCGCCGACGAAGACACCGGCCCGCGCCCCCTGGAGCGTGCCCGGGACGACTCCGGCGTTCTCCAGCGCCTCCCAGGCGAGTTCGAGCATGAGGCGCTGCTGCGGGTCGATGGCCGCCGCCTCCCGCGGGGTGATCCCGAAGAACTCGGGATCGAACGCGTCGACACCGTCGAGGAATCCGGCCGGCCGGGAGACCGCCCCGGCCGGGAGGCCGGGACGGTCGTCGGGCGACCGGTCGGACACCGCGCTCTCGCCGGCCGTGAGCAGCCGCCAGTACGCCTCGGGCCCCGCCGCTCCGGGGAAGCGGCAGGCCATCCCGACGACGGCGATGGGCTCCTCGGGCACTGCAGTGTCCATGGTGTGCTCGTCCTTTCCGTGGTCGCGCGGGCACGCTGAAGGGCGCGGCGAGGGTGTGCTGAAGGGGGTGAGGGAGCGAAGGAGAACAGAACAGAACGGAAGAGGAGACTCAGCCGTACGCGTAGAAACCCCGGCCGGACTTCTTGCCCAGCAGACCGCCGTCGACCATGCGCAGCAGCAGCGGCGGGGGCGCGTACAGGGGCTCCTTGAACTCCTCGTACATGGCCTGCGCGATGGAGACGGTGGTGTCCACGCCGATGAGGTCGACAAGACGCAGCGGCCCCATGGGGTGCGAGCAGCCGTGGACCATGCCGTCGTCGATGACCTGGGCGGTCGCGAGGCCGGAGTCGAGCATCCGGACGGCGGAGAGGAGGTACGGGAAGAGCAGGGCGTTCACGACGAAGCCGGCCCGGTCGGGGGACTTGATCGGCTTCTTGCCGAGGACGTCCTTCACGAAGGCCAGGGACCGCTCGCTCACCCGCGGTTCGGTGAGCACCGAGTCGACGATCTCGACCAGCGGCATGACCGTTGCGGGGTTGAAGAAGTGCATGCCGAGCACCTGGCCGGGCCGGCTGGTGGCGCCGGCGAGCCGCACGATGGGCAGCGAGGAGGTGTTGGAGGCGAGGATCGCGTCCGGGTCGGTGAGGATCTTGTCGAGGGTGGCGAACAGCTCCAGCTTCAGCGGCTCGTCCTCCTTGATCGCCTCGATCACGAGCTGCCGGTCGGCGAGTTCGCCGAGGTCGCGGGTGAAGGAGACCCGGTCGAGGGCCGCGTCGCGCTCCTGCTCGGTCAGCTTGCCCTTGGCGACGCCCCGGTCGAGGGACCGGGTCAGCCGCTGGGGTCCGGTGACGAGGGAGTTGGCGGAGGACACCTGGACGATGACGTCCAGTCCTGCTCGGGCGCACAGTTCGGCGACGCCGCTGCCCATGATGCCGCTGCCGACGATGCCGACGCGGCGGATGGCGGGGTCGGCGCTCGTGGTCGTAGCAGTGGCAGTAGTGGTCGTACTGGTACTGGTGCTGATACCGCTCTCGGTCATGCTCCGGTCCCCCAGGTCAGAAGTGCCGCTCCGATCGACATGCCGCCGCCGAATCCGGCGAGCAGCACCAGCTGTCCCGGGGACAGGGCCCCGCTGCGATGGGCGTCGTCGAGAGCGACGGGAACCGACGCGCTGCCCACGTTTCCGTACGTGCGCAAGGTGCGGTGGGTCACGGCGCGGGTCAGGCCCGCGCGCTCCACGACGTCGCTCAGCAGGACGCCGTTGGCCTGGTGGGGCACGAAGTGGTCCACTCGTGCCAGGTCCACGCCGGTGCGCCGGGCGAGCCCGCCGAGCGCCTGCGGGACGTGGTCGGCGACGAAGTCCCGTACGCCTCTGCCGTCCATGCGGAAGAAGTGGCCGCCCTCGGCGACGGTGGCCTCCGAGGCCGGGTTCCGGCTGCCGCCGGCTTCGACCCGGATGAGGCCGTGGGCGTCGCCACGGCTGGCGAGGTCGACGCCGATGATCCCGTACGGGGCGGGTACCGAGCCGACGACGGCGGCGCCTGCGCCGTCGGCGAAGAGGACGGCGGTGCGGCGGTCGTCGAAGTCGAGGATGCGGGAGTAGAGGTCGGCGCCGATGACCAGGACCCGGCTGTCGGGTGCGGCGGCGACGAGGCAGCGGGCCAGTTCGAGGGCGTAGACGAAGCCGCTGCAGACGACGTTGACGTCGAAGCAGGCGGCGTTGACGGCGCCGAGGGCCGTCTGCACGAGGTAGGAGGTGGGGGGCTGGGGGAAGTCGCCGGTCGAGGTGGAGACGATGAGGTAGTCGATCCGGTCCGCGGCGAGCCCGGCCTGTTCGAGGGCGTTCTCGGCGGCGCGCACGGCCAGGTCGGAGGTGGCCTCGTAGGGGGCGGCGTAGCGCCGCGAACGGATCTGGGTCTTCCGCTCGATCCACTCGGGGGTGACCCCGACGCGGGCGGCGATCTCCTCGTTGTCGACCTCGCGTTTGGGCAGGTACGAGCCCGTGGCGAGGATCCCGATCTGTCGGTCCGTCATGTCAGACCGCCCCGGCCGTGGCGCGCAGGGGGTTGATGCGTGCTTCGCCGAGGCGGGCACGGAGTTCGGGGTCGGTGACGCCGAGGCCCTCCTCGGGTGCCAGGCAGAGCACGCCGACCTTGCCGGTGTGGCGGTTCTCCTGGACGAGCCGGGCCGCTTCGCCGACCTCGGCGAGCGGATAGACCTCGGAGAGGATCGGGGAGAGGTGCCCGAGCCGGAAGAGCCGGTTGCACTCGGCCTGCTCCTGGAGGTTCGCCGCGTGGCTGCCGACGACGCGCTTCAGGTTCATCCACAGGTAGCGGTTGTCGAAGTGGTGGTCGTAACCGGTGCTGGAGCCGCAGGTGACGACGGTGCCGCCGGGGCGGACGACGAAGACGGAGATGCCGAAGGTGGCGCGGCCGATGTAGTCGAAGACGATGTGCGGGTCCTCGCCGACCTGGCGGCGGATCTCGCGGCCGAGCGCCTTGCCGAGCTCGATCGTGCGTTCCGGGCTGGGGGCGGCGTCGCCGCCGAGGCCGATCTCGGAGCGGTCGATGACGACGTCGCAGCCGAGGCGGCGCAGGAGTTCGGCCTTGCGCGGGGAGCCGACGACGCCGACCGGGATGCCTCCGGCGTTCTTCACCATCTGGACGGCGAAGGCGCCGAGTCCGCCGGTCGCGCCCCAGATCAGCACGATGTCGCCCTGCTTGACGCGGGCTCCCTTGTCGCTGACGAGCATCCGGTAGGAGGTCGCCGCGGTCAGCATGACCCCGGCGGCCTCCTCCCAGGTCAGATGGCCGGGCTTGGGCAGCAGCTGGCTCGCGCGGACGACGCTGTAGTGGGCGAGGCCGCCGAAGTTGGTCTCGTAGCCCCAGATGCGCTGTTCGGCGCCGAGCATCGCGTCGGCGTGGGTGGCCGGCTCCTCGGAGTCGACCTGGACGCACGAGACGACCACGTGGTCGCCGACCTTCCAGCGCCGGACCCCGGCCCCGACCCGGACGACGACGCCGGCGGCGTCGGAGCCGAGGACGTGGTGCGGCAGGTCGTGCCGGGCGGCGTCGCCGCCCTGGCGGCCGTACCGCTCGAGGAAGTCGAACGTGGGCTTCGGCTCGAACGTGGCGGACCAGACGGTGTTGTAGTTCACCGAGCTCGCCATGACGGCGACGACCACCTCGTCCGGCGCGAGCTCGGGCATGGGAACCCGCCCCACCTGGAGCGACTTCCGCACGTCCCGGTCCTCGATGCCGGCGAACATGTCGACGTCGGCGGCGCGCAGATGCGCGGCCACGTACTCCGCGGGTAACGCGTGCCGTTCCAGCTCGTCCGGTCCGGCCCCCGCGAGCAGGGCCTCGGCCAGAGCATCCATGTCTCCCCCTCTGTGATGAGCTCGACGCGCACGGCGGCAGCGGCGGACGCGATGCGTCCGCGGGTGCCATGCCGGGAGCCTGGGGCTGGACGGGCCCGGCCTCACCGCACTGTGAGCCACCCGACCACCCCGATAGGCCCGACGGTACGCATCCCGGGCGCCCACCCCCACCCTTAACCGCCCCCTAGCCACGACCCACGCTGCAGGCCCCCGGCAAGGGGGTCCCCCACCCCGACCACTGGGGTGGGACACCCCTGCGCACAGGGGTGGGGCCCCTTCCGACGCGAAGAGGCTCCGCCCCCTGAACCAGGGGCGGAGCCTCGGAGCCGTGTCGCCGGCCCGACGTCGAGCACTGTCGTGCGGGAGCGGGAAGGGAGGCCCTCGGGTCTACCTCTCGGCCCGTACGGTCGGGCCGCCTCGCCCGAGCACTTCGGCCACCGAGGCGTACGCCGCGGCGCCACAGAGAATGATCATGACGACGTTCAGCATCTCGTCGGGCCCGAAAGCCTGCCTCGCGATGTTCATCAGGACGCCCACGATGATCGCGGCCTCCAGGAGGGCGACGATCGCGAAGAGTGTCCGCTTGACCGGTCGGGCCAGTCGTTCGAACTTCTTGGGCAATGCGAGCACCGAGGCGGCGAAGAGCAGTACGCCGAGCACCGCCACCTCGGCGGCGATACGGAACGCTCCTCCCGCCGCGGGCGGGTCCGTGTGATCGATCTCGGAGGTGTCCACCAGGAAGACGGCGAAGAGGATCTCTGCGATCGCCACATAGGCGACCTGCAGGAAGAGAACGCCTGCTGCGACGGTACGGAGATGTTTCATGCTCACCTGTTGCTCTTCACGAGGGAGCCGCTCCTGAGGATCCAGAGGCTGCCGTTCCGCTGAGCGGCCCGGCAGGCGTCGCGCGCCTTCGTGACGGCGTTCTGCTGGCCCGTCTTGCTCCTGCCGATGCCCCGGCCGACGGAGTTGTTCTTCATGTCCATCTCCCTGTCCTTGCCGGAGGAGTCCGACTCGTGACGGGTGGCGAACTCGTAGGTGTCGTCCGTGCTCAGGCGGATCTCCATGCGAGCGTTCCAGTAGCAGTGCCGGAAGGCGTCACCGATGCCCTGGTACAGGGTAGACCGCGCGTACCACTTCTCGGCCTGCTCGAGGGCGACCGTGGCGGAGCTCTTCACCCAGGTGCAGTCGATGGGGTTCGTCAGGCAGTACCACTTCTCCGACCCCGTCATGTAGTTGGTCCAGTACGAGGGGTCGAGAAGGACCGGGTACGAGACGGCCTGACCGGCGGCGGGGTTCAGTGCGACGGTGATGGTGTCGCCGGTCAGCTCGAGGGAGACCGGAATGGACTGCCCCTTGGCGTCCAGCGCGGCCGGAGCGGATATGAGCGTCACGTTGTTCGTCTCATCGGAGATGAGGACGCCGTTGGCGCCCGTCTCGATGGCGGTCTGGCCCGGCTGGAGATCCAGCTTGTAGGAGAAGCTCTGCGGTGCGGCGGGGCTGCGCAGCAGGTGGAAGGTCTCGACGGAGTTGACCGCTGTCCGGATCGCGAGGGTGTCGGCGTCCGTCTGCGTGTTGGGGTAGACGATGAGCCCGCTCTCGCTCAGTTCCGCGGGGGCCGGGTTCCCGTCCGGCATGTTCAGCACCGTCTGCGAATCACCGTTGACGCCGGTTCCGACGATGCTCGCGTCGGCCGTGGCGGGCAGCTCGACCACCGGTCGGCTGAGAACGGACTCCTCGGTCTCCACCACCTCGGGATCGCGCTGGTCCACGTAGCCGGGCGGGGTGTCGTCGATCTCGGGGTACTCCTCACCCGCGGGAGGCTCGACGTACTCGGCGTCCTCCGCGGGGTGGAGCGTCTCGGCGAAGTGGGTCTCGGCGACCTCGGCGATGAAGGAGGTGTCGAGGTTGCCGGTGAGGCTGCCGACGCGGAACGTGTGGTCCGTCGATTCCGACCACGTGCCGGCCGCGTTCTTGACCCGGACGGACAGGACGTGGACGCCTCGGGTGGGCGGGGCGACGTTCAGCGTGCCCTTTCCGCCGGAGAGCGCGACGACGTTCGTCGCGCCGCCGTCCAGGGAGTACTCCGCCGACACGGCCTTGCCCGAGGGGTCGGAGACGGCGAACGCTCCCGACTGGCCGGGGTTGCCGTGCCAGAGCCCGTCGGCGGGGTACGCGGTGGAGCTGATCGACGGCGCGGCGGGCGTCGTCGTGTCGATGGTCAGCGTGCTCCAGGGGCTCCAGATCCCGTTCCAGTCCGTGCCGTCGTACGCGGACATCCGCCACTTGTAGGCGCCGGGGGCGAGCGCACCGGAGGTCCAGGAGCCGACGGCGCCCGGAGCGACGAAGGCCGAGTTGCCCGTCGTCACCCTGGTGGTGCCGTCCTTGTTCCACACTTCGAAGGTCACGCGGACGGTGTTGCCGTCCGCGTCAGGGGCCTTCCCCTGCAGGGTGGGCGTGGTGTCCGCGGTCACGGCCCCGTTCGCGGGCGAGACCGGCGCGGCCACGCCCGGCTTGGTGTTGTAGGTCACTACGAGAGCGGGCTCCGTGGGGCCCTGCGAGCCGTCCACGTAGTTGGACGAACGGAACCGCCGCCAGCTCAGCGAGTCGGTCTCGCTCACGGCACGTACCTGCAGGCCGTAGTTGGGAGCTCCGCCGGCCCAGGCCTGCACGATGCCGGCCACGTTCCAGCGCATGAAGTTGGCCGGGCAGGCCGAGCTGTAGCCGTACGCGGACTTGGACACCACGCTGTCGGTGGCCGTGGTGGCCGGCTGCGCTCCCCAGGTCACCGCGCTGGGGTCCCAGTTCGCGGTGATCCGGTTGACCGCGACACCCGAGCCGGCGGTGGAGCAGCTGGACGACCAGTACGAGTGGAGCCGGAACTCGCTGCTCAGGATGTGCTTGCCCGCGAACTTCGCCACGTCGAACTTGACGTAGGAGCGCGCCTTGGTGGTACCGGCGTCGTACGTTCCCGCCTTCAGCTCGGTGGAGCCCCGCTGGGAATCGGGGTAGTTGGTCGCGACCCAGGTGTCGGTGGACGCGCCGAGCGTCGTGGTGGGGTCGATGTTCACCGGGTACTCGACCGCGGGGTCGGTCAGGAACTCCATGCTGGGCTTGAGGACGAGCACGGTGCCGTCGGGGCCCTCCTCGACGGAGGTGGCGATCTCCATCGAGTGCGTGGGATCACCGGACTTGGGGTCGACCCCTTCACCCCACATCCGAGGGGCCGGGGCGCTGGCGATCAGGGCGCCCGTCTCGCTCTCGAGACGCAGGTGACGCGATGCCGTCTTCTCGAGCCGCATGCCGTCGAGCGTGACCGGGAGACGCAGCTCCACCGGCGCGGTCGGGCGCTTGTGCAGGATGAGCGACTCGGAGAACCCGTGGGGCAGGGCGGTCACGTGCAGATCGCCGCCCGGCACCGCGTTGGCGTAGACGGCGGTGTCGCCGTCGAGCTCGGGGGCGGGAAGCGACTTGGGCCAGTCGAGCCCGAAGGTGCGGCTGCCCCGCGACACGCTGGCGAAGTCCTCCGTACCGCCGTCGGACAGTTCCACGTCGGCGACGGCGGTCTCGGGCTCCACCCGGGTCCCGGTGTCGGTGAGTGTGGTGTCGAGGCGCTTCCAGACGCCCGCTTCCTTGATCCGTACGGGCGTGGACGCGGTCTCCGTGGTGAGGGTGCCGTCCGGATTGGCCCACGTCGAGGCCACCTCCGTCCGTTCGGCGAGCGCCTCGACCCGCTGTCCCCCGAGGACGGCTGCCAGACGCGCCGACCGAAGGTCGGCGGCCTCGGTCACCTTTTCGGCACGGGCCCCTGCCGCGGCCGCTGGTGTCGGAGTGTCAGCGGCCAGGGCCGGCACTTGGGCAGCGAGAACTAGAGACACCACGGTAGATACGGAAGTGATCCCGAATCTTGAACGCATGTCCCCCCCTGTCTACTTGCGAGATGTGCACAACCTGTGAGGGTTGCGTGGTCGCGGTGATCGTAGTCGGCAACTGCCAGAGGTATGAACCTCTGGCATATGCAGATCACACTGCCGCCATCGCCAGGTCGGCAGGACAGGGGTCGGCCCCGTGGGCGAGGTACGAGCGAGGGGAGAGCGCGCGACGCTCCGAACGTGACGCGGGACACGGTCAGGGATGCGCCGAACGGGCGGTTGGAACGCGCCGCGCGCCGCGTCCACCTTTTGCCCAGCCAGGTGTGCTTTCCTGCCTGGGACGGGCCCCGGAGGCCCTTCGGGATCACGCCCGACCAGGGGAAGTGCCTGGTCACGACGTTTCTTCTCGGTGGGGCGGGTGGGACTCGAACCCACGGCCGACGGATTATGAGTCCTTTGGGGATCTTGGCGGCCCTTGGTTTTAGATGCCCAGGATTGACGTATTGCCTGGTCAAGCAGGGTGAAGTTGTCCCCCTCTTCCCTACCCTTGTCAGTCCTTTCCTGTCCTTGTGTCCGAACGCCGTCCAAACCCTGTCCCATCCGGGGCTACTCGGCGGGCCGCCCGAGCGTCGCGCCAGCTCAGCAAACGGCTTTGGACTCGCGCGCGACGGATTCACATTCCAACGCGCAGAGGCTCCGCCCCCGTGTTGGGGACGGAGCCTCATGGCCGTTTCGTCGGCCCTACGTCTGCCCTCAGGTTATCGGGCTCGACCTCCTATACCAAGAGGAGCTGCACGTTCTCCGACCGAGGTCGCTTGGGTCCCGCGGTGTAGAAGATGAACCCTCCGCCGGGGGTGATGGCGATCTCTGAAATTGGCCAGGAGTGCTCGTCGCCCCACTCGGTCGGGATTCCATGAGGAGGATCTGGAAGCGCCACGCACGCTGGGGTGCAATGTGCCGCCACCCGCGAACGCGGGGACTTAATACCAGCGCGGCCGCAGAGGCAGCCATGCTGCCGGTCCCGGATGGCGGGGAAGCGCGTGGCCCAGAGCATCGTCAAGGCTGCCCGGCAGGAAGCCGGCCCCCCACGGGGGCTTGCCCTGCTCGCCCTCGTCGTGACCGTGACCCTGCTCGCCCTCGTCGTGACCGTGACCGTGCTCGCCCTCGTCGTGACCGTGACCGTGCTCGCCCTCGTCGTGACCGTGACCGTGCTCGCCCTCGTCGTGACCGTGACCGTGATCAGGCTTTCCGGGTCCGGCGGGTCCAGCAGGCCCCGTGGGTCCGACGGGTCCTGTGGGTCCGGCAGGGCCGGCAGAACCGGTGGGGCCAGGTGCTCCGGTGCTGCCGTC
>NZ_JBEZYN010000005.1:40436-420551 GCF_040638605.1 Streptomyces sp. NPDC026092
CCGTCGGGTCCGGGTGCACCGGTCGGCCCGGTGCTGCCGTCGGGTCCGGGTGCACCGGTCGGCCCGGTGCTGCCGTCGGGTCCGGGTGCACCGGTCGGCCCGGTGCTGCCGTCGGGTCCGGGTGCACCGGTCGGGCCAGGCGATCCCGTCGGGCCGGTAGGTCCAGTCGGTCCGGGAGGTCCAGGCGGGCCGACGGCGCAGGTCGGCCTCGTAATGGTGTTGTTGTCCATCGTGACCGCGGCCTCACGCGCCAGGGCGCGACCTTCGATCACGGCGCTGTTGTTCAGCGTGATGGACTGCATGGCCAGGATGGTGCCCTTGAACTGGGTGGTCGTGCCGAGGGTGGCGGAGCTGCCCACCTGCCAGAACACGTTGCAGGCATTTGCTCCGTTGATGAATTCCACGGAACTCGAAGAAGCCGTGATCAGGGTCGAGGGGGTCCGGAAGATGAAGACGGAGTTGGGGTCGTTCTGGCCGTCGAGGGTGAGCGTCCCGGTGAGTTTCAGGGACGCCGGGTCCGCCGGGGCCGTGTAGACGCCGGGCGCCAGCGTCCGTCCGCCGAGCTCGTCCGAATCGAGAATGGTCCCGGGTCCCCGGCCTGCCGCGTCGTCGTAGGCGACGACGAGGTCGGACTTCGCCTGACCGGCGGCGGCGTTGGGGAATACGCGTCGCACTCCGTTGATGATGCCGGGCGGGAAGCCGGTCACGTCTGTGCCCGGATAGAGCCCCAGGTCGCCGTTGATGACGGTGGGGTTCGTGTTGGTGACCGTCGAACCGGCCAGGACCCCGTAACTGGCGGTGGTCCCCAGCAACACGGGGGCTTCTGCGGCATAGGCGTGGGTCGGGGCCAGGACTGCCGCCAGGAGCGATGCGGGGAGCAGGGCGAAGGCTCCCCGTTTGAGCAGATTGAGTTGCAGGCTCGAGACGGGTGGAGCCCACCGGATGACATCCAATGCCATGGCAGAACCTTTCTTGTCGCTGGTCTGGGCCGCCGGCCTGCTGCCTGTGCCGGCTCGCAGGCTCACCCCGGGCAGGGGACGCAGATCGGCCCCTGCCGGAGGTGGTGATGGGGCGTCACATGGGAGCATTCCCGCACACTTCACAGCAATAGACTGTAAATCAGATAAATCGTCTGCATGGGTGACGTGGCGTGAGGAAGTGAATCCGTCGTACGTCTGCGCGTATTTGTTGCGTCGTCCAAGCGGTGTCACGAGCCCATCTGGCCCATTGGTGGTGTGAGCGCCGACCGCAGGAGGGGTGATCCGCATCGCGTGTCGCCCCTCCGTGGGGTCACGTCCCTTGTCGTGGTGTAGCCGATCACGGCCCGCCGCCTCTGGTCCGACGGCTACCCGATGCCTCCGTGGCTTCCCGCAGGAACCAACGGCAGCGCGTCGACGCCCCCTCCAGGAGCGACTCATCGCACGCCGCCGCGCTCCTGCAGACCCGGGCCCGCCACCTGCTCCACCGAGGCATCAGTCCGGGGTCCGCGTCACCCCACGAAATCGCCGGTGACGGTGCCGCTCTTTGAGGAGGCCTCGCAGGCCCGGGGGGGGATTCAAGACATCCGTCACCGGCGTGAAGCGGCTCGAGCCCTCACACCGGACCTTCGCCGGTCGACCGGGCACGGCCGGGCAGCGAGCACCATCTGATCGTCGACCGGCACGGCACACCGCTCGCCGTCTCGCTGACCGGCGGAAACCGGCACGACGTCACCCAGCTCATTCCACTCCTGAACGCGATCCCGACCATCCGCGGGCTGGTCGGCCGGCCCCGTAGCCGCTCCCGACGCGTGTTCGCCGACCGCGGCTACGACTTCGACAAGTACCGCCGCATCCTCCGGGCCCGCGGCATCACACCCAAGATCGCCCGTCGAGGTGTTCCGCACGGCTCAGGACTGGGCAAGACCCGCTGGTTCGTCGAGCGGACGTTCGCCTGGCTCCACCAGTTCAAACGTCTCCGCATCCGCTACGAGATACGCGCCGACCTCCACCTCGGTCTCCTCCAACTCGCATGCAGCATCATCTGCTTGAGACGACTTCGAACCTCATTCTGAAACGATCAGTCAGGCGTGTCGGGAGCCGGAGAGCGTCGGCGAGAGGAACTCCCCCCTACTGGGTATCAGCGTTGGGCAGGATGGGAACTCGATGCTGGACGCGAGGAGGAGACTCGCGGTGAGTAGCCAGAAGAGACAGGCTCAGCGCGGGGATGTGCTTGCGATCTGCAAGGAGTGGCTGCCGGGCTCGCCCAGCCCTGCTGACGTGCGCAAATGGTGGGACCGGGCGAAGACCGGCGGCGAGCCCCGGTCGACCGAGAACTCTCTCCTTCTGGAGGAGCTCAGGGACCACCTGGCGGCCACTGACACGGACCCAGCGTGGCGCGAGCTCGCCGCGCACGAAGTGTGCGGTCTGCGTGTGTACACGTATACCGGCAACATGGAGATCATGACCGCGCTGGCGGCGGTCTCGGGGGCGACAGTGACGGCCGCGATCCTGCCGTTCTTGCAGGCGATCGCCGCGCAGGCGGGCAGCGGTCGTTCGAAGTCGCACGCGCGACCACACACCGCATGATCGGCCGCGGTGCGGATCTCGCCCCCGATATTCATCGCGAGCGAAGGTGCCGTCGCCCTTGCCCATGTACAGCCACAGGACACCGTCCTTGTCGCGTGCGACGAGGTCTCCTGCCGACCACGTCGCCCACGCGGGTGCCGGCGACGTCCCGACCGACTCGGCGCGGTCGTAGATGTTCCAGCCGCGTCCGACCTGGGGGAGGTAGTCCGGAGCACGTCGGATTCCGTCACCGGACGGTGTTCTATTGGTGTCGCCGCGCAGAAGGGGGCCGTAGGCGTTGAACAGCAGGACATCGGGTGTCCCGTTGTCGTTGTAGTCGTGTGGCGCGGCGGCCCGGTTCACCATGACCTTCACCTCCGGCCCGATGCTGTCGTCCGGGCTCGCAGTGATCTCCCAGGTGTAGGCACCGTTGTACGCGGCCTGCAGTGGGTTGAGGAGATTCGAGCCGTTCCAACGCCAGCCGATGCGCTGTCCGTCCCGGTAGCCCTCCCCCCGGGGGCGGCCGGATCCGTGGACCAGATCTTCCGCCGCGATCGCTCCCCCGTCCGCTCGTGGACGAGTGTCAGCCATACGTCGGTGTCGACCCGGGAGAAGTCCCAGCCCAGGTCCACGCCCTGGCCGATGCGATCGAAGGTGATCGTGCCCGGGACACTCGTACCGAGATACTTCACGGCCGTCGTCTGGCCGGTCGAGGCGACGAGTTCGGCGACCGGCTTGCCGTTCCCGTCGAGCGACACCAGGTAGAGGCCCTCGTCCCGGTCGAGCGTGCCGCCGCGAACCAGGAGGGACCCGGCCAGGGTGGTCACGGCGGAGGAGTAGTGGGTGAGGAGCTCGACGGTCTCACCCGTCTCCGGGAGACCGGTTCCCTCGACGTACCGCACTTCGGGGGAACCCCTCCGGGCCACGGCGATACGGCCCTCACCGCGGTCGTCCAGCTCCTGCCAGGCCACATGGGTCGCCGAGACGGCACCCGGCCACCAGCCCCCTGTGTCCCGACGCACCTCCAAAGCGGTGCCCGTGGCGAGTTCGACGACAGCCGTGTCCAAGGAACCTGAGAAGTGGCTCAGCGAGCGGTGCGGTGGGAAACGACTGACCGTCCTGCGGGTCGAGAACCTGAGCAATGCCAACCCCGACGATCAACGGCACAACGTCACGATGCTCCGGTTCGTACCCTCACGGAGCACGACGCCGGATGTTGTGGGGTGGCTCACAAAGCGGCCGGACGGGGGCGGCCCCGCGGCATCCGGGTGACTCGCGCGTGTCGGACCACTCGCGTCCAAACACTCTGTCCAAACATTGGAGGAACGCGGAAGCGAAGGCCGTGCGCGAGCACCGTGAGAGTCGCCCGACCAGGGAAAGTGCCTGGTCAGAACGATTCTGCTGCGCTGTGCTGCAGTGGGGCGGGTGGGACTCGAACCCACGGCCGACGGATTATGAGTCCGCTGCTCTAACCGGCTGAGCTACCGCCCCCTACCGCGTGGCGCGTACAAGTGTGCGCGCCGTCTGCCGCAGCATAGCCGCTCATACGATCTCCTGCTCCGGATGGTCGGCGTCTGCTGCGCACTGCTCGACCATGAGGACCGCGCAGCGTGGCGCATGGTTCCCGGGCATACGAAAAAGGACCCCTAAGGGTCCTTTTTCTCTTGCTCCCCCGGCTGGACTCGAACCAGCAACCCTCCGGTTAACAGCCGAATGCTCTGCCAATTGAGCTACAGGGGATCGTGCTCCCCCGACTGGACTCGAACCAGTAACCTGCCGGTTAACAGCCGGCTGCTCTGCCAATTGAGCTACAGGGGATTGCTGCGGTTGCACCGAACGGATCCACCTCGGGTGTTCCCGGGCGGCGCGCGCTCGCTGCGACACATACATTAGCGCAAGCAGGGGGGTGCTCCGCCAATCGGTATGCCGTGGGCGCTCGTGGGCACCAGAGAAGCAACAGGGAAGCTCAAGGGAAGGTGGTGCCGCCGTGCGGTACAAGCTGACGTTCGTCGTGGGGCTGGCCCTCGGTTACGTCATCGGGACGCGGGCCGGGCGCGAGCGCTACGAGCAGATGAAGAAGTCGGCCAGGGACTTCTCGCAGAACCCGGCCGTGCGCAACGCCGCCGAGTCCGCGGCGCAGACCGGGCGGCAGTTCGCCGGCAAGGCGTACCACGCCGTGAGCGACAAGGTCGGCGACAGGCTCCCCGCCTCCGTGACCGACCGGATCCACTCCCTCCGTCACCACAACGGTCAGGTGACCGAGGACGAGTGGGGGGTGAGCAACACCTGATCGGGACTCCGAGAGAGCGGTGACCCCGGCCGAGATCGGCACCCCTACCCCGCGCGCGCTCCCCTTACTCCTCCGCGTGCGGCAGAATCTCCTCCCATGGGGATAGTCGCCGGCTTGGACAGCTCAGCCGAGTTCACACGCATCGTCGTCTGCGACGCGGACACGGGTGCCGTACTGCGTCAGGGGTACGCCCCGCACCCGGGTGAGCCCAAGGCCACCGATGTCGACCCGCAGGCGTGGTTGCTCTCGCTCGGTGAGGCGGCCGGGGGTGGGCTGCTCGAAGGGGTGCAGGCCATCGGGGTCTCCGCGCAGCAGCACGGGCTCGTGCCGCTCGACGCGCAGGGCGGGCTCGTCCGGCCGGCCATGGTCGGCAACGACAAGCGCGCACAGGTGGCCGCCGCCGACCTCGTCGAGGCGTTCGGCGGGCGGCAGGCCTGGGCCGAGGCCGTCGGCTCCGTACCGCAGTCCGGGCAGCCGGTGGCCAAGCTCCGCTGGCTGGCCCGCTCCGAGCCCGAGCACGCCCAGCGCGTCGCGATGCTCCTCCAGCCGCACGACTGGCTCGTCTGGCAGCTCCTCGGCCGCCCGGTGCGCCGCACCACCGACCGCGGCGCCGCCTCCGCCACCGGCTACTGGTCCGCCGGCACGGGCGCGTACCGGCCCGACCTCGTCGAGCTGGCCCTCGGCCACCAGGCCGTCCTCCCCGAGGTGCTCGGCCCCGCCGAGGCCGCCGGCACCACCCCCGAGGGCCTGCTGATCTCGGCCGGTACGGGCGAGACGATGGCCGCCGCCCTCGGGCTCGGGCTCGGCCCCGGCGACGCGGTCGTCTCCCTCGGCGCCTCCGGTTCGGTCATGGCCGTGCACCACGAGGCGCTCGCCGACCCGCAGGGGCTGATCACCTCCTTCGCCGACGCGGCCGGGATGCACCTGCCCGTCGTCCACACCTCCAACGCGGTACGCGCGCTGCGCGGCACCGCCGAGATGCTCGGGGTGGAGAGCCTGGAGGAGTTGTCCGCGCTGGCCCTGAAGTCGACGCCGGGTGCCTCCGGGCTCGTCCTGCTCCCCTATCTGGAGGGCGAGCGGACCCCGCAGCTGCCGCACACCGCCGGCACGCTCAGCGGGCTTCGCCGCGAGTCGATGAAGCCCGAGCACCTGGCCCGGGCCGCGTTCGAGGGCATGCTGTGCGCGCTCACCGACGCCATGGACGTGCTGCGCGGGCGCGGCGTCGAGGTGCGCCGGGTGTTCCTGCTCGGTGCGGCGGCCGGGCTGCCCGCCGTGCAGGCGATCGCCCCCGCGATCTTCGGCGCGCAGGTCGTCGTCGCGCAGCCCGCCGACTACGCGGCGCTCGGCGCGGCCCGGCAGGCCGCCTGGGCGCTCGGGGTGGCCCGGGGCACGCTGTCGCCCACCGCTCCCCCGGCCTGGCAGGGCGCGGCCGCGCAGATCTTCGAGCCGGGTGACGAGCTGGCCGTCGGCCAGGCGGTACGGCAGCAGTACGTGGCCACGCGGGAGCAGATCCACCCGGGCGCGTTCGGCTCGTAGCGGAGTCCGTTCAAGACTCGACAAAACACAGTCGTAACGCCGAGGGGGCGCGGGCGATAGTAGGACCCGTGCTCCTACGACTTCTCCGAACCCACCTTCGACCGTACAAGAAGCCCATCGGTCTGCTGGTCCTGCTGCAGTTCCTGCAGACCTGCGCGTCCCTCTACCTGCCGACCCTGAACGCGGACATCATCGACAACGGTGTCGTCGACGGGGACACCGGCTACATCCTGCGGTTCGGCGCCCTGATGATCGCCGTCTCGGTGATCCAGGTCGTCTGCAACGTCGGCGCCGTCTACTACGGGGCGCGGACCGCCTCCGCGCTCGGCCGGGACGTCCGCGCCGCGGTCTTCGACCGGGTGCAGTCGTTCTCGGCCCGCGAGGTCGGGCAGTTCGGCGCCCCGTCGCTGATCACCCGTACCACCAATGACGTCCAGCAGGTCCAGATGCTGGTCCTGATGGCGTTCACGCTGATGGTGTCGGCGCCGATCATGTGCGTCGGCGGCATCCTCATGGCGCTCAGCCTCGACGTGCCGCTGTCGGCGGTGCTGATCGCGGTCGTGCCGGTGCTTGGCATCGCGGTCTCGTTGATCGTGCGGAGGATGCGCCCGCTGTTCCGGACGATGCAGGAGCGGCTCGACACGGTGAACCGGGTGCTGCGGGAGCAGATCACCGGCAACCGGGTGATCCGGGCCTTCGTGAAGGACGGCTACGAGCGGGACCGGTTCAAGGTCTCCAACACCGAGCTGACCGACGTCTCGATGGCGACGGGCCGGCTGATGGCGCTGATGTTCCCCACCGTGATGACGGTCGTGAACGTCTCCAGCGTCGCGGTGGTCTGGTTCGGAGCGCACCGCATCGCGAGCGGCGGGATGGAGATCGGCGCGCTGACCGCCTTCCTCGCCTATCTGATGCAGATCGTGATGTCCGTGATGATGGCCACCTTCATGTTCATGATGGTGCCGCGCGCCGAGGTGTGTGCCGAGCGCATCGAGGAGGTCCTCTCCACGGAGAGCAGCGTCGTGCCGCCGGCCGAGCCGGTGCGCGAGCTGGGGCGGCGCGGCCATCTGGAGGTCAGGAGCGCGGACTTCCGCTACCCGGGCGCCGAGGAGTCGGTCCTGCGGGACGTGGAGCTGGTGGCCCGGCCGGGTGAGACGACGGCGATCATCGGTTCGACCGGCAGCGGCAAGTCGACGCTGCTCGGCCTGGTGCCCCGGCTGTTCGACGTGACCGGCGGCGAGGTGCTCGTCGACGGGGTGGACGTACGGAAGCTGGCGCCCGAGCTGATGGCGCGGACGGTCGGGCTCGTCCCGCAGAAGCCGTACCTGTTCTCCGGGACGGTCGCGACGAACCTGCGGTACGGGAAGCCCGACGCGAGCGACGAGGAGCTGTGGCACGCGCTCGAGGTGGCGCAGGCGGCGGACTTCGTGAAGAAGCTGGAGAACGGGCTGAACGCGCCGATCGCGCAGGGCGGCACCAATGTGTCCGGTGGCCAGCGGCAGCGGCTCGCGATCGCGCGGACGCTGGTGCAGCGGCCGGAGATCTATCTCTTCGACGACTCGTTCTCGGCGCTCGACTACCAGACCGACGCCCTGCTGCGGGAGGCGCTGAAGGCGGAGACGTCGGACTCGACCGTGGTGATCGTCGCCCAGCGGGTGTCGACCATCCGGGACGCCGACCGCATCGTGGTCCTCGACGAGGGCCGGGTCGTGGGGACGGGACGCCATCACGAGCTGATGGCGGGCAATGAGACGTACCGGGAGATCGTGCTCTCCCAGCTGACCGAGGCGGAGGCAGCCTGATGGCCGGTCCTGGCGGACGGATGATGGCCGGTGGCGGCCCCAACGAGCGGTCCATGAACTTCAAGGGCTCGGGCAAGCGGCTGCTGCGGCAGCTGGCGCCCGAGCGGGGCCCGCTCTGGCTGATGCTGGTCGCCTGCGTGCTCGGCGTGGCGGGCTCGGTGTTCGGCCCGTTGATCCTCGGCAAGGCGACCGACCTGGTCTTCGCGGGCGTGGTCGGCCGGCAGATGGCCGACGGCACGACGAAGGCGCAGGCGATCGAGGGCCTGCGGGCCAAGGGCGACGACGGCATGGCGGACATGCTGTCCGGGGTGGACTTCACCCCCGGGCAGGGCATCGACTTCACGGCCGTCGGCAAGGTGCTGCTCCTGGTCCTGGCGATCTATGTGGCGGCCGGACTCCTCATGCTGGTGGCGACCCGGATGTCGATCAGGGTGATCAACCGGACCGTCTACCGGATGCGCGAGGAGGTGCAGGCGAAGCTGGCGCGGCTGCCACTGTCGTACTTCGACCGGGCCAAGCGCGGTGAGGTGCTGAGCCGGGCCACGAACGACCTCGACAACATCTCGCAGACGCTCCAGCAGTCGATGGGCCAGCTGATCAACTCGCTGCTCACCATCGTCGGTGTCCTGGGGATGATGTTCTGGATCTCGCCGCTCCTCGCGCTGGTCGCGCTGGTCACCGTGCCGGTGTCGGTGGTCGTGGCGACGAAGATCGGCAAGCGCTCGCAGCCGCACTTCGTGCAGCAGTGGAAGTCCACGGGCACCCTCAACGCCCATGTGGAGGAGATGTACAGCGGCCACGCCCTGGTGAAGGTCTTCGGGCGGCAGGACGAGTCGGCCGCGGATTTCCGCGAGCAGAACCAGGCGCTGTACGAGGCCGGGTTCAAGGCGCAGTTCAACAGCGGTGTGATGCAGCCGGTGATGTTCTTCATCTCGAACATCAACTACGTGCTCGTCGCCGTCGTCGGCGGGCTGCGGGTGGCGAGCGGCACGCTGTCGATCGGTGACGTGCAGGCGTTCATCCAGTACTCCCGCCAGTTCTCGATGCCGCTGACGCAGGTCGCGTCGATGGCGAACCTGGTGCAGTCGGGTGTCGCGTCCGCCGAGCGGATCTTCGAGCTCCTCGACGCCGACGAGCAGACCCCGGACGCGCCGCGGAGCGAGCGGTCCTCGGAGTCGCTGGGCAAGGTGGCCCTGGAGGAGGTGGCGTTCCGCTACGAGCCGGACAAGCCGCTCATCGAGGACCTCTCCCTGACGGTGGAGCCGGGCCAGACGGTCGCGATCGTCGGCCCGACGGGCGCGGGCAAGACGACGCTGGTGAACCTGCTGATGCGGTTCTACGACGTGACCGCCGGCCGGATCACCCTGGACGGGACGGACATCTCGGCGATGTCCCGCGACGAGCTGCGGGCCGGGATCGGCATGGTCCTCCAGGACACCTGGCTCTTCGGCGGGACGATCGCCGAGAACATCGCGTACGGGGCGAGCGGGGAGGTCTCGCGGGAGCGGATCGAGGAGGCGGCGCGGGCGGCCCATGCCGATCGCTTCATCCGCACCCTCCCCGACGGCTACGACACCGTCATCGACGACGAGGGCGGGAACGTCAGCGCCGGCGAGAAGCAGCTGATCACCATCGCGCGGGCGTTCCTGTCCGACCCGGTGATCCTGGTCCTCGACGAGGCGACCAGCTCCGTGGACACCCGTACCGAGGTGCTCATCCAGAAGGCGATGGCCCGCCTCGCCGACGGGCGCACCTCGTTCGTGATCGCGCACCGGCTCTCCACCATCAGGGACGCGGACGTGATCCTGGTGATGGAGAACGGCTCGATCGTCGAACAGGGCACGCACGACGAGCTGTTGGCGTCGGGCGGGGCGTACGCGCGGCTGTACGCGGCCCAGTTCGCCCGGGCGGTCGCGGAGGTCGACTAGCCGGGCTAGGGCCTGTCCGGCGGATCAGGGCCGGAAAGGACGCGGCGTCTGGCGCATGGGGCCTCCCCAGGCCCTCTGGGCCTAGGGGACGCATCGCAAGGCGCCGAAGCGTCTCGATAGCGGAGCTATCGGGGCGTTTCGGCAACGCGGCGTGGGGGTCCCCCCTGCTCGAAGAGCTTGGGGGAGTGCCGTGCCAGGCGTCGCGGCCCCGGCCATGATCCGCCGGACAGGCCCTAGTCCAGGTAGCCGCGCAGTTGGTCCGCGAAGGCGTGGTCCCGCAGCTTGTTGAGGGTCTTCGACTCGATCTGGCGGATGCGTTCGCGCGTCACGCCGAAGAGCCGGCCGATCTCCTCCAGGGTGCGGGGCCTGCCGTCGTCGAGGCCGTAGCGGAGCTGGACGACCTTGCGTTCGCGCTCGCCGAGGGTGGAGAGGACGGCCTCCAGGTGCTCGCGCAGCAGCAGGAACGCGGCCGACTCCACGGGGCTGGCGGCGTCGCCGTCCTCGATGAGGTCGCCGAGCGCGACGTCGTCCTCCTCGCCGACGGGGGCGTGCAGGGAGACCGGTTCCTGGGCGAGGCGCAGCACTTCGCCGACCCGCTCGGGGGCCAGGTCGAGCTGGGCGGCGACCTCTTCCGCGGTGGGTTCGTAGCCGCGCTCCTGGAGCATCCGGCGCTGGACGCGGATGACCCGGTTGATGAGTTCGACGACATGGACGGGGACGCGGATGGTCCGGGCCTGGTCGGCGAGGGCCCGTGACATCGCCTGGCGGATCCACCAGGTCGCGTACGTCGAGAACTTGTAGCCGCGCGCGTAGTCGAACTTCTCGACGGCCCTGATCAGGCCGAGGTTGCCCTCCTGGACCAGGTCGAGCATGGTCAGGCCGCGTCCGACGTACCGCTTGGCGACGGAGACGACGAGCCGCAGGTTGGCCTCGATGAGCCGGCGCTTGGCCATCCGGCCGAGGACGACGAGCCGGTCCAGGTCGTGGGCGAGCCGCGAGTCCAGGTCGGGGGTGCCCACGAGCTTCGCCTCGGCGAAGAGCCCGGCCTCGACGCGGCGGGCGAGGTCGACCTCCTCGGCGGCGGTGAGCAGCGGGATCCGGCCTATCTCGCGCAGGTACTGGCGAAAGAGATCGGACGAGGGCCCGTTCCCGCCGAGATCGGCGACGCGGCGCGGGACCGGCTCCGGGTCCGGCGTGTCGTCCACGAACTCCGTGGGCTCGGGCGGATCCGCTCCCTCGGCCTGCTCCGCGGAGGCCGGTGCCTCCGGATGGTGGGCGGCCGGGCGCTGCCCGGGCACGACGTCGGACAGGGTCTGGGTCTGCACGGGGGCGACCTCCAGGGTGATCGCTGCCGGTGCTCCGGGGGCTCAGGCACCGCTTCCCAGTGTGGGGTACGACACATCGCCGCCACGAGGGGCGTGCGGTGACTTTTTGAGTTCGCGAGGTGACCGAACGTCAGAACCCGTACGGGGAGGCCCGAGACACCCCCTAGAGTGCTGCGGCGCCGTTGGTGCGGAGGGACTGGCCGTACTGGGTGAGGACCCACAACTCGTTCTGTACGGCGGCCACTTGGGCCGGGTCGCCGTTCGGGCCGAGGCGGGCCAGGGTGCCCTGGATGTCGCGGACGCGGCGGTCGACGGCGCGCAGCCGGACGGAGACGAGCTGGGCGCCCGCGTAGACCTCGTCGACGACCTTGGCGAAGAGCGTCTCGACGGCGAGCTCGGTGACGAGGGCGCGGACGGTGTCGTCGGGGGCGGCCTCGCGGACGGCGGACAGATAGTCGGCGGGCGCTCCGGTGGCGCCGCCCGCGTCCTGGACGCACTGACGGACGGCCGCGTAGGGCGGGGCGGTGAACTCGTCGGCGCCGTACGCGTCGAAGGCCGGGGAGACCAGCTCGGGCCGCTGGAGGGCGAGCTTGAGCAGCTCGCGCTCGGTGCGGTGCGCGGGGCTGCGCAGGTTGAGCGCGGGGCCGGCCTGCACGGCGGGCGCCTGGGTGTTCTGGTAGGCACGCTGGGGCGCCGCCTGCGTCGGGCCGCCCCGGCCGCCGCGGTCGCGCTGCCAGCGGGCGATCTGGGCGACGCGCTTGACCACGAACAGGGTGTCGAGGATGCCGAGCATGCCGGCGAGCTGGACGGCGACCTCGTGCTGGGAGGCGATGTTCTTGATCCGGGCGACGATCGGGGCGGCCTCGTCGAGCGCGGCGGCCCGGCCGGCCGGGGTCTCCAGGTCGTACCGCTTCACGATCTGGCGGAGCGCGAACTCGAACAGCGGGGTGCGCGGCTCGACCAGCTCGGCGACGGCCTGGTCGCCCTTGGCGAGGCGCAGGTCGCAGGGGTCCATGCCGTCGGGAGCGATGGCGATGTAGGTCTCGGCGGCGAACTTCTGGTCGTCCTCGAAGGCGCGCAGGGCCGCCTTCTGGCCGGCCGCGTCGCCGTCGAAGGTGAAGATCACCCGGGCCGAGCCGTTGTCCATCAGGAGCCGGCGGAGGATCTTGATGTGGTCGCCGCCGAAGGCGGTGCCGCAGGTGGCGATGGCGGTGGTGACGCCCGCGAGGTGGCAGGCCATGACGTCGGTGTAGCCCTCGACGACGACGGCCCGGCTGACCTTGGCGATGTCCTTCTTCGCCAGGTCGATGCCGTAGAGCACCTGGGACTTCTTGTAGATCGGCGTCTCGGGCGTGTTGAGGTACTTGGGCCCGTTGTCGTCGTCGCGGAGCTTGCGCGCGCCGAAGCCGACGACGTCGCCGCCCACGTCCCTGATCGGCCACATCAGCCGGCCGCGGAAGCGGTCGATGGGGCCGCGGCGGCCGTCCTGGGAGAGCCCGGAGAGGATCAGCTCCTTGTCGGAGAAGCCCTTGCCGCGCAGGAAGCGGGTGAGGTGGTCCCAGCCGGCCGGGGAGTAGCCGACGCCGAAGTGCGCGGCGGCGGCCTGGTCGAAGCCGCGCTCGGCGAGGAACTTCCGGCCGATCTCGGCCTCGGGGGAGTCGAGTTGGTCGACGTAGAACTGGGCGGCCACCTTGTGCGCCTCGACCAGCCGGATGCGCTCGCCGCGCTGGTGGCCGGGGTTGTAGCCGCCCTCTTCGTACCGCAGGGTGATGCCGGCCTTCGCGGCGAGGCGCTCGACCGTCTCCGAGAAGGAGAGGTGGTCGATCTTCATCACGAAGGCGATCGTGTCGCCGCCCTCCTGGCAGCCGAAGCAGTGGAACAGGCCCTTGCTCGGGCTGACCTGGAAGGAGGGGGACTTCTCGTCGTGGAAGGGGCACAAGCCCTTGAGGTTGCCGCCGCCGGCGTTGCGGAGCTGGAGGTACTCGGACACGACGGCGTCGATCGGGACCGCGTCCCGTACCGCCTTCACGTCGTCATCGTTGATCCTGCCTGCCACGTGTGAAGTCTACGGGGGCGGGCAGGCGACCGGCCCCTACGTCAGCAGGCTCTCCAGGGGGACGGACGGGTTGGCGAGGGCGTCGGGGTCCACCGGGGACTGGGTCCGGATGAGGCCCTGGATGGGCTCTGTGACGTCCCACACATTCACGTTCATTCCCGCGAGGACCTTGCGGTCCTTGAGCCAGAAGGCGATGAACTGCCGCTTTCCGGCGTCGCCGCGGATCACGACCTGGTCGTAGGAGCCGGGCGGGGCCCAGCCGGAGTACTCCATGCCGAGGTCGTACTGGTCGGAGAAGAAGTACGGCACGCGGTCGTACGAGACGTGCTGCCCGAGCATGGCGCGGGCGGCGGCCGGGCCGCCGTTGAGGGCGTTGGCCCAGTGCTCGACGCGCAGCCGGGTGTCCAGGAGCGGGTGGTGCGCGGCGGCGACGTCACCGGCCGCGAAGATGTCGGGGTCGGAGGTGCGCAGCGAGGCGTCGACGGCGATGCCGCCGCCGTGGGCCCGGTCGACGAGGGCGAGTCCGGCGGCCTCGGCGAGGGCGGTGCGCGGGGCGGCGCCGATCGCGGCGAGGACCGCGTGCGCGGGGTGTTCCTCGCCGTCGTCGGTGCGGACGGCGAGGACCATGCCGTCCTGGCCGACGATCTCGGCGAGCCGGGCGCCGAAGGCGAAGCGGACGCCGTGCTCGGTGTGCAGGTCGGCGAAGAGCTGGCCGAGCTCGGGTCCGAGGACCTGGTGGAGCGGGGTGGGCTCGGACTCGACGACGGTGACCTCGGCGCCGTAGCCGCGGGCGGCGGCGGCGACCTCCAGGCCGATCCAGCCGCCGCCCGCGATCACCAGGTGGCCGTTGTCGCGGCCGAGGGCGGCCAGGACGTGGCGCAGCCGGTCGGCGTGGGCGAGCCGGCGCAGGTGGTGGACGCCGGCGAGGCCGGTGCCGGGGATGTCGAGGCGGCGCGGCTCGGAGCCGGTGGCGAGCAGCAGCCGGTCGTAGCGGATGGTGGTGCCGTCGCCGAGGCGTACGGTCCGGGCCTCGCGGTCGACGGTGGTGACGGGCTGCCCGAGGTGGAGCTCGACCTCGGCGCGGGCGTACCAGGACGGCTCGTGGACGAAGACGCTGTCGCGCTCCTCCTTGCCGGTGAGGTAGCCCTTGGAGAGCGGTGGGCGTTCGTAGGGGTGGTCGCGCTCGTCGCCGATGAGGATCACCCGGCCGGTGAACCCCTCGGACCGGAGCGTCTCCGCCGCCTTGGCCCCGGCCAGTCCCCCGCCGACGATGACGAAGGTCTGATCTGCGTCGACCACTTGATGCCTCCTCGTTGCGACCGCTTCTACGCTACGCCTCCGGCCGTTCGGCCAGCCGTTCCGCCTCGGGCCCTGAGCCGAGCGTCCCGCACGGAGCGTGATGACGAAAGAGGGCGGGCCCTCGGCGGGTCCTCAGGGCCTGCCGTGGCGGAGGCGGCCGTGGAGGGTGCGGGCGGAGGCGTCGGTGAGGGAGGCGATGTGGTCGATGATCACCCGCTTGCGCGACCTGTCGTCGTCCGCCGCGTCGAAGAGGGCGCGGAACTGCGGGTCGAGCCCCTCGGGGGCGCGGGAGGTGAGCGCCTCGGCGAGTTCGGCGAG
Source organism: Streptomyces sp. NPDC026092 (assembly GCF_040638605.1). Lineage (NCBI taxonomy): Bacteria > Bacillati > Actinomycetota > Actinomycetes > Kitasatosporales > Streptomycetaceae > Streptomyces > Streptomyces sp. NPDC026092. The sequence goes on from NZ_JBEZYN010000005.1 coordinate 55,537, forward strand.
GACGATGCGCTGGTCGGCGCGGAGGGCTTCCTGCTCGGCGCGCTGCATGACGTACCGGTCGGCGACGGCCTTGAGGACGGCGCATTCGTTGCGGGTCTCGCGGGGGACGACGAGTTCGGCGGCGTACCGGGTGAGGCGGCCGGAGCCCCACGCCTGGCGGGTGGCGCCCTCGGCGGAGAGGGCGAAGCGGCCGATCAGCTGGCTGGTGGCGTCCTTGAGGCGGGCCTGGGCGACGGCCGATCCGTCGTAGCCGTGCGGCCACCAGTCCTGGTCGACGAGCCGGTCGAGGGCGGCGGCGAGCTCCTGCGGGTCGGTGTCGTGCGGGACGTACCGGCCGATGGCGACGTGCCAGATGTCGGCGCGCTCGGGCTCGGAGAAGAGCATGTTCGGGTCGATGTGGCCGGCGTGCAGGCCGTCCTCGAAGTCGTGGACGGAGTACGCCACGTCGTCGGCCCAGTCCATGACCTGGGCCTCGAAGCACTTGCGGTGGGCGGGGGCGCCCTGCCGGGCCCACTCGAAGACGGGGAGGTCGTCCTCGTACACCCCGAACTTGGACGAGTCGGGGTCCTCGGGGTGACCGCCGCGCGGCCAGGGGTACTTGGTGGCGGCGTCGAGCGCGGCGCGGGTGAGGTTGAGGCCGACGCTGACGGGCCGGCCGGTGGCGGGGTCGGCGATGAACCGCTTGGGTTCGATACGGGTGAGCAGCCGCAGCGACTGGGCGTTGCCCTCGAAGCCGCCGCAGTCCTTGGCGAATTCGTTGAGCGCGACCTCGCCGTTGTGCCCGAAGGGCGGGTGGCCCATGTCGTGGGCGAGGCAGGCGGCCTCGACGAGGTCGGGGTCGCAGCCGAGCGCGGCGCCGAGCTCGCGCCCGACCTGGGCGCACTCCAGGGAGTGGGTGAGGCGGGTGCGGGGGCTGGCGTCCCAGGCGTGGCTCCGGGAGCCGGGGGTGACGACCTGGGTCTTGCCCGCGAGCCGGCGCAGGGCGCTGGAGTGCAGCACGCGCGCGCGGTCCCGCTGGAAGGCGGTCCGCCCGGGCCGTTTGTCCGGCTCGGCGGCCCAGCGCTCGGTGGCGCTGTCGTCGTAGCCGGGGGTGTCTGTGATGCCGGAGGTGTCCGCGAAGCCTTCCATGCACCGAAGGTAACCGGCGGGACGGACAGCGGGGGCGGTAGGAGGGCGGTCTTACCGGGGATTTTCGGCCGCACGCACTCAGGGAGCGAGGTCTGACGCGTGAGCCCCAGGGCCTGTCCGGCGGATCATGGCCGGACAGGCCCTAGGCGGAGGCGAGTTCTCGCCAGGTGGGCGCGGTCGCCGGGGTGGTGAGCGCCTGGTCGTAGCGGTGCAGGATCAGGCGGGCGAGGGCGGGGTGGTCGCCGAGCGGGGGCGCGGCGATCCAGGGGGCGTGGGCGGCGGCGCCGCTCGCGAAGCGGCCGGGGGCGGTGAAGCAGGAGGCGACGGCGACCCGGTGGCGGCCGCTGGCGGCGAGCGCGCGCACGGCGTCGGGGACGGTGGGGGCGGCGGCGGAGGCGTACGCGGGGAGGACGGGCGTGCCGCCGAGCCTTTCGGAGAGCGCGGCGGCGATCCGCCGCACGGCGGCGAGCCCCTCGGGGTCGCGCGATCCGGCCGCCGCGAGGACGATCCCGGTGGCGCGCGAGGCGCTGTCGGCGGAGGTCCAGCCCGCCTCCGCGAGCCGGTCGACGAGCGCCTCGACGAGCAGCGGATGCGCCCCGAGCGGCGCGGCGATCCGCACCCGCCCGCCGGGCTGCGCGGCGACAGCGGCGGGCAGATCGTGCTTGACGTGATACCCGGGCCCGAAGAGCAGGGGGACGAGGACGGCCCGGGGGGCACCCGCGGGGGCGTCCCCCGTCCGCGCCGGGCCGTCCGCCGACACGGGTCCCGCGCCGGCCGTCGGGGGTGCCGCGAGGTCCGCGAGGACCTCCGGGAGGAGTGGGGGGTTCAGTTCGATGTGGGTGAGGCGGACGTCGAGGCCCGGGCGGAGTTCGCGGACGCGGTCGGCCAGCTCGGCGAGGGTGGTCGCGGCGCGTGGGTCGCGGCTGCCGTGGCCGACGGCGACGAGGGTGGGGCGGGGGGTGGGGCGTGCGGCGCCGTACGGGCGGACGTGGCTCAGGCGTTCGCCGAGCCGCGTCGTGATCGTGCCGAGCAGCTCGGCCGTGGTGTCGAACGTACTGTCCCGCTCCGTCATGCCCCGATCCTGCGCGCCCCGCGTTGCCACCCCGTTGCGTGGGCGTCACGAGTGTTTTCCGTGCGCTCACCGCCGCCCGGCGGGGGCTGTCAGAAAGCCAGCCAGATCTGGAGCGGGCCGAGTTCCTCGAACCCCACCGCCAGGGCGGGCGCGAGGTCGTCGCCCGACTCGTAGCCGACGACCGGGCTGCCGGCGTCGACGAGGGTCAGGCAGCCGGCCCAGGCCTCGGCCGGGTCGGTTCCCTCGGCGGCGAAGAGGTTGGAGACGCCGGTCACCCGCCAGTTGTCGGTGAGCACCGCTCCCCCGGTGATCCGGCCGTCGGCGCCGTACCCCGCGACGACCTTCGTCGCCGGGTCGGCGAGGAGTTCGGGGCGGAAGAGCGCCGCCTCGTCCGCGTCCCCGCCGCTCCACGCCAGGGCCCAGGCGGCGAGCTCCGCCGGCTCTCGCACGGCGCGCCACGACGTGTCCGCGGGGACGGGGACCTCCGTGGGGGGAAGCCAGCCGGGCCGGGTGATCCAGCGCGCCTCGAAGAGCGGCCGGAAGCCCTCGGTGGACAGGTCCAGGCAGGCGAAGGAGTCCTTGACCGAGGCGCCGGGGGTGTCCCGGTCGATGCCGTCGAGGACGTCCCGTACCGACGCGTCGGCCGTCAGCGTCACCGCGTCCGGGTAGTAGAGCGGGGTCCGGCGGGGGTTGGTCCAGGCGTGCCGCCGGAAGGCTCCGGGGCTGCCGTGCGCGCGGCACATCGCGTCGCACCACTCGGCGTTGTTGACGGCCGCTTCATCGATCATGCGCAGATCGTACGGATGACACCCTTCCGCCCTCATTCTTTTATCTAGCGGAATATATTTTCCGTCATGCGAATGTTTGCGCCCGCTCCTCCCGGGCTCCCCCGGCGCGTCGCCGCCGAACTCGTGGGCACCGCCGCCCTCGTGACCGTCATCGTCGGTTCCGGCCTCCAGGCCGAGGCCCTGAGCGAGGACGTGGGCGTGGCCCTGCTGGCCAACTCCCTCGCCTCCGCCCTGGGCCTCGGCGTCCTGATCGTGCTCCTCGGCCCCCTCTCCGGCGGCCACCTCAACCCGGCCGTCACCCTCTCCGAGTGGTGGGCGCGGAGGGGCGAGGAGGACGCGCCCGGGGCCCGCGAGGCCGCCGCGTACTGCGCCGCCCAGTTCGTCGGCGCGGTCTCCGGGGCCCTGCTCGCCGAGGCGATGTTCGGGCGGACGCCGGCCACCTGGTCCGTGTCCACCCAGGTCCGTTCGGAGCCCCACCTCCTGGTCGGCGAGGCCGTCGCCACCGCCGGGCTCGTCCTGCTCGTCGTGGGGCTGCGCCGGATCGGCCGGCTCGCGCTCGCGCCGGTCGCGGTGGCCGCGTACATCGCGGCGGCGATCTGGTTCACCTCCTCGGGCTCCTTCGCCAACCCCGCCGCGAGCGTCGGCCGCGCGCTCACCGACTCGTTCACCGGGATAGCCCCCGGCTCGCTCCCCGGCTTCGTCGGGGCGCAGCTCCTCGGCACCCTGCTCGGTGTCGCCGTCGCCACCGTTCTGTACGGGCGCGGCGAACCGAACGGCCCGCGTACGCGTCGAACAGGGTGACGGAGGCGGACAAGATCCACGGAGGTTCATCCATGCGCGGCCTGCGACGCGTACGCGTACTCGCCCGGCTGAAGCGGGGTGCGCTCGGGCTGACGCGGCTCACCCCGGTGCCCCGCACCACCCGGTCCCGGCGCCGTGCCGTGCAGGCCGTCATGCTGGGCGCCGTCCTCGCCCTCGCGCCCGCCACCTGGACGCACGCCGTCGCCGACAGCCGGCTGCGCACCACGGCCGACGTGCCCGCGCAGGAGGTCGCCGTCGTCTTCGGCGCCGGCCTCTGGAAGGGGCGGCCCACCCCGTACCTCGCGCACCGGCTCGACACGGCCGCCGAGCTGTACCGCGCGGGCAAGGTCAAGGTCGTCCTGGTGACCGGTGACAACAGCCGGGTCGAGTACGACGAGCCGGACGCGATGCGGACGTACCTCACCGAACGCGGGGTACCGGACGGCCGGATCGTCAGCGACTACGCGGGCTTCGACACCTGGGACTCCTGCGTCCGCGCCAAGAAGATCTTCGGGGTCGACCGGGCCGTGCTCGTCACCCAGGACTTCCACATCAAGCGGGCCGTCGCGCTCTGCCGGGCGGCCGGCATCGAGTCGTACGGGGTGAAGGTGGTCGAACCCCACGACTCCGTCTTCTACTACGGCGGCGTCCGGGAGCTCGTCGCGGCGGGCAAGGCGGCCCTGGACGCCACCGTCCGGCCCGACCCGCACTTCCTCGGCGAGGAGGAGAAGGGCGTGACGGAGGCGCTGGCCTCGGCCCGCTGACGAAGGCGCTGGCGTCCGCCCGCCGACCTCACGCCGAGCCCCGCTGGCCTCACGCCGGGGCCCGCCGACCTCACGCCGGGGCCCGCCGACCTCACGCCGGGGCCCCCGCCCTGCGGAGCAGAACGGGCGGTGCCCGTAATGCGGCGCGACCCCGCCCGTAACACGGCCGTCGCAGAGTTTTCGCATGTCCGAGGCTGTCACCACCCCCGTCGCCACCCTCGCCGCGACCCCTACGCACTGCCCCTACTGCGCCCTGCAGTGCGGCATGTCCCTGCGCCCGGCGGAGGGGACCGTGGAGGTGGTGGAGCGCCCCGACTTCCCCGTCAACCGGGGCGCGCTGTGCGGCAAGGGCCGTACCGCTCCGGCCGTACTCTCCTCCCGGGTCAGGCTGACCGGGCCCCTGGTCCGATGCCCTGACACAGGCGCCCTGAAGTCCGCCTCCTGGGAGGAGGCACTCGCCGCCGTCGCCGAGGGGCTTCGCCGGACCCGCGCCGACCACGGACCCGATGCCGTGGGGGTCTTCGGCGGCGGCGGCCTCACCAACGAGAAGGCGTACGCGCTCGGCAAGTTCGCCCGGGTCGTGCTCGGCACCTCGCAGATCGACTACAACGGCCGCTTCTGCATGTCGTCCGCGGCCGCCGCGCACCAGCGGGCGTTCGGGCTCGACCGGGGGCTGCCCTTCCCGCTGGAGGACGTCCCGCGCACCGGCTGCGTGATCCTCGTCGGCTCCAACCTGGCGGAGACCATGCCGCCCGCGCTGCGCTACCTCACCGAGCTGAAGGCGAACGGCGGGAAGCTGATCGTCGTCGACCCGCGCCGCACCCGCACCGCCGAGCAGGCCGACCTCCACCTCGCGCCCCGCCCCGGCACCGACCTCGCGCTCGCGCTCGGCCTGCTCCATCTCGTGGTCGCCGAGGGCCGCGTGGACGAGGAGTTCGTCCGGGAGCGTACGGAGGGGTGGGAGGCGGCCCGCGCCGGGGCGATGGCGCACTGGCCCGAGCTGGTCGAGCGGATCACCGGCGTACCGGTGCCGCTGCTGCGGGACGCGATGCGGATGTTCTGCGACGCGGAGAGCGGGATGGTGCTCACCGCGCGCGGCCCGGAGCAGCAGTCGAAGGGCACGGACACCGTCGGCGCGTGGATCAACCTGTGCCTCGCGACCGGGCGGGCCGGGCGGCCGCTGAGCGGGTACGGGTGCCTCACCGGCCAGGGCAACGGCCAGGGCGGTCGGGAGCACGGCCAGAAGGCGGACCAGCTGCCCGGCTACCGGAAGCTGGACGACCCGGCGGCGCGGGCGCACGTGGCGGGCGTGTGGGGGGTGGACCCGGATTCGCTGCCGGGGCCCGGGCGCAGTGCGTACGAACTCCTGGACGCGCTGGGCGGCGACGTGAAGTCGCTGCTCCTCATGGGCTCCAACCCCGTGGTCTCGGCGCCGCGCGCCGCGCACATCGAGGGGCGGCTGCGCTCGCTGGACTTCCTGGCGGTCGCGGACGTGGTCCTGTCGGAGACGGCGGCCCTCGCCGACGTGGTCCTTCCGGTCACCCAGTGGGCGGAGGAGACGGGGACCACGACCAACCTGGAGGGGCGGGTGCTGCTGCGGCAGCGGGCGATCACCCCGCCCGAGGGGGTCCGGACGGACCTGGAGGTGCTGCACGGGCTCGCGGCCCTCCTCGGCCGGGAGAAGGGCTTCCCGACGGACCCGGAGGAGGTCTTCGACGAGCTCCGCCGCGCGTCGGCGGACGGCCCGGCCGACTACTCCGGCATCAGCTACCGCCGCCTCCGCGCGGAGAACGGCGTCTTCTGGCCCTGCCCGGAGGGCGCGGAGCAACACCCCGGAACCCCCCGGCTCTTCCTGGACCGGTTCGCGACGCCGAGCGGGCGGGCGCGGTTCGTGGCGGTCACGCACCGGCCCGCCGCCGAGGAGACCGACACCGAGTACCCGGTCGTGCTCACCACCGGGCGGGTCGTCGCGCAGTACCAGTCCGGGGCGCAGACGCGCCGCGTGGACGAGCTGAACGCGGCGGCGCCCGGGGCGTTCGTGGAGCTGCATCCGCGGCTCGCCGAGCGGATCGGGGTCGCCGAGGGCGAGCGGGTCGCCGTCGTGTCGCGCCGCGGCCGGGCGGTCGCGCCCGCGCGGATCACCACGACCATCCGGCCCGACACGGTCTTCATGCCGTTCCACTGGCCCGGCGAGGGCCGCGCCAACACCCTCACCAACCCGGCGCTCGACCCCGTCTCCCGGATGCCCGAGTTCAAGACGTGCGCGGTCCGGGTCGAGCCCGCCAGTCCCCGCCCCTGATGAGCGGCCCGTACGGGGTGCCGGGCGCCGCGAAGTACACCCAGGCTCGCACGGTCGCCCCGTCCGCGACCCGGACCACCTCGCGCTCGGCCCGCTCGTAGCCGGCCGGGAGCTCCACCCGGTCGAGCACGGCGAGGAGTTCGGCGTAGGTGTCCGGCGCGGCGGTGACCAGGTCGCCCGCGACGAGGCCGTCGCCCGGGACGACGTAGGGGTAGCCGGGGCCGTCGTACAGCAGCGCCCCCGGCAGACGTGCCGGTTCCTCCCGGGCCGTGCGGCCGAGGAGGAAGCGGTCGTGGTTGTACTCGCCGGGCCGCAGCGTGCCGTAGACGAAGAAGGGCAGTGCGGTCATTCGGCAGCGGCGGCGGCCGGGGTCTCGGACGTCTCGGCCTCCAGCCAGGCCAGGTACGCGGCCGAGGCCCGCACCACCGGAGTGGCGAGGACCTCGGGGGTCTCGTAGTCGTGCGCGGCCAGGAGGTGGGCCTCCAGCTCCTCGTAGCGCGCCTCCGTCGTCTTGAAGAGGACCTGCCACTCCTCCTCGGTCTCGATCGCCTTCCGCCAGTGGTAGACGGAGGTGACCGGTCCGGAGACCTGGGCGCAGGCGGCGAGGCGGGCCTCGACGGCCCCGCGCGCCAGTTCCTGGGCCTTGGCCGGGCTGTCGGTGGTGGTGAGTACGGTGAGTGCGAGGGTCACGCGGCCCACCGTACTCACCCCCGCCGCGCCCCGCGCTCACGCCGCCGCACCCGTGGCACCCGCCACCCCGCCGGCCGCTCACGCCGCCGCCGCGAACTGTGCCGCGTGCAGCCGGGCGTAGGCCCCGCCCAACGCCAACAGCTCGTCGTGCGTGCCCTGTTCGACGATCGAGCCGTTCTCCATCACCAGGATCACGTCCGCGTCCCGGATGGTGGAGAGCCGGTGGGCGATCACGAAGGACGTACGGCCCTCGCGGAGGGAGGACATGGCCCGCTGGATGAGGACCTCGGTGCGGGTGTCGACGGAGCTGGTCGCCTCGTCCAGGACCAGGATCACCGGCTCGGACAGGAACGCCCGGGCGATCGTGATCAGCTGCTTCTCGCCCGCGCTGAGCCCGGCGCCGTCCTCGTCGAGGACCGTGTCGTAACCGTCGGGGAGGGTCCGGATGAACCGGTCGGCGTGGGTCGCCATCGCGGCCTCGACGATCCGTTCGCGCGAGACCTGCCCGGGAACGCCGTACGCGATGTTGTCGGCGATCGTCCCGCCGAAGAGCCAGGTGTCCTGGAGGACCATGCCGATCCCGGAGCGGAGTTCCTCGCGGGACATCGCCGCGATGTCGGTTCCGTCGAGGGTGATCCGGCCGCCGGTGATCTCGTAGAACCGCATCAGCAGGTTCACGAGCGTCGTCTTGCCCGCGCCCGTCGGGCCGACGATCGCGACCGTCTGACCGGGCTCCACCGTCAGGGACAGGTCCTCGACGAGCGGCTTGTCCTGCTCGTAGCGGAAGGCCACCTTCTCGAAGGAGACCCGGCCCTCGGTCTTGCGCGGAGACCCCGAGCCGGCCGGCGCCGGGGACTCCTCCTCCGCGTCGAGGAGGTCGAAGACCCGCTCGGCGGAGGCGACCCCGGACTGGAGCAGGTTGGCCATGGCCGCGATCTGGTTGATCGGGCCGTTGAACTCGTACGAGTACTGGATGAACGCCTGCACGTCGCCGACGCTCAGCGTGCCGGTCGCCACCCGCAGCCCGCCGACGACCGCGATCAGGACGTAGTTGAGGTTCCCGACGAAGGTGAGGGCCGGCTGGATGAAGCCGGAGATGAACTGGGCCCGGAAGCTCGCCCCGTACAGCTCCTCGCCCAGCTCGTCGAAGCGTGCCACGGCCGCGTCCCGGCGCCCGAAGACGACGACCTCCGCGTGGCCGGTGATCATCTCCTCGACGTGGCTGTTGAGCCGGCCGGTGACCGCCCACTGCTTCACGAACTGCGGCTGGGCGCGCTTGCCGATCCGGGCCGCGACGAGCAGCGAGACGGGGACGGTCGCCAGGGCGACGAGGGCGAGCAGCGGCGAGATCCAGAACATCATCACCAGCACGCCGACGAGCGTGAGGAGCGCGCGGACCATCTGGCTGAAGGCCTGCTGGAGGGTCTGGACGATGTTGTCGATGTCGTTGGTGGTGCGGCTGAGGAGTTCGCCGCGCGGCTGCCCGTCGACGTAACCGAGCGGCAGCCGGGCCAGCTTGGCCTGCGCCTCGGCGCGCATCCGGTGCCCGGCGCGCTGGACGACGGTCGTGGCGAGGCGCTGCTGGAGCCAGTTGAGCGCGGCGGAGGCGGCGACGGCGGCGAAGGCGAGGGCGAGCGTCTCGCCGACGGCCCGGAAGTCGACGCCGGCCGGGCTCGCGGCGCCGGAGATGACGAGGTCGGTGGCGCGGCCGAGGAGCAGCGGGCTGAGGACGGCGAGGGCGACGCTCGCGGCCGCGGCGGCGAGGACGCCGAGCAGCCGGGCGCGTTCGGGGGCCATGGTGCGCAGCAGCCGGAGGCCGGAGGCGCGGAACTGGAGGGAGCGTTCGAGGGACGGGGTGCTGATCCCGGGGCCGCGCTGCTGCACTGCGGGGCCTCGGCGCTGGGGGGCACTCCCCCGCTTGTCGCTGCTCATGCCGCTTCCTCCTCGGTGAGCTGGGAGAGGACGATCTCCCGGTAGGTGGGGTTGGTCCGCATGAGTTCCTCGTGGGTGCCGCTGCCGACGGCGCGGCCCTGGTCGAGGACGACGATCCGGTCGGCGTCGCGGATGGTGGAGACGCGCTGGGCGACGATGACGACGGTCGCGTCGGCGGTCTCCTCCTTCAGAGCCGCTCGGAGTACGGCGTCGGTGCGGTAGTCGAGCGCGGAGAAGGAGTCGTCGAAGAGGTACACCCGGGGGCGGGCGACGAGGACGCGGGCGATGGCGAGCCGCTGGCGCTGGCCGCCGGAGAAGTTGGTGCCGCCCTGCGCGACCGGCGCGTCGAGCCCTTCGGGCAGGGCGCGGACGAAGTCGGCGGCCTGGGCGACCTCCAGGGCGTGCCACAGCTCGTCCTCGCTCGCCTCGGGCCGTCCGTACCGCAGGTTGCTCGCGACCGTCCCGGAGAAGAGGTACGGCTTCTGCGGGACGAGTCCGACGGTACGGGCGCGCAGCGCGGGGTCCATGGCGCGGACGTCGACGCCGCCGACCGTGACCTGGCCGCCGGTGGCGTCGAAGAGCCGGGCGACGAGGCCGAGGAGGGTGGTCTTGCCGCTGCCGGTGGAGCCGATGACGGCGGTGGTGCGGCCGGGGCGGGCGGTGAGGCTGACGGCGCGCAGGACGGGTTCCTCGGCGCCGGGGTAGCTGAAGTCGGCGTCCCGGACGGCGAGGAGGCCGGGGCCGTGCAGGGTGTGGACGGGGGCGGCGGGGGCGGAGACGGAGGGCTCGGTGTCGAGGATCTCCTGGATGCGTTCGGCGCTGACCTCGGCCCGCGGCATGTGCATCAGCAGGAAGAGCACCATCATCACCGACATCATGATCTGGAGGAGATAGCCGAGGAAGGCGATGAGCGAACCGGCCTGCAGGGCCCCGGACTCGATCCGGTGGGCCCCCGCCCAGATGATGGCGACGGTCGACAGCTCCCAGACGATCAGCACGATCGGGAACATCAGCGCCTGGAGCCGGCCGACCCGGGTGCCGACCGAGCGCAGCTCGTCGTTGGCCTCGCCGAAGCGGTCCTGTTCGTGGCGGTCGCGGACGAAGGCGCGGACGACCCGGATGCCGGTGATCTGCTCGCGCATCACCCGGTTGACCCGGTCGACCCGCTCCTGCATGCCGCGGAAGAGCGGCCGCATGCGCAGGACGACGCTGCCGACGCCGCCGGCCATCAGCGGGACGAAGAGGAGGAGGAGCAGGGCGAGCGGGACGTCCTGGTCGAGGGCCATGACGATGCCGCCGACGGACAGCAGGGGCGCGGCCACCAGCATCGTCAGGACGAGCACGGCGAACGTCTGGACCTGCTGGATGTCGTTGGTGGTGCGGGTGATGAGGGAGGCGGTGCCGAAGCGGCTGATCTCCTGGGCGGAGAAGTCCTGGATCCGTCGGAAGGCGGCGGCGCGGACGTCGCGGGCCACGCCCATGGCGACCTTCGCGCCGAAGTAGACGGCGGCGGCCGCGGCGGCGGCCTGGAGCAGGGTGACGGCGGCCATCTGGGCGCCGCCGGTGAGGACATGGGCGGTGTCGCCGCGCAGCACACCGTTGTCGATGACGTCGGCGTTGAGGGTGGGCAGGGTGAGGGAGGCGAGGGACTGGACGAGTTGGAGGAGGACGACGAGCGCTAACGTCCGCCGGTAGGGGCGGAGCCGGCCGATGACGAGGCGCAGCAGCATGAGGTGACTCCCTTTCAGGCGCCGTAGGGGCGGACGGTCTTGGCGTCCCTGAGGGCGTGCGCCCACCAGGCGAGCTGGTCGAGCAGCGACTTGGCGGCGGCGTCGGGGCCGGTGGAGTCCCGGTGCCGGCCGTCCTCGTCGAAGTCCCCGTGCGCGTTGTGGAAGGAGACCGTGTCGCGGACGGTCACGGCGTGCATCTCGGCGAAGACCTGCCGCAGTTGCTCCACCGCCCGCAGGCCGCCGGACATGCCGCCGTACGAGACGAAGCCGACGGGCTTGGCCTGCCACTCGACGAAGTGCCAGTCGATGAGGGCCTTGAGGGAGGCGGGGAAGGAGTGGTTGTACTCGGGGGTGAGGACGACGAAGGCGTCGGCGGCTTCGAGGACCGGGGAGACCTTGGCCAGCTGGGCGCGGACGGCGGTGTCGGGGTGGTGGGAGAGGGCGGTGGGCAGCGCGACCTCGGCGAGGTCGACGAAGTCGACGGCGAAGTCGGTGTGCTCGGCGAGCCGCCCGCGGAACCACTCGGCGAGCACGGGCGCGAACCGCCCTTCGCGGTTGCTGGCGACGATGACGGCGAGCTTGAGCGGCGTGGAATCCGTACGTGTGTTGTCCATGCCGATCATCCTGATACCTCAAGCTTGGTTGAGGTCAAGCGGTGATTTTCCCGGCTTTTCTCGGGGCCCGGCCGCGGGCGGCGAGGGCGTCGGGGCGGCCCCGGCGAGAACGGACAACATGCCCTGCACCAGCGGTCGTTCGGCTCCCCTCCGGTAACATCGGGAGTCAGGGAAACGGTGCGGACGGGGGTCCGGGGCATGGTCGTGAAGTACGTCGTCTCACCGCACGGCCGCCGTGGCACCTACCCCACGATCACCTCCGCCCTGCGCGCCTTCTCCACGCTGCAGGGCGTGTCCCGCCGTCCGCGTTCGGCGGTCGTCGAGATCGTGCCCGGGCGGTACGAGGAGAGCCTCGTCGCCCGCGGCGACGTGCGGATCGTCGCGGCCGAGGGGCCGGGGTCCGTCGTGGTGAACCTGCTGCGCGGGACGGTCCTGGAGACGTACGGCTCGGTCCAGGTCGAGGGCCTCGTGCTCACCAACCGGGACGTGGATTACGACGCCGTCGCCTGCGTGCAGGGCACCCTCACGCTCGACCACGTCGAGGTGCGCACCCCGGGCGGGGCCGGCGCGCACGCGCGGCCGAACACCCATGTCACCCTGCGGGACAGCACCTTCCTGCACGGCCGGACGCTCTTCACCGCCGCCACCGGAACGGTCGAGCGGTGCCGGTTCACGGACGCCGCCGACAACGCGATCGCGGCGATCGAGGGCGCCCAGCTCTCCGTCCGGGGCAGCCGCATCGAGGGCAGCCGGATCCACGGCATCCGGGTCTGCGACGCGCGCGCCGAGGTCGTCGGCTGCGAGCTGACCGGCACCGGGAACGCGGCCCTGATGGCCGACACCCGGGCGGAGCTCACGGTGGCCGACTGCGCGATCACCGCCGTGCACGCGGAGGGGATCATGTTCATCGAGCAGTCCCGCGGCTCCGTGGACCGTACGCGCGTCACCGACGCGGCCCACGGGGTGTGCGCGGCGAGCGGCGCCGACCCGGTGGTGCGCGACTGCGTGCTCACCGCGTGCCGCGACACCGGCATCAACGTGCAGACCGACGCCCGGGGCAGGTTCGAGAACTGCCGGGTCGTCGACGCCCGCAACATCGGGGTGTTCTCGACCAAGGGCGGCGCGCCCGAGGTCACCGGCTGCCACGTCTCGGGCGGCAACGTCGGCATCGCGGTCGCCGAAGGCTCCCGGGGACGCTTCGCCCGCGTCCAGGTCGAGGACCTGACGAACTCCGCACTGCGGGTCTGGGACGGCTCGAAGGGCGCGTTCGAGCACGTCCGGGTGGACCGCTGCACGCTGGGCCTGGACACCAAGGGGGACGGCGGAACGACGGCCGACCTCACCGACGTGGTGTTCCGCGACGTCGAGACCGCGGTGACCGCGCTCGGCCAGTCCAGGGTCACGCTCAGGGACGTGACGGCGGAGCGCGCGGCGGTGGGCTTCTGCGGCGCCGAGGAGGCGCAGGTGCGCGCGCACGACTGCACGGTCACCACGGTGAGCGTCGGAGGGGTCGTCGCATCCGGCAAGGCGAAGGTCTTCGCGAACAACCTCACCGTGCGCGGGTCCGAGGGAACCGGCCTGTCGGCGGCCGAGTCCGGCTACCTGAGCGTCGCGGACAGCGCGTTCACCGACTGCGCGACCGCGGGTGCCGTCTTCGCCGACGAGAGCTCCGGCCGCCTGGTGGACTGCTCCGTGAACGGGACCGAGGGGGTCGCCGTCCTGGACAACGGCCGCGTCGAGATCATCTCCCTGCGCACGTCGCTGAAGGTCCTCCAGAAGACCGTCCGCACGGTCGAGGAGAAGACGACGACGGTCATCAACGTCGACGGCCTGTACGTCGCCGGCTCCGTCCACAACAGCCAGATCGCGTTCAACAACGACCAGGTCACCCAGCGCCAGTCGAACGAGGACGGTAGGACCACATGAACGAGCTCGAGAACCAAGAGAACGACGAGCGCTCCGAGGGGCCCGTGTTCCACGGCTCCGTCTCGCACAACCAGTTCGCCTGGGGAAACAAGACGGTCACCCAGAACCAGCAGAACAACGGCACGAGCGTCGCCCCCGGCTACGAGGCGCTCGCCGAGCGCGTCGCCGAGCTGCTCCGCGCCCTCCCCGCACAGGGCCTCCCGGACCAGGACCGCGAGGACACGGAGACCGCGGCCGACGAGGTCCTCGCCACGATCGCCGGACCCGACCAGCCCGAGCCGGGCCGGCTGCGCCGCTCCCTCGCCACGCTCAGGGGCGCCCTGGCCCCGGTCGCGACCGGCGTCGCGGCGGGCACGACGATGGGGGCGCAGGAGTGGGCCCTGGCGGCGATCCAGGGCCTGGTCGTCTGACGGGCGGGGGCGAGGAGCGCCTGACGGGCGGGGCCGAAGGTCGCCCGACCGCCGCAAGGGCCGGGCGTCGTCACCCGTTCGACACGGACCGTCAGCTGACTCTCCGTAACCCGCTCTGACCTGCGCAAACACCCTCCACGCAAGGCGACACACCGCACCGTACGGCGTAATTCTGACCCTCCATCAGCAGGCGCGGTGCGCGCGACGGCTCTTATCTCGGTCCTAGGAGGCAGGTCCCGGGAAGTCCCTCCCGGCAGGACCGGGCCTCCCCGGCATGACCGCTCGCGCGCCCCGGAGGACCCCATGCGCACCACTGCCCGCCTGCTCACCGGTACCGCGCTGGCGGCCGCCGCGATCGGCGCACTCGGCTCCCCCGCCGCGTACGCCGGGGACTCCGAGTCCCTGGAGGTCTACCCCTCCTCCGCGAGCCCCGGCACCACCATCACCGTCAACACCCTCGCCTGCGGCAAGAACGGCCGCGGCGTCGGCGACGCGCAGTCCCTCGGCGCGGGGGACTTCCACCTGAACCCGAGCACGCACAAGGAGGTCGTGGTCGGCCAGTTCACGGTGCCGGAGCACGCCAAGGCCGGTACGTACTGGATCAGTGTGGCCTGCGACAACGGAAAGACCGCTCGGGGCGAACTCGTCGTCAAGCACAAGGACCGCCCGAGCGGTCATGTCCGTACCGGTGTCGGCGGCAGCGTCGGCCCCGACACCACCCAGATCGCGGCGGGCGCGGCGGTGCTGGCCGCGGCTGCCGTCGGCGGTACGTGGCTCCTGCGCCGCCGGGCGAGCGGCGCGCAGGACGGCTAGACGTACCGCAGCGTCCTGCCCCCGCCGCGCGCCCGCAGACGGCCCGGCGGGGGCAGGGCCACACCCTCGGGGCTCACGCCCTCGGGGCTCACGCCTCAGGATCAGGACTCTCGGAGGAACGCACCGTGAGCAGCAGGAGCAAGGGGTGGGGCATAGCCGCCGCCGCGTGCGTCGGCATCTGGCTCGTCCAGAACGGCTCGGAGCAGGTCACCCCGCCCGTACCGTCCGCCGCGCAGGCGTTCGCCGCCGGTCCGAACGCGCACACCACGGCCGCCGCCGACCCGCTGCCGCCGTCCGCGCCGGTACGGCTCCGCATCCCCGAGGTCGACGTCGACACGCCCATGATGCGGCTCGGTCTGGACCGGCAAGGCGCCCTCGAGGTACCGCCGGCGGACGACCGCAACCTGGCCGGCTGGTACGAGGGCGGCGCCTCGCCCGGCGCCGAGGGCACCGCGATCGTCGCGGGCCATGTCGACAACGCGCGGGGCCCGGCCGTCTTCTACGCCCTCGGCGCGCTGAAGAAGGGCAACCGCATCGAGGTGGACCGGCAGGACGGCCGGACGGCCGTGTTCACGATCGACGCCGTCGAGGTGTACGAGAACAAGGACTTCCCGGACGACAAGGTCTACGGGGAGACCGGGGGCCGGGCCGAGATCCGGGTCATCACCTGCGGCGGAGGCTTCTCCAAGAAGTCCGGCTACCAGGGGAACGTGGTCGCCTTCGGCCACCTCATCGGAGTCCGTTAGCCCCTACGACCACTGGTCGAAGGCGAGCTTCGCGACGAGCGAGAAGACGACGACGAGCAGCACGCCCCGGACGAACTCGGCGCCCTTGCTCAGCGCCATCCGCGCCCCGAGCATCCCGCCCGCCAGGTTGAAGACCGCCATGACCGCCGCCAGCTGCCAGAGCACGCTGCCCTGGTACGCGAACATCGCGAGCGCCCCCGCGTTGGTGCAGACGTTGACGATCTTGGCCGTGGCGGAGGCGGTCACCAGGTCGAGGTGGAGCACGGCGGTGAGCGCGAGGACCAGGAACGTGCCGGTCCCCGGCCCGAACAGGCCGTCGTAGAAGCCGATCCCGCCACCGACGAGCACGATCGCGGTGACGATCCGGGCCCGCCCGACGGGCGGCTTCTCCCCCTCCGCCTGGATGCCGAACTTCGGGCGCAGCATCACGAACGCGGCGACACCGACCAACACCACCATGATCACCGGGCGCAGCACGTCGCTGCTGATCCCGGCCGCGAAGAACGCGCCGCCCATGGACCCGGCGAGGGCCGCGAGCCCGATCCGTACCGCCGTCTTCACCTGCACGGGCGCCGTCGCCCTGCGTACGTACGTGATGGCGGCACCCGTCGTGCCGACGATCGCGACGGCCTTGTTGGTGCCGAGGATCTGCGGGGCCGCGACCTGGGGAAGCCCGAGCAGCAGCGCGGGCAGGAGCAGCAGCCCGCCTCCCCCGACCACGGCGTCGATCCAGCCCGCCACGAGAGCGGCGGCACAGAGCAGGACGAGAGTGGTCAGGGATATGTCAGGCATGCTCGCGAGCCTAGGGAGGAGATGGGTGTGCCGTCCATCAATCCCTGGAGAGTTGAGCTACGTCTGAGGTTGTGCCGACCGGGGCCCGGTCGGGCGCGGGCGGCGCGGCCGGGTCGACGGCGACCGTGAGGAAGGTAGCGGCGAGCGCCCCGACCGCCAGGAGCCCGGCGGCGAGCTGTCTGCGGTCGCGGTCGGTGGGGTGGACGGTACGGGCGCGGTGCTTACTCATGGCTGAAGTCCTCGGAGTGGATGCGACGGGCCGGCACCCCGGCCCTGACGAGCGAGTCGGTGGCGGCCCTGGACATGGCGGGCGGGCCGCAGAGGTAGACGTCGTGGCCGGCGAGGCCGGGCACCAGGTTGCGCAGGGCCTGCGGGGCGAGCGGGTCGAAGGAGGCGTCGGACGGGCCGAGGAGGTAGTGGAGGGCGGCCTGCCGTGCGTGCGCGATGCGCTCCAGCTCCTCGCGCAGGACGAGCCCGTCCGCGTCGGAGGCCCGGTACAGCAGCGTCACGTCGCCGGGGCCGCCGGGCAGCGTCTCGAAGAGCGCCCGCAGCGGGGTGATCCCCACGCCCCCGGCGAGCAGCAGGACCTTGCGGCGGGTGCGCCGGTGCGCGGTGAGCGCGCCGAAGGGTCCGGTGGCCAGGACCCGTGTGCCGGGGCGCAGGCGGCGGATGCGGCGGGTGTGGTCGCCGAGCGCCTTCACGGTGATCCGCAGGGTGTCGTCGCGTACAGGAGCGGAGAGCGAGAACGACAGCGCGGTCCGCCAGAGCCTGCGGGTCAGGAACCGCCAGCGGAAGAACTGCCCGGGTTCGGCGCACAGCAGCTCCAGACCGGTGCCCCTGATGGTCACGGAGACGACGCCCGGGGCCTCGTCACGGACCTCGGTCACCCGCAGGGAGTGGCGCAGGGCCTGCCGGACGGGGACGACGATCCGGTACCAGACGAGGAGGACGGCGACGGTCGCGTGCGCCATCGACCAGGCCCAGAGCGCGAGGACGCTGCCGGTGAGGTCGGGCCCGGCGAGCTGGTGGACGAACCCGAGGGCGGCGGCGAGGTGGCTGAGCAGGTGGAGCGCCCGCCACGTCTCGTGCCGCAGCCGCCGCCGGGCGGCCCGCGCGGACGTGACCCCGACGGCGACGAAGAGCGCGGTCCCGGCGGTCGCGGCGGCGAGGGCCGGGTAGGAGAGCAGGCATCCGGCGGCGGTGACGAGGTCGGTACGGGTGTGCACGGCGTACCCGCAGAGCGCGAGCACGGCGTGCGCGCCGATGAGCCCGAGCACGTACCGCCCGCCGACCGCGTGCCACCGGGCGAGCCGGTCGGCCCCGACCCCGTGCTCGACGGCGGGCACGCGCGCCATCAGGAACAGCATGACGAGCACGCCGTACCCGGCGAGGAGCCCGGTGAGGTGGGCCCCGGCGGCGAAGAAGGAGTCGAGCCGCGCGGAGGGCTGCACCTGCACACCCCAGAGCAGCGCGACGGCTCCGGCACCACCGACGATGGCGTTGCGCAGCCGATCGGGGGCGAGCCGCGGGGTTGTGGGCAGTCGTTCCGCAGGGCGGAGCGACTGGGCACGTCCACCACCGGGCCGCACCCGGGTACGCTCCTGCACCCCGCGCTGCGCGAGATACGCGGCAAGCGCCGGATGCCTGGGTTCCTGAACCTCGGTCGTCACGAGACCCGACACTAGGGTCACGGGGGTATACGAAACCCCAGCTCAGCCCCTCCCCCGCGATCCTTAAGGCCCCCTTGAGGACCGGCTCACCACCGGTTAACCCTCACACCCGAGAACCCCCGTCGCGGAGATCAGCGTTCCGCAGGAGAAACAATCGGGATCCCCCCGGGTAACACCCCGCCCGCACGCTTCGACACATGAGTACACGGATCGTGGTGGTCGGCGGCGGAACGGCGGGCGTCCGGCTCGCCCAGCGGCTGCCCGTCACCCTCCTCGGCGAGGAGCCGCACGCACCGTACAACAGGGTGCTGCTCGCGGACGTCCTCGCCGGACGGTACGCGCCCGAGGTGATCGCGCTGCCCGCTCCCCAGGAGCCGGCGCGGCGTGGGGTGCGGGTGGTGCGGATCGACCGGGCCGCCCGGAACGTGGAGTGCGCGGACGGGACGTCCGTCGGCTACGACCGGCTGGTCCTGGCGACCGGCTCCAACCCGGTGCTTCCTCCCCTGCGCGGCCTCCGGGGCGCCCGGCTGCCGTCGGGCGTGCACCCCTTCCGCACCCTCGACGACTGCCTGGAGCTGCGCGCCCTCGTGCGCCCCGGCGTCCGCGCCGTGGTCATCGGCGGCGGCCTGCTCGGCGTCTCCGCCGCCCGCGCGCTGGCCGCGCTCGGCGCGGAGGTGGTGCTGACCCAGCAGGGCGAGCGCCTGATGGAGCGCCAACTCGACGCCCACGCCTCCGCTCTGCTCCGCGAGCACGTGGAGTCCCTCGGCGTCGAGGTGCACACCGAGTGCCGGGTCAGCGGGCTGCGGCAGGAGGGCGGCGCGGTGACGGCCGTCGAACTGGCCGACGGGTTCGTGCTCGACGCGCAGGTCGTGGTCCTCGCCTGCGGGGTCAGGCCGCGCATCGGGCTCGCCCGGGACGCCGGCCTCGACGTCCGTACGGGCATCGTCGTCGACGACGAGCTGCGGACCTCCGACCCGTTCATCCACGCCATCGGCGACTGCGCCGAACACGACGGCCGGGTCTACGGCCTGGCGGGCCCGGCCCTGGAACAGGCGGACGCCCTCGCGGACGTCCTCCTGTCGCAGGATCCCCGGCCCGCCGGCTACACCGGCACCCGCGCCCTCACCCGGCTCACGCTCGGCGGGCCCGTGGGGCTCGACCTCGCAGCGTTCGGCGAGGCCACCCCGCTGCCCGGGGACGACGTCGTCCAGCTGACCGACGCCACCCGGCGCGCGTACCGCAAGGTCGTCGTCCGTGGCGACCGGCTCGTGGGCGGCGTGCTGCTCGGCGATCTCGCCGCCGTCGGCACGCTCGCCCGGGCCTGGGAGGGCGACGAGGCCCTGCCCGACGCCCCCCTGCTTCATCTGCTCACCCATGACGGAGGCTCCTGAGATGGCGACCACGCCCCTGCACACCCCCACCGTGCCCACCATCGTCCTGGTCGGCCACGGCATGGTCGGCCAGCGGTTCCTCGAAGCGCTCGCGGACCGGGGCGTCACCGAGCGGGCGCGGGTCGTCGTGCTCTGCGAGGAGCCGCGCCCCGCCTACGACCGGGTCCAGTTGACCTCGTACTTCAGCGGGAAGACCCCCGACGACCTGTCCATGGTCGAGGACGGCTTCATGGCGAGGCACGGCATCGAGCTGTACGTCGGCGACCCGGCGGACTCCGTCGACCGCGCGGCCCGTACGGTCACCGCCCGCTCCGGGCAGGTCTTCGCGTACGACACGCTCGTCCTGGCCACCGGTTCGTACCCCTTCGTGCCGCCGGTCCCCGGCAAGGACGCGCGGGGCTGTTTCGTGTACCGGACGATCGAGGACCTGCTCGCGATCGAGGAGTACGCCAAGACCGCGACGACCGGCGCCGTGGTCGGCGGCGGGCTGCTCGGCCTGGAGGCGGCCGGCGCGCTCAAGGGGCTCGGACTCGACACGCACGTCGTGGAGTTCGCGCCCCGGCTGATGCCGGTGCAGGTGGACGAGGGTGGCGGCGCGGCGCTGCTGCGCACGATCGAGCGGATGGGTCTGACCGTCCACACCGGCACGGGTACGCAGGAGGTGGTGACGGAGGACGGCTCGGTCACCGGGATGCGGCTCTCGGACGGCTCCGAACTGGCCACGGACATGGTGGTGTTCTCGGCGGGCGTACGGCCCCGGGACCAGCTGGCGCGCGACTGCGGCCTGACGGTCGGCGAGCGCGGCGGCATCGCCGTGGACGAGTCGTGCCGCACGTCCGACCCGGCGGTGTACGCGATCGGCGAGTGCGCGCTCGCGGCGGACGGCCGGGTGTACGGCCTGGTGGCGCCCGGGTACGAGATGGCGCTGACGGTGGCGGCGAGGATCGCCGACGCGGCGGAGGAGAAGTCCTTCACCGGTGCCGACATGTCGACCAAGCTGAAGCTGCTCGGTGTGGACGTGGCCTCGTTCGGCGACGCGCACGGCACCGCCGAGGGCTGCCTCGACGTCGTCTACTCCGACTCCCGCTCGGGCGTCTACAAGAAGCTCGTGGTCGACGGCGACGGCGTCCTCCTCGGCGGAGTCCTGGTCGGCGACGCGGATTCGTACGGGATGCTGCGGCCGCTCACCGGCTCCGTCCCGCCCGTCTCCCCCGAGCAGCTCGTCCTCCCGGCGGGCGCGGGCGCGCCGGTCGCGCTCGGCCCGTCCGCGCTGCCGGACGACGCCGTCATCTGCTCCTGCCACAACGTGACCAAGCACGCGATCACCCAGTGCGCGACGCTGCCCGAGGTCAAGAAATGCACCAAGGCGGGGACGGGCTGCGGCAGTTGCGTGAAGCTCATCGGGCAGCTGCTGCCCGAGCCGGCCGACAAGGGGCTCTGCGGCTGCTTCTCGTACACCCGCGGCGAGCTGTACGAGATCACCCGTACGCTGCGGCTCACCTCCTTCGCCGAGCTGCTCGACTCGCACGGTCGGCCGGAGGCGCGCGGCGGCGAGGGCTGCGAGGTCTGCAAGCCGACGGTCGCCTCGATCCTGGCGAGCCTCAACAACGGGTACATCCTCGACGGCGAGCAGGCCTCCCTCCAGGACACCAACGACCACTTCCTCGCCAACCTGCAGCGCAACGGCTCGTACTCGGTCGTGCCCCGCATCCCGGGCGGCGAGGTCACCCCGGAGAAGCTGATCGTGATCGGCGAGGTGGCCCGCGACTTCGGGCTCTACACCAAGATCACGGGCGGGCAGCGGATCGACATGTTCGGCGCCCGCGTCGAGCAACTGCCCGCGATCTGGACCCGGCTGGTCGACGCGGGCTTCGAGTCGGGGCACGCGTACGGCAAGTCGCTGCGCACGGTGAAGTCCTGTGTGGGGCAGACCTGGTGCCGCTACGGAGTCCAGGACTCGGTGAAGATGGCGATCCAGCTGGAGCTGCGCTACCGGGGCCTGCGCTCCCCGCACAAGCTCAAGTCGGCGGTCTCCGGCTGCGCGCGGGAGTGCGCGGAGGCGCAGTCGAAGGACTTCGGCGTCATCGCGACGGCCAACGGCTGGAACCTGTACGTGGGCGGCAACGGCGGCGCGACCCCGCGCCACGCGGACCTGCTGGCACAGGACCTGTCGGACGCCGAACTGGTCCGGCTGATCGACCGGTTCCTGATGTTCTACATCCGTACCGCCGACCGCCTGGAGCGCACCTCGGTGTGGCTGGAGCGGCTCGACGGCGGCCTCGACCACCTGCGGGACGTGGTCGTGCACGACTCGCTCGGGCTCTGCGACGAGTTGGAGGCGCTGATGGCGGCCCATGTCGCGGACTACCAGGACGAGTGGGCGGCGACCCTGGACGACCCGGAGCGGCTGCGCCGGTTCGTGTCGTTCGTGAACGCGCCGGAGGCACCGGACCCGTCGGTGCGCTTCGTGCCGGAGCGCGACCAGATCAAGCCGGACCTGACGGTCCTCACCATCGGAACTCTGGAAGGGGTCTGAAGCCCGATGCACCTCGAACTCTCCCACGACATCGAGGCCGACGCCTGGACGACGGTCTGCGAGACCTCCCGGCTGACGCCGGGCCGGGGCGTGGCCGCGCTGCTCCCCGACGGCCGGCAGGCGGCGCTCTTCCTGGACCGGGCGGGGCGGGCGTACGCGATCGACAACCGCGACCCGTTCACCGGGGCGCAGGTGCTGTCCCGGGGGCTGCTCGGCTCGGCGGGCGGCCGGACGTTCGTGGCCTCGCCGCTGCTCAAGCAGCGCTTCGACCTGGAGACGGGCAGGTGCCTGGACGACGAGAGCGTGTCGGTGGCGGTGTTTCCGGTACGGGCGTCGTAAGTCGGCCTATCAGAGGCCTTACTTGACTGATCGTTCCAGATAAACCTAGAGTCAACGCGTGGCCAGGACCAAGGAATTCGATCCCGACGCCGCGCTCCAGTCGGCTCTCGAGCTGTTCTGGGCGCGCGGCTACGAGGCGACGACGATGGCGGATCTCGTCGAGCACCTCGGGATCGGCCGCGCCAGCATCTACGCCACCTTCGGCAACAAGCACGCCCTCTACATGAAGGCGATGGACCGCTACCTCCAGTCGTGCGAGCCGACGATGCTGGAGGAGCTGTCCGCGCCGGGGCCGGCACTGCCGCCCGTACGGAGCCTGATCAGACGGTTCGCCGCGGAGGCGGGGGCCGAAGCGACACGTCTGAGCGGGTGTTTCGTCACCAACTCGGCGGCCGAACTGGGGCCGCACGACGTGCCGGTGGCGCGCCGGGTGGAGCTGAGCTGGGAGCAGATCGAGACCCTGCTGCACTCCTCGCTCGTCCGCGCCCGCGCCCAGGGCGAACTGCCGGCCGACCGCGATCCGCAGGCGCTCGCCCGGATGCTCCTCGTCCTGGCGCAGGGCCTGCGGGTGGTCGGCAAGGCGTCGAGCGACCCGGCCAGGGTCCATGACGCGGCGGAGCAGGCCCTGACGCTGCTCGACTGAGAATCCGGCTTCGATCGGAGGCGCCTCGCGGCGCCTCTTTCTCAGGCCTTCATATTGGAACGCACGGTCAAGAAACCCACGCTCACGCTATCCAGGGAGTTGGCATCGCCATGTCCGCACGCTTCACCGACAAGCGCGCCCTCGTCACCGGCGCCGGCACCGGCCTCGGGCGGGCCATCGCGCTCGCCTTCGCGGCCGAGGGCGCGAAGGTCGTCGTCTCCGGCCGCAGCGCGGCCACCCTCGCCGAGACGGTGTCCCTGATCGAGGCCGCCGGCGGCACCGCGGCCGCCGTCACCGCCGATGTGGCCCGCGCCGAGGACACCCGCCGGCTGGTCCGGGAGACCGTCGAGACATTCGGCGGCCTCGACGTGGCCGTGAACAACGCAGGGGTCTTCCGGGGCGGCGCGTCCGCCGCCGACTTCCCCCTGGAGGACTGGCAGACGCTGCTCGACATCAACGTCACGGGCGTCCTGCACTCCCTCCAGGCCGAGATCGCCCACATGCGGGCCCACGGCGGCGGCGCCATCGTCAACATCTCCTCCAACCTCGGCCCGCACGTGCGCATCCCGGGCGTCTTCGGCTACCAGGTCTCCAAGGCGGCGGTCTCCGCGATGACCCGCGCCGCCGCCCTCGACCACGTCGCCGAGGGGGTGCGGATCAACGCGGTCAGCCCGGGCGCCTCGGACTCGACGATGTCGCTGCGGCCGGGCGAGACGGAGGCCGAGCGGGCGGTACGCATGAAGGCCGAGTCGCCGCTCGGCCGGATCTCGGCCGCCTCGGAGGTCGCGGCGGCGGTGCTGTACCTGGCCTCGGACGACGCCGCTTCGGTCGTCGGCACCGACCTCGTGATCGACGGGGGCGTTTCGGCCTGAGGCGCCCGCCCGTAGGCTGTGCGGTCCTACTCCGGAGTAAGAACGAGGGGGTCCGCATGGCCACGCCCGGCTGGAACACCGCACGCATCCCGGACCAGGGCGGCCGCACGGCCGTCGTGACCGGCGCCAACAGCGGCATCGGTCTGGTCACCGCCCGCGAACTCGCCAGGAAGGGCGCCCGGGTGGTGCTCGCCTGCCGCAGCGAGGCCCGGGGCACGGCGGCCGTCGAGGCGGTGCGCCGCGAAATGCCGGGCGCGGACGTGGAGTTCCGTCCGCTGGACCTGGCCGACCTGTCCTCCGTACGGGAGTTCGCGGCCTCGTTCCCGTACGAGCGGCTCGATCTGCTCGTCAACAACGCGGGCGTGATGGCGCTG
Organism: Streptomyces sp. NPDC026092; assembly: GCF_040638605.1. Taxonomy (NCBI): domain Bacteria; kingdom Bacillati; phylum Actinomycetota; class Actinomycetes; order Kitasatosporales; family Streptomycetaceae; genus Streptomyces; species Streptomyces sp. NPDC026092. Next base: position 79,867 of record NZ_JBEZYN010000005.1, read on the forward strand.
CCGTACGGGCGGACGGCGGACGGCTTCGAGACCCAGTTCGGGGTCAACCACCTCGGCCACTTCGCCCTCACCGGTCTGCTCCTTCCCAGGCTGCTCGCCGCACCGGCCGCGCGGGTCGTCACCGTCTCCAGCGGCCTGCACGCCCTGTCGAATCTGGACATGGGGGACCTCAACAGCGAGCGGAAGTACCGGCGTTGGATCGCGTACGGCCGCTCGAAAACGGCGAACCTGCTCTTCGTGCACGAGCTGGCGCGGCGGCTGGGGGCGGCGGGCACGGGGATCGTGGCGGCGGCCGCCCACCCCGGGTACGCGGCGACCAACCTGCAGTCGGCGGCGGTACGAATGGAGGGCCGTACGGGCGCCGAGCGGATCGTGGAGCTCGGGAACCGGGTCTTCGCCCAGCCGGCCGAGGGCGGGGCGCTGCCGACGCTCTACGCGGCGACGGCTCAGGGCGTGGCGCCCGACTCGTTCACCGGCCCGTCGTTCCTGATGTGGCGGGGCGCGCCGGGCTCGTCGTGGCGGGCGCGCTGGACGCTGGACGACGTCGCCGGTGAGCGGCTCTGGGTGGCCTCCGAGCAGCTCACCGGCGTGACGTACGACTCCCTGGGGCGCTGACCGGCCCCGATCAGCCCTCGATCTCGGCCGGGTCCATCCACATGACCTCCCAGTGGTGGCCGTCCGGGTCCGAGAACGAGCGGCCGTACATCGAGCCGAAGTCGATGGGCTCCTTCGCCGCCGTGCCACCGGCGGCGAGGGCGCCGTCGGCGAGCTCGTCGACCTTGACGCGGCTCTCGGCGCTCAGCGTGAGGAGGACCTCGGTCGACTTCGTCGCGTCGACCAGCTCCTTGCCGGGCTTCGTGAACTCCTTGAACTTCGGCTCGGTCAGCAGCATCGCGAAGATCGTGTCGCTGATGACCAGGCAGGCGGTCGTGTCGTCGCTGAACTGCGGGTTGAAGGAGTAGCCGAGCTTGCTCCAGAAGGCCTTGGAGGTCTCCAGGTCCTTCACCGGCAGGTTGACGAAGATCATCTGGTTCATGACGCGCTCTCTCCTGTGCTCCTGTTGTCCGTGCTGTTTCGAGGGGTAGACGGCGGCCGGCGACGGAACTCATCGGCACGCGGGAGGTTTCTTCTGGACGGCGTTAGCGTCGGGGTATGAGCCCCACAGGCAGGAAGATCACCGAACGACTGTCGGACGAGGCCCTGGCCGGCGCCACCGGACAGGGCTGGGCGGCCTGGTTCGCGCTCCTGGACGCCTGGGACGCCACCGGCCGGAACCACACGGCGATCGCCCGCCACCTGGTGGAGGCGCACGGCGTCAGCGGCTGGCACGCCCAGTCGATCGCCGTCGGCTACGAGCAGGAGCGCGGGATGCGCGCGGTCGGCCAGGCCTCGGACGGCGGCTGGAAGGTGAGCGCGAGCAAGACAGTGAACGCCCCGGCCGAGCTCTGCACGGCCGCCTTCGCCGACGAGGAGCTGCGCCGCCGCTGGCTGCCGGACGGCGAGCTGGAGGTACGGACCCACCGGCCGGGGAAGTCCCTGACGGCGGACTGGGACGGCGGGACGAGCCGGATCGAGGTCTATCTGACCCCGAAGGGCGAGGCGAAGACCCAGATCGGCCTCGGCCACACCAAGCTCCCGGACGCGGACGCGGTGGCCGCGTACAAGGAGTTCTGGCGCGAGCGCTTCGCGGACCTCAAGACCGTCCTGGAAGCGAAGCCGTAACCCCGCAGGGCTCCAGAGCTCCAGGGCTCCAGGGCTCCAGGGCTCCAGAGGGACGTACCCGCCCCTTCCACCCCGTTCCCACCCCGCCCACTCCTCTTCCCGCGCCGACCTTCTGCCCGACGCTTCCCCTTCATCGCTCGTTGCTGCACCGTCAACTCCGTACCAACTCCGTACTCCTAGGTTCCGAAAGCGCGCGACCCCGCCGCCGACCGGTGTGGCGGGTTCACACACACCACCCCTCTGGAGTGAGACGTGGAGCGACGCAGTTTCCTGCGCGGAGCGGTCATCGGTACGTCGGCGGCCGCCTTCGGCGGCACACTGATGCACGGGGCGGCCTACGCGGCCCCCGCCCAGCCCGGCGCCGGCCCCTACGGGGCCCTCGGCGCGGCCGACGCCAACGGCATCCTGCTGCCGAGCGGATTCAGCAGCCGGGTCATCGCCCGGTCGGGACAGACCGTCCCCGGCACCTCGTACACCTGGCACAACGCCCCCGACGGCGGCGCCTGCTTCGTCGACGGATCCGGCTGGATCTATGTCTCCAACTCGGAGATCAACCCGGGCGGCGGCGCGAGCGCGGTCAAGTTCAGCTCGACCGGCGCCGTCACGGGCGCGTACCGCATCCTCTCCAACACCCGCACCAACTGCGCGGGCGGCGCGACCCCGTGGAACACCTGGCTCTCCTGCGAGGAGGTCAGCCTCGGGTACGTCTACGAGACCGACCCGTACGGCGTGAACGCGGCCGTCCGGCGCGCCGCGATGGGCCGCTTCAAGCACGAGGCCGCGGCCGCCGACCCCGTCCGCAAGGTGATCTACCTGACCGAGGACGAGTCCAGCGGCTGCTTCTACCGCTTCATCCCGACCACCTGGGGCAACCTCACCTCCGGCACGCTCCAGGTCCTGGTCGCCGGCACCGCCACCTCCGGCTCCTTCACCTGGCAGAACGTCCCCGACCCGGACGGCTCGCCGACGGCGACCCGCAGCCAGGTCTCGGGCTCGAAGAAGTTCAACGGCGGCGAGGGCTGCCACTACGCCAACGACACCGTCTGGTTCACCACCAAGGGCGACAACCGCCTCTGGCAGCTCAACCTCGCCACCAGCACCTACGAGCTGGCCTACGACGACTCGCTCGTCTCCGGCGGCGGCGCCCCGCTGACGGGTGTCGACAACGTCACCGGCTCCTCCTCCGGCGACCTCTTCATCGCCGAGGACGGCGGCAACATGGAGATCTGCGTCATCACACCGGACGACGTCGTGGCTCCGTTCCTGCGGATCAGCGGCCAGTCCGGTTCCGAGATCACCGGACCGGCCTTCTCCCCCGACGGCAAGCGGCTGTACTTCTCCAGCCAGCGCGGCACCAGCGGCAGCTCCTCGGGCGGTATCACCTACGAGGTGACCGGCCCGTTCCGCGCGTAGAGACGTTCCGCGGGGGCCGTCGCCGAGACGGTCCCCGCGACCCCCCTCTTCCGTCCGCCGCCGCCCAGCAGGGCCGCGCCCAGCGGTGTGAGGGTGTGCAGGACCGCGTTGCCGTGCCGCAGCGTCGCGACGAGCCCCGCCTCGCGCAGGACGCCCGCGTGCTGGCTGGCCGAGGCGAGCGAGACCCCCGCCCTGCGGGCGAGTTCGCTCGTGGTGCCGCCGTCGCCGATCGCGTGCAGGACCGCCGAGCGCGTGTTGCCGACCAGCTTGGCCAGCGAGGAGCCGCCCGGCTCGTGCACCGTCGGCGCCTCGCAGTGCGTCGTCGGGTAGACGAGCACCGGGGGCAGCGCGGGGTCGCGCAGGACGACCGGCGTGCCCCGGCAGAAGTACGAGGGCTGGAGCAGCAGCCCCCTGCCGTCGAGGTGCACGTCGCGGGCGACCGGGTAGTCGGCCTCCAGGACGGGCGCGCGCCAGCGGAACATCGGCGGCAGCGAGGCGAGGAGTTCGTCCGCGCCGCCGTCGAGCAGGGCCCGGCCGCGCACCGCCCGGTCGGCCTCGACCCGGGCACGGATCTGCGGCCAGTACGGCTCGATCGCCGCCCGGTGGTAGCTGCGCAGCGCCCCGAGGAGCCGGCCGAACGGCTCGTCGCCGCCCTCGGCGAGGGCGCGCAGCGAGTGCGGCACGGTCCTGCCCCCGGCCCGGTCGGCGCCGAGGAGGGCGAGCTCGGTGAGGAGCCGGTCCCCCGGGGTCGCGCGGATCGCCTGGAGGCCCTCGTCGAGCCCCTGGAGGCCCTCGGGAGGGGTCAGGAAGTCGGGGAAGTAACCGCGGCTGGGAACGAGCGCGGCGAGCAGCCGGGTCTCCCCGTTGAGCCGGGGCCGGGTCTGGGAACGCCATTCTCCGTAGACGACCGGTCCGCGCCGGTCTCTAAGCCGATGAAAGCTGAGAATCGTTTCCCACAGAACGTCGGGCCGGGCCGCCATCCGTACGCCCGCCACGTCGCTTGCGGTGAAATGAATCCGCAGCATTGAACCCCCACCTGTGCACTCGCAACCACCCCCGTCGAAGAGTATGCACATCATCACAGGACGTTACCAGGGTGTTTCAGCCACACTTGAAAAGCATCGCGGGGACCCGGGGCAAACAGAAAAGCTGTGCGTGTCGGGCAGGAAACCTTCAGGACCGAGGTGGCGTGGCGAAGACCGTGGGGGGCTTCACGCGTCCGGCGGCGGTCGGCGAGGGTTGCGGCTCACCTGCCCGGCATGGGTAATGGGCGCGGCCACCGGGTGGGGATCCGGGGGCCGCGCCCGCCCTGTTGTTTGCTGGACGAATCGTGGAAAGTTCAATACGGAATGTTCAAAGGCCAATAATTCAACCGGGCCCGATTGAACAGAAACTCACATCCGGCGAACATCCCGGTGCGGACGAACCACGACGGGGCGGACACCTCCGCACAAGGTGTCCGCCCCGTCTCTCTTGCAGGCCGGAGCCGCCGCCCATCGGTTTGAGGGTCGGGGACGAACGGCGGCTCCGGCGGTCTTTGCTACTGAACGTCCGGTCAGCCGGTGCTCAGCACACGGCTCAGCGGCTGTCGGAGCCCTTCGACTCCGCCGCCGCGCGGCCGGCCTCCAGACGCGCCACCGGGATCCGGAAGGGCGAGCAGGAGACGTAGTCGAGGCCCACCTCGTGGAAGAAGTGCACCGACTCCGGGTCGCCGCCGTGCTCGCCGCAGACGCCGAGCTTGATGTCCGGGCGGGTGGCCCGGCCGGCCTCGACGGCGCTGCGGACCAGCGCGCCGACGCCGTCCTTGTCGATGGTCTCGAACGGCGAGACTCCGAAGATGCCCTTCTCCAGGTACGCGGTGAAGAAGCTGGCCTCCACGTCGTCCCGGGAGAAGCCCCACACGGTCTGGGTGAGGTCGTTGGTGCCGAAGGAGAAGAACTCGGCGGCCTCGGCGATCTGACCGGCGGTCACGGCGGCGCGCGGCAGCTCGATCATGGTGCCGAGCGCGAGCTTCAGCTCCACACCGGTCTGCGCCTGGACCTCGGCGATGACCTGCTCGGCCTCGTCGCGGACGAGCTCCAGCTCCTGGACGGTGCCGACGAGCGGGATCATGATCTCGGCGCGCGGGTCGCCCTTGGCGTCGATGCGCTGCGCGGCGGCCTCGGCGATCGCGCGGACCTGCATGGTGAACAGGCCGGGGATGACCAGGCCGAGGCGGACGCCGCGCAGGCCCAGCATCGGGTTCTGCTCGTGCAGCCGGTGGACGGCCTGGAGCAGGCGCAGCTCGTTCTCGTGCGGCTCCTTGCGGGCCTCGGCGAGGGCGACCCGTACCGACAGCTCGGTGATGTCGGGCAGGAACTCGTGCAGCGGCGGGTCGAGCAGCCGGACCGTGACGGGCAGCCCGTCCATGGCCTCGAAGAGCTCGACGAAGTCCTTCTTCTGCAGCGGGAGCAGGGCGTCCAGCGCCTCGGTCCGCTCCTCGTCGGTGTCGGCGAGGATCAGCTTCTCGACCATCTCGCGGCGCTCGCCGAGGAACATGTGCTCGGTGCGGCAGAGGCCGATGCCCTGGGCGCCGAAGCGGCGGGCGCGCAGCGCGTCCTCGGCGTTGTCGGCGTTGGCGCGGACGCGCAGCCGGCGGACGCGGTCGGCGTAGGCCATGATCCGGTGGACGGCCTGGACCAGCTCGTCGGCGTCGTCGGCGCCGGCGTGCATCCGGCCCTCGAAGTACTCGACGACCGGGGACGGTACGACGGGTACCTCACCGAGGTACACCTTGCCGGTGGAGCCGTCGATGGAGACGACGTCGCCCTCCTCGACGACCTGCCCCGAGGACGTGGTCATCCGGCGGCGCTTGGTGTCGACCTCGAGCTCCTCGGCGCCGCAGACACAGGTCTTGCCCATGCCGCGGGCGACGACGGCGGCGTGCGAGGTCTTGCCGCCGCGCGAGGTCAGGATGCCCTCGGAGGCGATCATGCCGTCCAGGTCGTCCGGGTTGGTCTCACGGCGGATCAGGATGACCTTCTCGCCGGAGCGGGACCACTTGACGGCCGTGTACGAGTCGAAGACGGCCTTGCCGACGGCCGCGCCCGGGGAGGCGGCGATGCCGCGCCCGATCTGCTCGACCTTGGCGTTCTCGTCGAACTTGGGGAACATCAGCTGCGCCAGCTGGGCGCCGTTGACGCGCTGGAGGGCCTCGGCCTCGTCGATCAGGCCCTGGTCGACGAGCTGGGTCGCGATCCGGAAGGCAGCACCGGCGGTGCGCTTGCCGACACGGGTCTGCAGCATCCACAGCTGGCCGCGCTCGATCGTGAACTCGATGTCGCAGAGATCCTTGTAGTGGGTCTCCAGGGTCTCCATGATCTGCATGAGCTGGTCGTACGACGCCTTGTCGATCGACTCCAGCTCGGCCAGCGGCACGGTGTTGCGGATACCGGCGACGACGTCCTCGCCCTGCGCGTTCGTCAGGTAGTCGCCGTAGACGCCCTGGTGGCCGGAGGCGGGGTCGCGGGTGAAGGCGACGCCGGTGCCGGAGTCCGGGCCGAGGTTGCCGAAGACCATGGAGCAGACGTTGACCGCGGTGCCCAGGTCGTGCGGGATGCGCTCCTGGCGACGGTAGAGCTTGGCGCGGTCGGTGTTCCAGGAGTTGAAGACGGCCTCGATGGCGAGGTCCATCTGCTCGCGCGGGTCCTGCGGGAAGTCGCGGCCGGCCTCGGCCTTCACGATCTTCTTGAAGTGCTTGACGAGCTTCTTCAGGTCGGCGGCGTCGAGGTCGGTGTCGACGGTGACCTTCTTGGCGGCCTTGGCCTCGTCGAGGGCCTCCTCGAAGAGCTCGCCGTCGACGCCGAGGACGGTCTTGCCGAACATCTGGATGAGCCGGCGGTACGAGTCCCAGGCGAAGCGCTCGTTGTCGGCCTGGGCGGCGAGGCCCACGACGGACGCGTCGGAGAGGCCGATGTTCAGGACCGTGTCCATCATGCCGGGCATGGAGAACTTGGCACCGGAGCGGACGGAGACGAGCAGCGGGTTGTCGGCCTGGCCGAGCTTCTTGCCCATGGACTGCTCCAGGGCGTCCAGGTGGGCGCTGACCTCGTCACGCAGCTCGACGGGCTCGGAGCCGCTGTCGAGGTAGACCTTGCACGCCTCGGTGGTGATCGTGAAGCCGGGGGGAACGGGGAGGCCGAGGTTGGTCATCTCGGCGAGGTTCGCTCCCTTGCCACCGAGCAGGTCCTTCAGGTCCCTGTTGCCCTCGGTGAAGTCGTACACGAACTTCTGATCTTTGTTTTCCGACACGTGTCTCGACTCCTCGAGGACTCGGTGGCTGCCCTGACGGCGAGGAACATACCCAGATCGAAGGCTCCTGTGGAGGTATGCCTACCGGTCACATGGTCTTAACCACCCGTCCGCCAGCACATCGAAAGTAACCGACGAGTAGCTTCCGCTTTCAGACTCCGAAGCCCCCTTGACCGAAACCTGGGTATACCCGCTCACATGAGCGCCTCCAAAAGCATTTGCGTTCAACTCTTGAATACAAGAGGGGTGGCACCCAGTGCCACCCCTCCAGAAGTGCAACACCCCGTAATCTGCTCATCTGAGCACACCCCCTATCAAGGGTGGCGAGGATCACGCCGTACGAACGGCCCGATTCCCACGATCCGGACGTCCGGGATCAGCCCCCGGACGTGTCCGACTCCGCCTCCTCGCTGATGCCCGAGCAGTCGTACGGGTCCTTCAACCAGCCGTCCGGCAGGACGACGCGGTTGTTGCCCGAGGTGCGGCCGCGGGGGCCGTCCGCGCCGGTCGGCCACGGCTGGTCCAGGTCCAGCTCGCTCAACTGAGCACCGAGCTCGTCCAGGGAGGAGGTGATCGCCAGCTTCTTGCGCATCTCGGAGCCGACCGAGAAGCCCTTCAGGTACCAGGCCACGTGCTTGCGGAAGTCGATGACACCGCGCGACTCGTCGCCGAGCCACTCGCCGAGCAGCCGGGCGTGCCGCAGCATCGCGTCCGCGACCTCCCGCAGCGGCGGCTGGGCGTACGCGCCCGTGCCCTCGAAGCCCGCCACCAGGTCGCCGAAGAGCCAGGGGCGGCCCAGGCAGCCGCGCCCGACGACCACGCCGTCGCAGCCCGTCTCGCGCATCATCCGCAGCGCGTCGTCCGCCGACCAGATGTCGCCGTTGCCGAGCACCGGGATCTCCGGCACGTGCTCCTTGAGCCGCGCGATGGCGTCCCAGTCCGCCGTACCGCCGTAGTGCTGCGCCGCCGTCCGCCCGTGCAGGGCGATCGCGGTGACGCCCTCCTCGACCGCGATCCGGCCGGCGTCCAGGAACGTGATGTGGTCGTCGTCGATGCCCTTGCGCATCTTCATCGTCACGGGCAGGGCGCCCGCGTTCGACACGGCCTCGTTGAGGATCGCGCGGAGCAGGGGCCGCTTGTACGGGAGGGCGGAGCCGCCGCCCTTGCGGGTCACCTTGGGGACCGGGCAGCCGAAGTTCAGGTCGATGTGGTCGGCCAGGTCCTCGTCCGCGATCATCCGGACGGCCTTGCCGACCGTCACCGGGTCGACGCCGTAGAGCTGGATCGAGCGCGGCTTCTCGCTCGCGTCGAAGCGGATGAGCTGCATCGTCTTCTCATTGCGCTCGACCAGCGCCCTCGTCGTGATCATCTCGCTCACGAAGAGTCCCTTGCCGCCGCTGTACTCGCGGCAGAGGGTGCGGAACGGGGCGTTGGTGATGCCGGCCATCGGCGCGAGCACCACCGGCGGCTGCACGATGTGCGGCCCGATGGCGAGAGGGGAGAACGCGGTCATTACGCCATTGTCCCGCACCGCCGCCGTGTTCCGTCAGTCGTTTCGCCCACACAGCTCGCGCAGGCGTTCGAGTCCGAGACGGGACTCCTCGTCCACCGGCACGTACGTCACCAGGCGCGGCCCCGAGGTCGGCCCGAGCCAGAGGTTGGTGTGCTCCAGGTGCAGCGTGCCGACGTGGGCGTTGCGGATGAACTTCGTACGCCCGCCCTGGGCCACCACCTCGTGGCGCGCCCAGATCTCCCGGAACTCCGGCGAGGCCGTCTCCAGGCGCTGCAGCATCGCCTTCCAGGCGGGCTCGGCCAGGTGCTCGGCCATCGAGGCCCGGAACTTGCCGGCCATGGAGCGCGTCACGTCCGGAAGGTCGGCGACGGCGGCCCGCCACTCGTCGTTGGTGAAGGCCAGCCAGATGCAGTTGCGGTCCTCGCGCGGCAGCGCGTCGAGGTCGCAGAGCAGATGGCCGTACGTGCGGTTGTAGGCCAGGATGTCGTAGCGGCTGTTCTGGATGCAGGCGGGCACCGGCTCCAGCTGGTCGAGCATCGCGCGCAGCGCGGGCGTCACGGTCGGGCAGGGCGACTCGGGGTTCGGGTCGGCCGCGCCGCCGAGGGCGAAGAGGTGGGTGCGCTCGGTCGCGTCGAGCAGCAGGGCCCGGGCGAGGGCGTCGAGGACCTGCGGGGAGACGTGGATGTCGCGGGCCTGCTCCAGCCAGGTGTACCAGGTGACGCCCACGGCCGAGAGGTGCGCGACCTCCTCGCGGCGGAGCCCGGGGGTGCGGCGGCGCCGGCCGCGGACCAGGCCGACCTGCTCGGGGGTGATCCGCTCGCGGCGGCTGCGCAGGAAGGCGGCCAGCTCGTGGCGCCGGACATCGGCGGGCGCCGTCGCCCGCGTCGCGGCGGGCGCCTGTGTGTCGAGGGGGGCCACCATCGTCGTCATGCTCCCAGGGTGCCGGGGCGCTCAGCCCGTTTCCAGGTAGTGCTTGTACCAGGATAAAGACACTCTGGTACCAGGCTAAGAAAGAGCCGATCGTCGATGGCGTGCGTACTACAGCCTCCACCACAGCCACCACCGCCTCGGCCGCCCGTGGCGCCGGTGCCGTCGTCGACCACCCGGCGCCCGCTCTCGGCTCCCTCGGGCTCTTCACCGTCCTCCTCGGCGCCGCGCTGCCGCTGATCGACTTCTTCATCGTCAACGTCGCCCTGCCGACCATCGACCACGACCTGGCCGCGGGACCGGCCATGCTGGAGCTGGTCGTCGCCGGGTACGGGCTCTCGTACGCCGTGCTTCTCGTCCTCGGCGGGCGGCTCGGGGACCTCTTCGGCCGCCGCCGGCTCTTCCTCGCGGGCATGGCCGCCTTCGGCGTGACCTCGCTCGCCTGCGGGCTCGCCCCGGACGCCTGGACGCTGGTCGGGGCGCGGGTGGCACAGGGTGCCGCGGCCGCGCTGATGCTGCCGCAGGTCCTGGCGACCATCCATTCCTCGACGGCGGGCGCGCGCCGCGCCAAGGCGCTGAGCCTCTACGGAGCCACCGCCGGGCTCGCCATGGTCGCCGGCCAGATCCTGGGCGGGGTCCTCGTCGCGGCCGACCTCTGGGGCAGCGGCTGGCGCGCGATCTTCCTGGTCAACGTGCCCGTGGTGGTGGCGGGGCTGCTGCTCGCGGTACGGACCGTCCCGGAGACCCGCTCCGAGCGCCCGGCCCCGGTCGACATCGCGGGCACCCTGCTCCTCGGCCTCGCGCTGCTCACGCTCCTCGCCCCTCTTACAGAGGGGAGGGCGGCGGGCTGGCCGCTGTGGACCTGGGTCGCGCTCGGGATCTTCCCGCTCGCCGCGGCCGCGTTCTGGCGGGTGGAGCTGCGGGCCGACCGCCGGGGCCGTACGCCGCTGGTGCCGCCGAGTCTGCTCTCGCTGGTCTCGCTGCGCCGCGGGCTCGCACTGGTCGTGCCGTTCTCGATCGGCTTCGGCGGCTTCATGTTCGTGATCGCGGTCGCGCTCCAGCAGGGGCTGCGCATGAGCGCGGTGGTCTCGGGCCTGGCCCTGGTGCCGATGGCCGTCGCCTTCTTCGGGGCCTCGCTCGCGGGTCCCCGGCTCGTACGGCGCTGGGGCACGCGGGTCGTCACGGCGGGCGGCCTCGTGCAGGGGCTCGGCATCGCGCTGCTCGCCCTGGCGGCATGGCGCTCCTGGCCCGACCTCTCCGCCTGGAGCCTGCTGCCGGGCATGGCCATCGCGGGCCTCGGCCAGGGCCTTCAACTGCCGGTCCTCTTCCGGGTCGTCCTCTCCGAGGTCCCGGCGGACCGGGCGGGCGTCGGCAGCGGCGTGATGGTGACGACCCAGCAGTCGGCCCTCGCGCTCGGCGTGGCCACCCTCGGCTCGCTCTTCCTGTCGCTCGCCGCGACCGGCTCCATGGGCACGGCGCTGACGGTGACGCTCCTGGTCCAGCTGGCGGCCGTCGTCGTGACGGTCCTGATGAGCCTGCGCCTGCCGCGCGTCGTGAGCTGAAGCCTTTCCGGCCGCTTTTGGTGGAGGGCCGGACGCACGTGGGCCCGGGTCACGGTCGGTGACCCGGGCCCACGTCGTCGTACCGGCTGCGACTACTCCTGGCCGTCCGTGGCGGCGGCGGTCTCGGCGCTCTCGGAGCCCGTCGCGCGCTCGCGCATCTTCCTCAGCAGCTCCTGCTTCTGGTCGACGGCGGCCTTGCGGTCGGCGTTGCCCTGCTGAACGGCGCCCTGCTGGTCGCCGCGGGACAGCTTCTTGCGCTGTCCGCCGACGCCGAGCAGGTTGTTACGGCCCTTGGCCATGGGGTTCTCCCATTGGTGAGAAGTGGTGAGGGGATCGTCCGGCGGGGGCGGGCGTCGAGGCCCGCCGCGCTCTCACTCGTAGATCTGGAAGAACGAAGACATGCCGTAGACGCTACCCCGCCCAGGACCCTCGGTCACACCGATTTCCCCGCACCATCCACACGAATGACAAACATTGAAATCTGTCAGCCGTCATGCCATAGTTGTGATGCACCACCCCTCAGCCCGACTTCCGAGGAGACCCCCATGACCTCCCGCACCCTCCCCACCCGCCGCCTGGGCGCCACCGGCCCGCAGGTCTCGGCCCTCGGCCTCGGCTGCATGGGCATGTCCGCGCTGTACGGCGAGAGCGACCGCGCCGAGTCGATCGCGACCCTTCACGCCGCCCTCGACGCCGGCGTGACGCTCCTGGACACCGGCGATTTCTACGGCATGGGCCACAACGAACTGCTGATCAACGAAGCCCTGCGCACGGCCCCCGCCGCCGCCCGGGAGCAGGCGCTGACCAGCGTGAAGTTCGGCGCGCTCCGCACGGTCGAAGGCGGCTTCACCGGCTACGACGGCCGCCCCGCCGCGGTGAAGAACTTCGCGGCGTACAGCCTCCAGCGCCTCGGCACGGACCACATCGACATCTACCGGATCGCGCGCGTCGACCCGGACGTCCCGATCGAGGAGACCGTCGGCGCCATCGCCGAGCTGGTCGAGGCCGGTCACGTCCGGCACATCGGCCTCTCCGAGGTCGGCGCGGACACCCTGCGCCGGGCGGCGGCCGTCGCCCCGATCTCCGACCTCCAGATCGAGTACTCCCTCATCTCGCGCGGCATCGAGGAGAAGATCCTGCCGACCGCCCGCGAGCTGGGCATCGGCATCACGGCGTACGGCGTGCTGTCGCGCGGTCTCATCAGCGGCCACTTCACCCGCGACCGCGAGCTCGCGCCGGGCGACTTCCGAGGCATGAGCCCGCGCTTCCAGGGCGACAACCTCGACCGGAACCTGGACCTGGTGGAGCAGCTGCGCGCACTGGCCGAGGCCAAGGGTGTGACGGTCGCGCAGACCGCCATCGCCTGGGTCCTGGCGCAGGCCGACCGCCAGGGCGCGGAGATCGTGCCGCTGGTCGGCGCCCGCCGCCGGGACCGGCTCGCGGAGGCCCTCGGCGCCCTGGACGTGACGCTGGACGACGCCGACCTGGCCGCGATCGAGCGGGCCGTCCCGGCGGGCGCGGCGGCCGGCGAGCGGTACCCGGCGGCGCAGATGGCCCACCTGGACAGCGAGCACTGACCGGGGGTTCGACTGACAGGTACTGTCATCCCATGGCCACCGAGACCCTGACCGCAGAGCGCATCCTCGAAGCCACCGAGGAGGTGCTGCGCCGGTACGGCCCCGCGAAGGCGACCGTGGTGGACGTGGCCCGGGTCCTCGGCGTCAGCCACGGCAGCGTCTACCGCCACTTCCGTACGAAGGCGGCGCTGCGGGAGGCCGTGACCGAGCGGTGGCTGAGCCGCTCCGAGGTGATGCTCGCCGGGCTGATCGCGAGCTCGTCCGAGCCGGCCGCCGGGAAGCTCCGGGCCTGGTTCGCCGCCCTCTTCGAGGCCAAGCGCCACAAGGCGGGCGACGACCCCGAGCTGTTCGCCACGTACGGGGTCCTGATCGACGAGGCAAGCGATGTGGTCGACGAGCACATCGAGGTCCTCGTCGGACAGGTCCGGGAGATCGTCGAAGAGGGCACGCGGGGCGGGGAGTTCACCGCTCCCGACCCGGCCGCCACGGCCCGCGCGCTCTTCGACGCGACCGGCCGCTTCCACGACCCGATGTACGCCCCGGAGTGGCGGCGCCCCAGCATCCAGGACGAGTTCGACGCGGTGCTCGACCTGCTCCTGCGCGGCCTGCGCGCCTAGGGCCTGTCCGAGCCTGATCCGCCGGACAGCCCCTGGGAAGGCGCGTCGCGGCGGGCCTTGCTGGGCATCAACTCCTCGGTGCCATACGCTGGTTCGGGGAGAGAAATCAGGGGGAGGGGTAGCGCGGGTGTTGCCTTCACATGTACCGCCGGCCCCGAGTACGACCGAAGCCTCCAGGCTGCTGTGCGCCGGCACGTACCTCGACGACACCTTCCGTGACGCGGTCATCGACGAGCTCTACGTCCACGAGGAGCGGAGGGTCGCGCCGTCGTTCGGCTTCGACGCGGCACGGGTCCTCGCCCATGCCCTGCGCGCCCGGCGGATGGCGGCGGCCTGGGCCGTCGTGGTGCTGGCGCTCTGGCTGACCGGCATCACGCTCAGCGGCGGTCTGATGCTCGCCTTCATCCCGCCCTTCGTCCTGCTCGCCGCCGGCTCCCGGCTCCGTACCCCGTCGGCGAAGCATCCGGAGCCGTCCCCCGGCAGGACCGGGGCCGGCGTCGCGCTGCGCTGGTCGGGACGGGCCTGGCTCGGCGGCCTCTCGCTCTGGCTGCTGTGGATCTACCCGGACCTGGGATCACGGAAGGACAGTTTCGGGACCGACTCCCCCGACGACGCCTTCACCTGGGTCTCCGACCTGTGGATGGGCCTCGGCCACCGGCCGGGGCAGTGGTGGGCGGCGGTCTGCTGCGTCCTGCTGATGGCCGTGGCGGGGGCGTTGCAGCGCGCGCAGACCGCGTCGACGCTGGGGCGGGAGCTGTCGCCCCAGGAGTTCGGCGAGCCGGCGCTCGACCCGGCCGTGCGGGCGATCGGCATCCGGTTCCAGCGGCTCAGGCAGCTCATCCGGATGGAACAGACCTCGCAGCTGCTGCTGTACGACACGGCGGCACCGTTCCGCGGGGCGGGCGTGCCGTACGCGTCGTGGACGCACGCCGTGAGCCTGCGGCCCAACCGCGAGCCGGGCATCGAGTCCCGGCCGCCCTCGCAGCTCCTCAACCAGGAGGTCCTGGAGCACATCAGGTCCCGCATGGAGCAGATCCGGGTCCCGTCCGCGCTCGGCTCCGCGCAGGACGCGGTGCGCGACCGGCTGCGCCAACTGACCCTCGAGGACTGCGTGTTCCTTCCGGTGGACGGACTCCCCCGCAGGTGGCTGGCGCCGCAGAGCGTGGCCGAGTTCGAGTCGCACCGCGCGTCGGCGGTGGAGGAGGGCGGGGAGAAGCGCCGCCACTTCCTGCGGATCCAGGTGAGCAGCTGGGACGACGAGGTGGTCCTCACGGCGTACGTCCGTGTGCACACCCAGGGCGGGCTGCTGACGCTGGAGGCGGCGTCGTTCGTCCTGTGGCCCGTGCTGCCCTGGTTCCGGGAGGCGGACCGGATCGCCCACCGCCATCGGCACAGCGGGCTCCTCTCCAAGGCGGCGCAGGCGATCGTCCGCATCCCGATCACGGCCGGCACCGCGCCGCTCCTGCTCTGGCGGTCGGTGAAGCACTCCTGGCGGCTGCTCTTCGGCGGGTACGACGTCAGCCTGCCGGAAGGCCCCGCGAGGTCGGTGCGGGAACTGGCCTCGGAGCGGAGGACGGGCGCGTTCCAGGACATGGACGTCCAGCGCTACCTGGAGTCGGTCCGCGAGGGCATCGCCCAGGGGGTGGTGGACGCGCTGCGGGAAGCCGGCTGGCAGGCGGACGAGTTCGAGGCGAAGACGCTGACGAAGGGCATCTTCAACGGGGAGACCGGCCTTCCGGCGGACCTTTCGCCCTTACGGCAGGCGGGGGGTGGGGCGCAGTGAGCACCAGTGAGCCGTTCTGGGACGCGGACACCCAGGGCTGGAGCGGCGAAGCCTGGGGCGGGATACGCCCGAGGAAGCCGCGGCCGCGGATCCTGCAGACGCGCGGGCGGGAGCGGGAGCGGTCACGGCTGTGGGAGTGGCTGTGCGCGTGGCTGGCGTCGCGCCGGGACGCGCTCGGCAGGAACAAGGCGCCCGCCCACTGGAACCAGACGGCCCAGGGCTGGGACACCGGCGCCCAGGACACCGGCGCCGCCCGCCCGGAGGCGTGGCCGCACCGCTGGACGACCCTGGCGCTGCTGCCCACCGCCGCCGTGGTGGCGCTGCTGGCCGACTGGTGGACCGCGGTGCTGTTCCTCGTCTGGGCGCACCTCGTACGGACCGGGGTCGCGGCGGTCCGCAGACGCACTCCGCTGGTCGTGGGTGCGGGCACCGTCGCCGGACGCGGCGCCCCGCCCCGCGCCGGGCCGCCGACCACCCCGGCGCGGGCCTTCGCCGAGGGCGCCCTCGCCGTGCTGGTCCCCTCACGCGTCCTCGACGTGGAGCCGGTCCCGGTGCGGCCCTTCGCGGAGCCGCTGCCGCTCGAAGGCGACCTGGTGGAGGTGGAGGAGTCCGTGCGCGATGTCGTCGCGCGGATCACGGCCGCGGCCGCCCGGGCCGACGAGGACCCCCGATGACCGCCCCCGTACCGCCGCAGCCGGCGCTGCCGGGCCCGGACGGTGCGAACGGCCAGGGCGCCGTCTCCCCGCACCGCCCCCTGCCCGCGGGCGAGGACATCGAGGCCTGGAAGCGGATCCTGGACGGGGCGCCCGAGCGGGTCCTCGGGATCGTCGAGCGGGAGTCCGCCGCGCAGATCGAGCTCCAGCGGGCGGAGGCCCTGCGCCGCCTCCAACTCGACCAGCACCAGATGCGGATGGACATCGTGCACTTCCGCTTCCGCGTCGCGGGGGCCGTCTTCGGCGCGACCGCCTTCACCGCGATCCTCCTGCTGGCCAAGCACTTCATCGACCAGGGCGCCCTCGCCCCGGCCGCGGGCGTCCTCACCGCCGCGGCGGCGGCGATCGGCGCGCTGGTCTTCGGCGCGAAGAAGGGCAAGTAGCTGCCCGGGAACAGCCCCGGAACCACGACGAGGCCCCCGGTTCCGTCACCGGAACCGGGGGCCTCGGACAACAGCCGAACGACCGTCAGCAGCCGAGCAGGCGGCTGCCCAGGTAGCCCTGGATCTGGTCGAGGGAGACGCGCTCCTGCTTCATGGTGTCGCGCTCGCGCACGGTCACCGCGTTGTCGTCCAGGGTGTCGAAGTCGACCGTGACGCAGAACGGCGTACCGATCTCGTCCTGGCGACGGTAGCGGCGGCCGATGGCGCCCGCGTCGTCGAACTCGATGTTCCAGTTCTGCCGCAGGTCGCTGGCGAGGCCCTTGGCCTTCGGCGACAGCTGCGCGTTGCGGGAGAGCGGCAGGACGGCGACCTTGACCGGCGCGATGCGCGGGTCGAGGCGCATCACCACGCGCTTCTCCATGACGCCCTTGGCGTTCGGGGCCTCGTCCTCGTTGTACGCGTCGAGCATGAACGCCAGCATCGTGCGGCCGACACCGGCGGCCGGCTCGATGACGTACGGGGTCCAGCGCTCGCCGGCGTCCTGGTCGAAGTAGAGCAGGTCGTTGCCGGACGCCTTGGAGTGCGCCTTCAGGTCGTAGTCGGTGCGGTTGGCGACACCCTCGAGCTCGCCCCACTCGTTGCCGCCGAACTGGAAGCGGTACTCGATGTCGGCGGTGCGCTTGGAGTAGTGGGAGAGCTTCTCCTTCGGGTGCTCGAACCAGCGCATGTTCTCCTCACGGAGACCCAGGCCGGTGTACCAGTTCCAGCGCTGCTCCATCCAGTACTCGTGCCACTGCTCGTCCTCGCCGGGCTTGACGAAGAACTCCATCTCCATCTGCTCGAACTCGCGGGTGCGGAAGATGAAGTTGCCCGGAGTGATCTCGTTCCGGAACGACTTGCCCATCTGCGCGATGCCGAACGGGGGCTTCTTGCGCGCGGTCTGGTGAACCTGGCCGAAGTTGGTGAAGATGCCCTGCGCGGTCTCGGGGCGCAGGTAGGCGACCGAGCCGGAGTCCTGGGTGGGGCCGAGGTGCGTGGAGAGCAGGCCGGAGAACTGCTTGGGCTCGGTGAACGTGCCCTTGTTGCCGCAGTTGGGGCAGTTCAGGTCGGTGAGGCCGTTCTCGGGGAGGCGGCCGTGCTTCGCCTCGTACGCCTCCTCCAGGTGGTCGGCGCGGTAGCGCTTGTGGCAGGAGGTGCACTCGGTCAGCGGGTCGGTGAAGGTGGCGACGTGACCGGAGGCCTCCCAGACCTCGGTGGCCAGGATCACCGACGAGTCGATGCCGACGACGTCCTCGCGCGCGGTGACCATGTAACGCCACCACTGACGCTTGATGTTCTCCTTGAGTTCGACACCCAGCGGCCCGTAGTCCCAGGCGGCGCGCTGGCCACCGTAGATCTCACTGCACGGGTAGACGAAGCCACGGCGCTTGCTCAGGCTGACGATGGTGTCGATCTTGTCGGCGGCCACGGTGCTCTCTTCATTACGACGACGAAGTGCGAATGCTTCAGGTTACCGGCGCCCCTGCCCTCCGCATCAAATCGGTCCGGCTCTTCCGCTCTCTTCCGCGCGCATACGCGAGGCCTCGCGACGGGAGCGCCGGACGTGGCCGGAACCACAACCGGGACAATTGACAATCGTTTCCAACTTTGTTGAAAATGAGTGTCATGAACGTACGCCGTCTGATACCCACCGCCGCCGTCGCCGGAGCCGTCACCCTCGGTCTCGTCACCCTCTCCGCCTGCGGCGGGGCGTCCGACGCGTCCGGCAAGTCCGCCGACGGCAAGCTGAGCGTGGTGGCGTCGTTCTACCCCATGCAGTACCTGGCCGAGCAGATAGGCGGCGACCACGTCGCCGTCTCCACGCTCACCGCGCCGGGCGTCGAGCCGCACGACCTGGAGCTCAAGCCGAGGCAGATCGGCGAGCTCGGCGAGGCCGACTACATCCTCTACCTCAAGGGCATCCAGCCCGCCGTCGACGAGGCGATCAAGCAGGCCGGCGTGAAGAACACCGTCGACGCCGCGACCCTCACGACGATGGAGGACCACGGCACCGCCGTGGGCCACGACCACGGCGCCGAGGACCCCGGCCACGGCGAGGCGGGCCACGACCACAAGGCCGACGAGCACGGAGCCGACGAGCACGGCCACGAAGGCACCGAAGGCCACGGCCACGAGTCCGAGGCCGGTCTCGACCCGCACATCTGGCTCGACCCGGTGAAGTACGCCGAGGTCGCCAAGGGCGTCGGCGCCTCCCTGGAGAAGGCCGACCCGGACAACGCCGCCGACTACAAGAAGAACACCGACACCCTGGTCAAGAAGCTCGGTGACCTCGACACGGCGTTCAAGGACGGCCTGAAGAACACCTCCACCAAGACCTTCATCACCACCCACTCCGCCTTCGGCTACCTCGCCGAGCGGTACGGCCTGGACCAGGAGGGCATCACCGGCATCGACCCCGAGTCCGAGCCGAGCCCGGCCCGGATGAAGGAGCTCCAGGAGATCGCGGCGAAGGAGAAGGTCTCCACCGTCTTCTTCGAGACCCTCGCCAGCGACAAGACCGCGAAGACCCTCGCGAAGGACACCGGCCTCAAGACCGCCGTCCTGGACCCGCTGGAGGGAATCACGGACAGGTCCCAGGGCGATGACTACATCGAGGTCATGCAGTCCAACCTCGCCGCGCTGAAGAAGGCCCTCGGCGCGAAGTGACCCACGCAGAGCAGCAGGAGGCACCCGTGAGCGCGCCCGTCACGCCCGACACGTCGGCCACGCCCGTCATATCCGTCCGCGGAGCCACGGCGTCCCTCGGCGCGCGCCCGGTCCTCCGCGGCGTCGACCTCACCGTCAACCCCGGTGAGGTCGTCGCCCTGCTCGGCGCCAACGGCTCCGGCAAGTCGACCGCCGTCCGCGCGATCATCGGCCAGGTGCCCCTGACCGACGGATCGATCTCGCTCTTCGGGACCGAGCGGAAGCGTTTCCGCGACTGGTCCCGCGTCGGGTACGTCCCGCAGCGCACCACCGCCGCGAGCGGCGTCCCGGCCACGATCCGCGAGGTCGTCTCCTCCGGCCGGATCTCCCGCCGCAGGATCGGCCGGCTGACGAAGGCCGACCGGGCCGCCGTCGACCGCGCGATCGAGCTCGTCGGCCTCACCGACCGCGCCAAGGACTCGGTGAGCGCCCTCTCCGGCGGCCAGCACCAGCGCGTCCTGATCGCCCGCGCGCTCGCCTCCCAGCCCGAGCTGCTGATCATGGACGAGCCGATGGCCGGCGTCGACCTCGCCAGCCAGGAGATCCTCGCCGGCACCCTGCGCGAGCAGGTCGCCGGCGGCACCACGGTCCTGCTCGTGCTGCACGAGCTCGGCCCCCTGGAGCCGGTCATCGACCGGGCCGTGGTCCTGCGCGACGGCTGCGTCGTCCACGACGGCCCGCCGCCGAAGGCGGTCGGCCAGCACGCCCTGCCGGGCCACGACCACGTCCATCCGCACGCGGCCGACGAGCCGCTCCGCACGGGTCTGCTGACCTGAGGAAGCTGACCTGATCATGGAATTCCTCGAACCGGCCTTCATGCAGCGGGCGCTCATCGCGGCCGTGCTCGTCGGCATCACCGCGCCCGCCGTCGGCATCTTCCTGGTCCAGCGCCGGCAGGCCCTGATGGGCGACGGCATCGGCCATGTCGCCATGACCGGTGTCGGCCTCGGCTTCCTGCTCAACAGCAGCCCGGTGTGGATGGCCACCCTGGTCGCCGTCGCCGGCGCCGTGCTGATGGAGCTGATCCGGACGTACGGACGCACCCGCGGCGACCTCGCGCTCGCACTGCTCTTCTACGGAGGCATGGCGGGCGGCGTCATGCTGATCCAGGTCGGCGGCGGCTCCAACGCCAACCTGCTCTCGTACCTCTTCGGATCGCTGTCCACGGTGTCGGACGAGGACGTCACCGCGATCGGCATCCTCGCGGCCTTCGTCATCCTGGTCACCATCGGCCTGCGCCGTCAGCTCTTCGCGGTCAGCCAGGACGAGGCCTTCGCCCGCGTCACCGGGCTTCCGGTCCGCGCCCTGAACCTGCTCATCGCGGTGACCGCCGCGGTGACCGTCACGGTCGCCATGCGGGTCGTCGGCCTGCTCCTCGTCAGCGCGCTGATGGTGGTCCCGGTCGCGGCGGCGCAGCAGCTGTCCCGGTCCTTCCGCGCGACCTTCATCCTCTCGGTCGTGATCGGTACGGCGGTCACGCTGACCGGCACGATCACCACCTACTACCAGGATCTGCCGCCCGGCTCTCTCATCGTGCTGCTCGCGATCGGCGTCTTCATCGTGCTGACCGCGCTCTCCGCGCCACTGGCCCGACGCAGGGCCCGACGAGCGGCGGCGGAGGCGGGCACGGACGGCTGCGACGCCCAGGTGCCACTCACGCGTCGTCCCACGGACGACGTCACGGTCTGAACGGCCTGGCAGAATGGCGGGGGCAACGTAACTCACAAGGAGGCCCCTGTGGCGACGGCAGGACCCCCCGTACGCGGCCGCTCGACCAAGCAGCGGGCCGCTGTCGCGGCGGCACTGAACGAAGTGGACGAGTTCCGCAGCGCCCAGGAGCTGCACGACATGCTCAAGCACCGCGGCGACTCGGTAGGCCTCACGACGGTCTACCGCACGCTCCAGTCCCTCGCGGACGCGGGCGAGGTCGACGCACTGCGCACCAGCGACGGCGAGACCGTCTACCGCCGCTGTTCCACGGGCGACCACCACCACCATCTCGTCTGCCGCGTCTGCGGCAAGGCGGTCGAGGTGGAGGGCCCGGCCGTGGAGCAGTGGGCCGAGACGATCGCGTCCCAGCACGGCTACGTGAACGTGGCGCACACGGTCGAGATCTTCGGCACGTGCGCGGAGTGCGCGGCGAAGTAGAGCACCGGAAACAAGCGTGAGGGCCCGTACGGATCGATCCGTACGGGCCCTCTCCCGTCCGCGGACGAACCGCGTCGGCGTCAGACGGCCGGCCCCTGCTGGGGCACCGTGCCCATGGCCGCGCGGTCCGCCTCCGGGATCGCGCCGAAGCGGCGGTCGCGGGAGGCGTACTCGACGCAGGCGCGCCACAGGTCGCGACGGTCGAAGTCGGGCCACAGGACGTCCTGGAAGACCATCTCGGCGTAGCTGCTCTGCCAGATCAGGTAGTTCGAGGTGCGCTGCTCGCCGCTCGGGCGGAGGAAGAGGTCGACGTCCGGCATGTCCGGGTAGTACAGGTACTTCTGGAACGTCTTCTCGTTGACCTTCGACGGGTCCAGCTTCCCGGCGGCGACGTCCCGCGCGATGGCCTGCGCCGCGTCCGCGACCTCGGCGCGACCGCCGTAGTTGACGCAGAAGTACAGCGTCATCGCGTCGTTGTCGACGGTCTGCTCCTGGGCGACCTGAAGCTCCTGGACGACCGACTTCCACATCTTCGGCATGCGGCCGACCCAGCGGATACGGATGCCCAGCTCGTTCATCTCGTCACGCCGGCGCCGGATCACGTCCCGGTTGAAGTTCATCAGGAAGCGGACCTCCTCGGGCGACCGCTTCCAGTTCTCCGTGGAGAAGGCGTAGAGCGAGAGGTTCTTGACGCCCAGCTCCAGGCACCCCTTCAGGACGTCCAGGACGACGCCCTCGCCGACCTTGTGCCCCTCGGTGCGCGGGAGACCCCGCTCCTGGGCCCAGCGGCCGTTGCCGTCCATCACACAGGCGACGTGGTTCGGCACCAGCTCCCCGGGGAGCTTCGGCGGGGTCGCGCCGGACGGGTGCGGCTCCGGGGTCTTGTACTCCCGGATCTTCCGTCCGAGGATTCCGCGTCGTGCGATGGCCATGCGATGGGTCTCCCTAGCTCTTCTCTACGTACCGCAGCGAGCGCAGGCCGCGCTCCAGGTGCCAGTGCAGATAGGCGGACACAAGGCCGCTGCCCTCCCTGACGTGACGCGGCTCGCACGCGTCCGCAGTCGCCCAGTCGCCGGTGAGGAGCGCGCTGAGCAGGCCGATGGCCTCCGGAGAGGGTACGACGCTGCCGGGCACCCGGCAGTCGCCGCATATGACGCCGCCCGCCGCGACCGAGAAGAACCGGTTCGGTCCGTGCAGGCCGCACTTCGCGCAGTCGTCGAAGCTCGGCGCGTAGCCGTTGACGGCGAGCGAGCGGAGAAGGAAGGCGTCGAGGATGAGATGGGGCGCGTGCTCGCCCCGCGCGAGCGTCCGCAGCCCGCCCACGAGCAGCAGGTACTGCTGGACGGCCGGCTCGCCCTCGTGGTCCGTGAACCGCTCCGCCGTCTCCAGCATCGCGGTCCCTGCGGTGTAGCGGGCGTAGTCGGTGACGATCCCGCCGCCGTACGGCGCGATCGTCTCGCTCTGCGTACAGAGCGGAAGACCGCGCCCGACCAGGTCGCTCCCGCGCGCGAAGAACTGCACGTCGACATGGGAGAAGGGCTCCAGCCGGGCCCCGAACTTCGACTTGGTCCGCCGCACCCCGCGCGCCACGGCGCGTACGCGCCCGTGACCGCGCGTGAGCAGCGTGATGATCCGGTCCGCCTCACCCAGCTTCTGGGTGCGCAGCACGATGCCGTCGTCGCGGAACAGACTCATGGGCCCCATTGTCCCGTACGGGCGGGGCCTCAGAGGTCGTCGGGCAGAAGCCGGAAGGCGGCGTGCGCGGTGAGGGGCCGCATCATCCGGAAGTGACCGTCTGTCGTGAAGACGTCGGCGGTCTGAAAGGCCGCGGCCAACGCGACGTTCATGGCGTCCGCGAGTCCGACTCCCTTGCCGCCACCGGCGTCCTCGTAGCCGCGCATCACCGCCATCGCGGTACGCAGGTGCGGCTGCGTCTCGGGGATCTCGAACCGCCGTGCCTCCGTCTGGCGGGCGACGAAGTCCAGCGCGTTCATCGAAGCGCGCGCGCCGACCCGCTCCGTCAGCAGGTAGTCGAGTTCCGTCAGCACCATGGGCGAGATGACGAGATGGCCGACGCGTGCGAGCGCCGCCCGGTGCGCCGCGTGACGCGGATCCTTCGGCGTGAACAGACGGTACAGCGCGTTGGTGTCCGCGACGGCCACCGGGATCTCGGCGGGCTCAGCCATCGAGCGGACCGCCCATCCCGCGGAGCGTCTCGTCGATCTCGTCGTCGGTGAGCGACGGACCGCCGAGATCGGGAATCTCCAGCATCCCCATGGGATCCGTCCTGAACGGATACGCGGGCCTGCCGAGGGCGCCTCCCCTCGGCACGATGTCCCCTATCGGCAGGCCGTCCTTGGTGATCGTGATGGTCTCACCGGCCTCCACGCGAGCCATGACCCGTGAGGTCTGCTGGTTGAGCTCCCGCAGAGGCACGTCTCGGTTCTTGTCCATGACACGAGTGTACTACTCGTTCTACAGGCGCGTCCTCACGGCACCTCGCCCCGACTGCGCGCGTTCGCGTGCGCGGTCGCGGCGCGCAGCCGCTCCGTCGTGGTGGCCTCCCGCACCCCCTCCGGCTCGGCGTCCCACTCCCGCCCGCCGCCCAGCGGCCGCAGTTGTACGTACGGGCCCTCGTGCCCCATGACCGTGCCGACCCGTCCGGTGCGGATCTCCACGACGTACGACCCGATGGGCAGTTTCATGACCGGCCCCCTTCTTCCCTTGGCGGGAGTACGGCGCCGGCGAGCAGCCGTGCCGTTTCCACCGTGCAGCGTCCCAATTCGATGAGCGGTCGGGACGGGGAGTCGGCGGCGAGGGTGACGACGTCGAGCCCGAGGGAGGGGAGCACGATTCCCGCCCGTCCGAGTGCCTCGCGCAATTCCGCCACCGTCTCGCTCGCTTCTTCGACGGCCCCCGTGATCGACCGCGTGTGTTGTTCCTTCACCAACGCATCCCTTTCCGAATCCATTTCTCACTTACCGCACCCAGCGTGGTGCCGGGTCCCTAGAATCGATAGATGCGCAGGTCCTACAACTGCGGGGCAGGGTCGAGGAGTTAAACCATGGCCAAAGCAAGGCGGCAGGACACGTGGGCGTTCTTCGGCCAGGAGCTGAAGGCGCAACGGGAGACGAAGGCGTTCACACAGTCGGAACTGGGCGATCTGGTGTTCGTTTCCGGCGGATACATCGGCCAGTTCGAGCAGGGAATTCGAAAGCCGCAGCTGGATGTGGCGCGGCGAATCGATGTGGTCCTACAAACCAGTGGTTTTTTCGAACGAGCGTGTCTCAAGCTCATCGACGCCTCGCCGTACGCGTCCTATTTCGAGCCGGTGGTCGAGCTGGAGCGGGTGGCGACGAAGATCTGCGAGTTCGCACCGACGGTCATGCCGGGGTTGTTGCAGACGGAGGAGTACGCGAGGGCGGTGACGCTGGCGGCGAACCCGTTCGCGACGGACGCGTACGTGGAGGAGAAGGTCACGTCGCGACTGGACCGGGCGCAGATCCTCAAGAGCACTACAAGGCCCGAGTATTGGGTGATCGTGCACGAGAACGCGCTGCTGATTCCGGTGGGCGGGGCGGCGGTGATGGCGGCGCAGTTGGAGCACTTGGCGGCACTCATGCGCGAGCGGGCGGCGCTTGTGATGGTGCTGCCGCGGGCAGCCGGAGCACACGCCTACATGACGGGCTCCCTGAAGCTCATGGACTTCGACGACGCCCCTCCAACCGCCTATACAGAGACGGAGTTTTCCGGAACATTGCTGGACGATCCGGCAGTGGTGAAGCAGGTACAGCGCGCCTACGATCTGCTCAGGGGCGCCGCGCTGTCGCCGGAGGCATCCCTGGCCCTGATCGTCTCGGCGGCGGAGGACTACAGACGATGCGCGAGTACGACCTGAGCAACGCCCACTGGTTCAAGAGCTCCTACAGCAACGGGCAGGGCGGCGACTGCGTCGAGGTCTCGTACGACTTCGCAGACGCCGCCTGGCGCAAGAGCAGCCACAGCGACGGCAACGGCGGCGACTGCCTCGAAGTCCTCGACGACATCCCCGGCGTCGTCCCCGTCCGGGACAGCAAGAACCCCGCCGGCCCCACCCTGATCGTCCCCGCCGCCGCCTGGGCGGCGTTCGTCGCCGGGGTCAGGAAGGGCTGACGATCAGGCCGATCGTCGCGAGGACACCCGCCGCGAAGGACAGGAGCGCGGTCCGCTGCGCGCCCCGCAGGTAACCCTTGCGGCGCTCTCGTTCCTGGCGGACCGTCGACATCGTGCCCATGTGCACGATCTTGGTGTTCGTGGGGTGGTGGACCAGAGGGTACGCGTCGCCGACCACGTGCGCGGCGCCGAAGTTCGCGCCAGTGCCGTGCCGGGCGGTCCCTCCGGTCGGGGTGGGGAACTCGTACGTGACACTCGCGTAGCCACGCTGCCCGAAGGGCTCCACGCGCACGAGGCGTGACTGCACCTCGACGCCGGTCGCGCTCAGCTCGGTCATCTTCTTCAGCTCTGCCCGCTCACCGGAGATGATCATCAGGCCGAAGAAGAAGACCGGCACGGACGCGATGATGAAACAGACGAGCACTGCGGTCACCAAGTTCACAGCCGGACCGTACGACACCACCCGTCCCGCCCGGAACCCCCGCATGCCCTTCTCCCGCGTGGACCTCGCGCCTTACGATCACGCGCATGTCGATCTCTTCGCCGATACCCGTCCTCCAGGGCGACAGGGGCACCGAACTCCGGTCCGAGGGGGAGGGGTTGTTGCTGTGTCGCGCCGACGACGAACTGCGCATCCCGCTCACGGCGATCGCGGTCGTCCGCGCCGACCGGCGGGCTGTCGCGGTCGAGTTGACGGCTCCGACGGGAGCCGAGCCGACCGTGTACCGGGTCACGGACGTGAGCGCGGCCGCCGCCACCGCCTTCGCCGACGCGGTGAACGCCGCACTGCCCGAGCGCTCCGAGGGCGAGCCGCTGATCGACGGCTCCACGCTCGTCGTCACCCGGAGCCTGGTCTCGGGCGACGGGGAGGACGGGATGGACGAGGACGAGGACGTACGGCAGCGCGGACTCCCCACCCCCGCGAAGTGGGCGACGTGGGCGGCCGTCGGCGCGATCGCGGTGCTCGCCGTCGTGGTCGGGGTGGCAGACAGGAACTGGGGGCGGGGCATCGCGACGCTGCTGCTCGGTGAGCTGGGCGTGGGAGCCTCCTTCCTCGCCTGGGCGGGTCTGACGACCGTGTGGGAGGACTGGTACCTGCGCCGCCACGGCATCACCGTGGAGGCGCGCCAGGTCTACCGGAACGGCACGGACACCAACGCCTACACCGCCACCGACGGTGTGACCCGCCATGTCGGCGGCACCGACAAGGGCAGGCCCGTCCGGGTCGCGTACCACCCTCGGAAGCCGGGGACCGCGGTCGTCCTCACCGGGCTCGGCGACCGGATCGGCGGCCTGGTCCTATTCCTGGTGGTCGCCGGCATCGCCGGCCTCATCGCCTGGGGCGTGGTCGCCCTCGCGCAGCCCGCCTTCGGCGGGTGACCATCGCGCCGAGAACGGTTCCCTTGATCGGAAGGAGAGCTTTGTCGGGTGGTCCGCCACGAGGGTTCACGTGGATGCTGGTCGGCGCGGCTGGGCTGGTGGGCTCCGCGTTGACGGTGTTTCTCGTGGACGTGAGGGGGGACGCGCCCCCTCCGACGCTCACGGTTGCCGACGTGGAGGGGGTGTGGGAGCCGGTAGGTGGCGGACCTGGCCGCCTGACGGTCCGGGCAGACGGCTCCGCGGAGTTGGAGCGAGTGGACGAGCCCGAGGTGAACTGCGGTCAGGCCCTCGGCCCGGCTCCACTCGCGTACACCGGATCGGCGACCTGGGAGTTCGACACGTACCCCGATGAAGCGCCGGGGATCCGGTTCGACTACCGGAGCCCCCAGACCGGGAAGGCCTGCGAGATCCACCTCGTGGTCGGCATGGGCGAGCGGGCCACCTTGGGATTCCTCCCGCACGTCGACCGTGCGCAGTACGTGCGCGGAGTGGGACGCAAGGAATGACGACGCGCCCTACTTGATGAGCGCGTTGGCGGCCGCGATCGCCAGGCCGATCGTGGCGTCCGCCAGGCCCACGAGGACGGCCGAGCTTCGGCGGTAGCCCGACCTGAGCGCGGCGAAGGTGCCCCACGCGCCGAGCAGCAGCGTGTTGAGGCTGAGGCCCACCGAGGTGACCACGTCCGGGCCCCAGTCCGCCGCGGCCGCCAGGAGGAGCAGGGCGACGGTGGGCAGGGCCGCGACCACCAGGGGCCACTCCTCGCCCAGCGCGGTGAGGAGCCGCCGCCAGCGGACCGAAGCGCTGCCGGTGTGGTGGGTGGCCATGTGGTGGGCGTATCCGTGCACGAGGCCCGCCGCGGCCGCCGTGACCAGGATCCACAGGGCGTCGTAGACGGGTGTGAACCGTTCGCCCTCGCTGTGCAGCGCGGCCAGGAGCGCGCTGGCAAGGACCGTGCCGTAAACCCCACCAAACATCCAATTACGCATGAAAATCACCCTAAAGGGCGTGAAACTCCAGCCTCTACCCCCTCCCCCTATGGCCGGCCGCCCCCGACCCCAGGCACCCTTTGAGAAGTCATACGTTCGCCTTATGGGGTCATAGACAGGGGGCGGGTACCGGCGCGCTTCAGGCGTTATTTAGGGTGACCTAAGTGGCGACACCCATCGTCACGTCGTTTTGCGAAGGGAACCCAGACATGCCCCGCCCCCTCCGGGTAGCGATCGTCGGCGCCGGCCCCGCCGGCATCTACGCCGCCGACGCGCTGCTGAAGTCCGAGGCCGCCAACGAGCCGGGCGTGTCGATCGACATCTTCGAGCGGATGCCGGCTCCCTTCGGTCTGATCCGGTACGGCGTCGCGCCCGACCACCCGCGCATCAAGGGCATCATCACGGCCCTGCACCAGGTGCTCGACAAGCCGCAGGTCCGCCTCTTCGGCAACATCGACTACGGCACCGACGTGCACCTCGACGACCTGCGCTCGTTCTACGACGCCGTGGTCTTCTCGACCGGCGCCATGGCCGACCGCGAGCTGAAGATCCCCGGCGTCGAGCTGGACGGTTCCTTCGGCGCCGCCGACTTCGCGTCCTGGTACGACGGCCACCCGGACGTCCCGCGCACCTGGGAGCTCTCGGCCGAGAAGGTCGCCGTCCTCGGCGTCGGCAACGTGGCGCTCGACATCGCGCGCATCCTCGCCAAGACGGCGGACGAGCTGCTGCCGACCGAGATCCCGGCGAACGTCTACGACGGGCTCAAGGCCAACAAGGCCGTCGAGATCCACGTCTTCGGCCGCCGCGGCCCGGCGCAGGCGAAGTTCAGCCCCATGGAGCTGCGCGAGCTGGACCACTCGCCGAACATCGAGGTCATCGTCAACCCCGAGGACATCGACTACGACGACGGTTCGATCGCCGAGCGCCGTAAGAACAAGCAGACCGACATGGTCGCCAAGACCCTGGAGAACTGGGCGATCCGCGACGTCGGCGACCGTCCGCACAAGCTCTTCCTGCACTTCTTCGAGTCGCCGGTCGAGATCCTCGGCGAGGACGGCCGGGTCGTCGGCCTGCGCACCGAGCGCACCGAGCTGGACGGCACCGGCAACGTGAAGGGCACCGGCCAGACCACGGACTGGGACGTGCAGTCCGTCTACCGCGCGGTCGGCTACCTCTCCGACGAGCTGCCCAAGCTCCCGTGGGACACCGTCAGCGGCACCGTCCCCGACGAGGGCGGCCGGGTCATCGAGGAGGGCGGCGCGCACCTGGCGTCGACGTACGTGACCGGCTGGATCCGGCGCGGGCCCGTCGGCCTCATCGGCCACACCAAGGGCGACGCCAACGAGACGGTCGCGAACCTGCTGGACGACTTCGCGAACGACCGGCTCCTCACGCCCGCCAACCCGGAGACGGACGCGGTCGTCGCCTTCCTGGAGGGCAAGGGCCTCACGTACACGACGTGGGAGGGCTGGTACGCCCTCGACGCCGCCGAGAAGGCGCTGGGCGAGCCGCAGGGCCGCGAGCGCGTGAAGATCGTCGAGCGCGAGGACATGCTCCGCGCGAGCGGCGTCGAGCCGGCCTGACCCCGGCCCCGCGCTTCCCGGGCCCCCGCCGGTCATGTGCCGGCGGGGGCCCGGCCCGTCTCAACGACTCGGCGCGACCAGGCCCGACTCGTACGCGGCGATGACCAGTTGGGCCCGGTCCCGCGCCCCGAGCTTGCCCATGATCCGGCTGACATGGGTCTTCGCCGTGAGCGGCGAGAGCCCCAGCGCCTCCGCGATCTCCGTGTTGTTCAGCCCCCTGGCCACCAGCGCGAGCACCTGACGCTCACGGTCCGACAGCCCCTCCGGCCCTCCCGTCACCGGCGTGTCCGGGGTCGCGAGGACCCTCGCTATCAGCCGGGCCGTCGGGCCCGGGGAGAGCAGGGACTCCCCCGCCGCCACCGTGCGTATCGCGGTGAGGAGTTCGGCCGGGCGGATGTCCTTGACCACGAAGCCCGACGCGCCCGCCCTCAACGCCTCCACGATGTGCTCGTCCGTGTCGTACGTCGTGAGGACCAGCACCTTCACCCCGGCCAGGTCCTCGTCGGCGGCGATCAGCCGGGTCGCCCCGATCCCGTCCAGCTCGGGCATCCGGACGTCCATGACCACCAGGTCCGCCCGCGCCGAACGCGCCAGCTCCACCGCCTCCTTGCCGTTGGCCGCCTGGCCCACGACCTCCATGTCGGACGCCGAGTCGACGAGCATCGCGAACGACGCCCGGACGAGCGTCTGGTCGTCCGCCAGCAGGACCCGGATCACACCGTCACCCCCTCGCCACGAGCGGCAGCGCCGCCGTGACCTCGAACCCCCCGCCGTCGCGCGGGCCGGCGCTCAGTGTGCCTCCCACGCTCCTGGCCCGCTCCCGCATTCCGAGGATCCCGTACCCGGAGCCGGCCGTTCCTCCCCCTACGGGCGTCGCGCCGCCGTTGGTCACCCGTACCGTCAACACCTCCTCCGCAAGCCCGACATCGACCCGCACGTCCGCGTCCGGACCCGCGTGCCGTACGGCGTTGGTCAGCGACTCCTGCACGATCCGGTACGCCGCCGCGGCCACCGCCGCCGGGACCTTCGCCTCCCCCGTCCGCACCGTCAGGTCCGCGCCCGAGGACCGGACGAGATCGGGCAGCGAGGCGAGATCCGGCAGCGGACCTTCCGGGGCGGCGCGCAGCACGTCCAGGGTCGTGCGCACCTCGGCCCGGGCCTCCCGGCAGGTCTCGGATATCCCGTCGAGCGCCCGGACGAGCGCCTCCCGGTCGAGCCGGTCCGGATCGGCGACCAGGACGTGCGCGGCGACCGACGTCTGCACGCCGATGAGGGTGATCGAGTGCGCGAGGAGATCATGCAGGTCCCTGGCGATACGCAGCCGCTCCTCAGTGACCTTCCGCTCCGCCTCCCGCTCCGCCCGCTCCACCACGCCCGCCACCAGCTGCCGGTAGAGCCGGATGCTCGCGCCGAAGACGAGCATCGCGATCACCCAGCCGGAGACCCTCAACAGCTCCACGATCTCGTGCGGGTTGACGAAGAGCTGCATGGTGAGCGTGATGGAGGTGACCGAGAGCCCGACGATCAGCGTCCGCATCGGACGGCCGGTGGCCGCGACCGTGTACAGCGCGGTCATCGAGGCCGGTATCGGCGCCAGATGCATGTAGTCCAGCGCGTGGTAGGGGGCGACGCAGGCCACCACGGCGAGCAGCACCGGCATCGGCGCCCTGCGCCGCCAGGCCAGCGGGACGTGCGCCGCGAGCAGCAGCGCCCAGCCGAGCAGGTCCGGCCGGCGGCCGTCGTCGACGGTCAGAGCGAGCGCGACCGCGAGAACCGCGAAGACCGCGGCGGCCGTCGCGTCGCACCGCACCGGGTACGGCGCCGCCTGCGGGTCACGGGTGAAAGCCGCTGCGAAGTCCATGCCGTTCATCCTCCCTGCGGGCGGGGGCTCCTGACAGTCCGGGAAGCCCCCCACCCACCCCCGATCACACCCGTACGGGCTGCCGCTCGGACCCTGAACCCGACGTTGACGCGGGCTTCTTGGCCAGCGGGCCCGGCCACCACACCTTCCGGCCGAGCAACACGCTCGCGCTCGTGACGAGGTACGTGCGGACCAGGAAGGTGTCGAGCAGGACGCCGACCGCGATCACGAAGCCGAGCTCCGCCAGCTGCACCATCGGCATGTTGACGAGGACCGCGAAGGTGGCGGCGAGGACGAGCCCGGCCGACGCGATCACCCCGCCGGTCGTGCGCAGCGCCGTCAGGGCCGCGGCACCCGGCTCCGCACCGCTCAGGCACTCCTCGCGCATCCGGTGCATCAGGAAGATGCCGTAGTCGACGCCGAGGGCGACGAGGAAGACGAAGGACAGCAGGGCCAGTCCCGGGTCGGTGCCCTCGAAGCCGAAGAGCGACTCGAAGACGAGACCGCCGATGCCGAGGGCCGCACCCCACACGGCGACGACCGCGGCGACCAGGATCAGCGGTGCGACGAGGCTGCGCAGCAACACGATCAGCACGATCGTCACCACGACGAGGACGAGCGGGACGACGATGTTCCGGTCGCCGGCGTTGGTGTCGGTCATGTCGAGCTGTTCGGCACTGGGCCCGCCGACGTACACACCGTCGCCCAGCGCGGAGCGCAGCTCCTTGATGGTCGCGGTCTCGGCCGCGGACTGCGGCGGATGCGCGGCGGTGACGGAGAGTTCCGTCCAGCCGTCGCCGCTGCGGCCGCGCTCGGCCTTCGCGACTCCCTCGGTCGCGCGCACGGTCTCCAGCGCCTGGGCGGAGCCGGCCGTCGGGGCGACGACGGTGATGGGCTGGGTCCCCATCTCCGGGTACGCAACGGCCAGCGTCTTCATCGCGGCGACCGCTTCCGGGGTGGACGTGAAGGAGTCCTCCTGCTTGAGGGCCCCGGGCAGGTTCAGCGCGCCGAGCGCGAGGGCGGCCAGGGCGGCGGCGCCCGCGAGGAGGACGGCGAGGGGGCGGCGGCCGGCCGAGGAGCCCATGACCGCGAAGAGGGAACGGCGCGCGGCCTTCGGCTCGCTTCCGTACGCCGGGATCAAGGGCCAGAACACCCGCCGGCCGAGGACGACGAGCAGGGCGGGGAGCAGCGTCATCATCGCGAGGAGTGCGCACAGCACTCCGACGGCGGCCGTGGGCCCCATGCCGCGGCTGCTGTTCATGTCGGCGGCGAGCAGGCAGAGCATGCCGAGGGCGACGGTCCCGGAGGAGGCGAGGACGGCGGGGCCGCAGCCGCGCAGGGCGGCGACCATGGCGTCGTACGGGCGCGGGACGCGGCGCAGTTCCTCGCGGTAGCGGGAGACGAGGAGCAGCGCGTAGTCGGTGCCCGCGCCGAACACCAGGATCGTCATGACGCCCGTGCTCTGGCCGGAGACGCTGATGTCGAAGCCCTGGTGGAGGGCGTAGGTGACGGCCATGGAGAGGTAGTCGGCGACTCCGGCGACGACCAGCGGGACGAGCCAGAGGAAGGGGCTGCGGTAGATGACGATCAGGAGGATCGCGACGACGGCGACGGTCGTGTAGAGGAGCGGGCCGTCGAGGGAGTTGTAGACCTCGCTCGCGTCCGTGGCGAGGGCTCCGGGGCCGCCGACCTCGCCGCTCACCGTCTCGCGGATGTCGTGGACGAAGGCGTCCCTGGCCGCCTCGTCCGTACCGGGCTCGGTACTGGACACGGCGTACAGGAGGGTGGTCCCGTCCTCGGACGGTACGGCTCGCGGCGCCGAGGTGAGCGGGTGCGCGGCGGCGACCTTCTCCACCTCCCGGGCCGCGGTGGCCTTGTCGGCGGCGGTCAGTCCGCCGTCGCGGTGGTAGACGAGCACGAGGTCGGTGGAGTCTCCGCCGGGCAGCTGCTCGGTGATCCTCGCGACCTGGGTCGAGTCGGCGCTCGCGGGCAGGTAGTCGACGGCGCGGTCGCGCTGTACGTCGCCGAGCCTTCCGGCGAGGGGTGCGGCGAGGGCGATCACGATCACCCACAGGGCCAGCACCCCCCAGCCGACGGTCCTCTTACGGCCCTCCATCGGGGCTCCCTCCATCGGTCCTCTTCGGTCGATCCCAGATTCCCGCCGCTCGGAGGCGGATTCGTCGCGCTGGCGGCCGAGTTGGGGGCTACTGCCGAGGGCGGCGCACGGCCGTGACTACTCCCCCGGGAGTACGGGAGCGGGTACGCCGGCGGCCGACGGGCCGAGCGCCGGGCGCGCTCATATGCTGGAAGCACCGGCGGAGCCGGAAGGGAAGTGAGCGGCCATGGCCGTCCCCGTGGATGAGGCGACCGTCGTCGCGCGGGCGCGGGACGCGGCGGCCCGGGACGCCTGGGCCGAGGCGTACGTCCTGCTCACCGAGGCCGACCGGCACCCCTCCGGCGCCCTCTCCCCCGGCGACCTGGACCTGCTCGCGGACGCCGCGTGGTGGACGGGGCACGTGGACGAGTCGGTGACCGCGCGGCTGCGGGCGCACGCGGCGTACGGAGCGGCCGGCGACCACCGGGGCGCCGGGGCCGTGGCGTGGTGGCTGCACTTCGAGTACCGCTCCCTGGGCCGCCCGGCGGCCGCGGCGGGCTGGCTGCACCGGTCGCGGCACCACCTGGAGCACGTACCGGACTGCCCCGAGCAGTGCTTCCTCGCCTGGACGGACGTCGACGAGGCCATGGAGCACGGCGACCCGGCCGCCGCCCTTGCCGCCGCGCGCCGCATGACCCGTATCGCCGTCGCGTCGGGCGACCCGGGCCTGGCGGCCCTGAGCAGCCAGACCGAGGCGGCGGTGCTCCTGGCGGAGGGGCGGCGGGCGGAGGGCATGGCCCGGCTCGACGACGCGATGGTCGCGGTCCTGGCGGGCGAGCTGAGCGGCATGTACACGGGCATCCTCTTCTGCCTGGCGCTCAGCCAGTGCATGGAGGCGGCGGACCTCGCCCGCGCGGTGGAGTGGACGGACGCGGCGATGACCTGGTGCGAGGCGCCGTGGTCCCAGCACGTCCGGCCGCCGGAGGAACCGAGTACGGCGGACGTGGAGCACGCACCCGGCTCCTTCACCGACAACCCCTTCCGGGGCCTGTGCCGGATCCACCACGTCGAGGTGCTCGACCTGCTCGGGGCGTGGACGCTCGCCGAGGACGAGGCCGGGCGGGTCTGCGCCGAGGTGATGGTCGACAGCCTGGACGTCGCCGCCGAGGCGTACTACGCGGCCGGCGAGATCCGGCGCCGCCAGGGCCGCCTGGACGCCGCCGCCCGCGCGTACTCCCACGCCCATGAACTCGGGCGGGTCCCGCAGCCCGGCCTCGCGCTGCTGAGGCTCGCGCAGGGCAAGGCGGACGCGGCCGTAACCGGTCTGCGGCTGGCCCTCGCCTGCGACCCGCGCCACGGGCTCCTGGGCCGGGCCCGGCTGCTCGCCGCCCAGACGGAGGTCACGCTGGCCGTCGGGGATGTGGACGGGGCCGAGGCGGCGGTCGCGGAGCTGGAGGGGCTCGCCGGGACCGGGGGCGTACCGCTCCTGACCGCGATGGCCGAGACCGCGCGCGGCGCCCTCGCGCTCGCCCGGCACGAAGCGGCCTTGATTCCGCTGCGCCGCGCGCTCGCGGGCTGGCTGGAGCTGCGGGTGCCGTACGAGGCCGCGCAGGTACGGATGCTCCTGGCCGCCGCCGACCGCGCGGCCGGGGACGAGGAGGCCGCCCGCCTGGAGTTCGTGGCGGCCCGGGCGGCCTTCGAGCGGCTCGGCGCGCTCCCCGACGCCCGCCGCGCGGCGGCCCTGCTGACGGAGCGGCGCCGCCACGCGCTCCCCGGCGGCCTGACCGCCCGCGAGGCGGAGGTGCTGCGCCTCGTCGCGGAGGGCGGCACGAACCGGGAGATCGCCCAGGCCCTGGTCATCAGCGAACACACGGTCGCCCGCCACCTCAACAACATCTTCGCCAAGCTCGACGTGACGACCCGCACCGCCGCCTCGACCTACGCCTTCGCCCACGACCTGCTCCCGGCGCCCAAGTAGGCCGTTTCGCCCATGCCCCGCCCACCCCGTGATGTGGGTGGTTCGGGCGATGCCCGCCGCCGCTCCCCCGGCCTAGAACGGGTGCATGGACACCACCGACCCCCTCACCCTCACCACGAACTCGCTGGACACCCTGCGCGGTGCCGTCCGAGGCGAGGTCGTCGTCCCCGGCGACCCCGACTACGACGAGGCCCGCGCGGTCTACAACGCCATGCACGACCGGCGGCCGGCCGTCGTCGTCCGGGCCGCGGACGCGGGCGACGTGATCGTCGGCGTGCTCTTCGCCCGGGACCACGGGCTGCCGCTCGCGGTCCGGGGCGGCGCGCACGCGGTCGCCGGGTTCGGGACCGTCGACGACGGGCTCGTCGTCGACCTGTCCCCGATGCGCTCGGTGCGCGTCGACCCCGTGGCCCGTACCGCCCGCGCCGAGGGCGGCTGCACCTGGGCCGACTTCAACCACGCCACGCACGCCTTCGGCCTGGCCACCACCGGCGGGGTCGTCTCCACCACCGGCATCGCCGGGCTCACCCTCGGCGGCGGCATGGGCAACCTCGCCCGCCGCTACGGCCTGAGCTGCGACAACCTGGTCCAAAGCGACGTCGTGACCGCCGACGGCACCCTCGTCACCTGCGACGCCGAACGGCACCCCGACCTCTTCTGGGCGCTGCGCGGCGGCGGAGGCAACTTCGGCGTCGTCACCTCGTTCGTCTACCGGCTGCACCCCGTGGCCGACGTCCTGGGCGGCGTCGCGTTCTACCCGCTCGACGCGGAGGTCGCCCGCCGCTGGCGCGATCTGGTCGCCGACTCACCCGAGGAGCTGAACACGATCTTCGTCATGGTGCTCGGCCCGGACATGCCGTTCCTGCCGGAACGCTGGCACGGCCGCCCGCTCTGCGGCCTGGTGACCTGCTTCAGCGGCCCGCCCGCGGAGGACGAGAAGGTGCTCGCGCTCCTGGACGACCTGGGCCCCGTCGTCGGCAGGTTCGTGGAGCGGATGCCGTACCCGATGGTCAACACGCTCTTCGACGAGGACCTGCCGCCCGGGCTCTACCACTACTGGAAGGGGAACTTCAGCCGCGATCTCACCGACGGCGCCCTCGACGTCCACATCCGCTACGGCGCGACCCTGCCCTCGATGGAGAGCGACACCGCGATCTTCCCGATCGACGGCGCCTGCCACCGTGTCGGCCCCGAGGAGAGCGCCTTCGCCTACCGCGACGCCCACTTCTCCGCCGCGTTCGGCACGACCCACACCGACCCCGCCGACAACGAGGCGAACATCGCCTGGACCCGCGCCTACGACACGGACCTGCGGCCGCACACCGAGGAGGCCGGCTACATCAACTTCATGGACACCGACGACCAGGACCGCGTGCGGGCCAACTACCGCCAGAACTACGACCGGTTGCGGACGGTGAAGCGCCGCTACGACCCCGGCAACCTCTTCCGCCTCAACCACAACATCGCGCCGTGAGCGGAGCTCAGAGCAGCGTCCGCGCCGTCGCGAGCAGCCGTGCCGTGTCGTCCGCGCAGAGCGCGAGCGCGTTGCCGACGGTGTTCAGGACGTCCCGCTCCGAGGGGCTGTACGCCCCGTCCGCGAGCGCGATCCGCGCCCCCTGGAGCAGGATCGACTCCCGCCCGGAGGCGGCCAGGTGCGGGGCGAGCGGCTCCAGGGCCTCGTGCAGCTCGATGGCGAGGGCCGCGCCCCCGCAGTCCGCGTCCGGCAGGAACCGGCCGGTGTCGGCGGCGAGGGCCTCGACCAGGTCCGTGAGCTGGACGCCGGTGCACTCGTCGTACCCGGCGGCGCGGACCGCCGCGACGGCGGTGTCCACGGCCGTACGGGACGAGGTGCCGCCCGCCGCGAGGACGGCGAGGGCGACCGTGTGCACGGCGTCCCGCAGCATCGCGGCGAAGCGGCTGGTGGTGGGGTGGTCGAGGGCGTCGGTGCCGAAGTGCGTGTGACAGCCCGCGCACTCGATGACCGGACCCGCGTGGCCCCGGGGCAGCAGCGGCACGCCGAGGACGGCGAACCGCCGGCGTCCGGTCCGGCGGCGGTAGTTGCGGTCCCCGCCGCACTCCTCGCAGAAGAACTCGCCGTCGCCGACGGTGTTCCAGGAGGTACGAATGCCGCAGAGGGTTACTTTTCGTCCACGTGACTCTCGGGCAGACAGCACGCCGCACCTCCCTTGACGAACCGGCGACTTTGCCGACGTGGGGAGTGATGTTAGCCACATCCTTGATGCGGCGTCAGCACCCCGTCAGCAGATCGCCATCGACTTGGCCGAGACGCGCCATCGTCAGGAGACCCGCCCACGGCGCCTGCGCACCGAGTACGCGACGAATCCGAAGCCCAGGGCCACGGTCGCGACGGCCACCCCCACGACACCCGGTCCGAACGCGGATCCGGTACTGGCGAGATCACCCTCAGGGGTGGTCGGGGAGGGCGCGGGGGTCCCGGGGGCGCTGCTCTCGGCGGGCGTCGAGGGGGACGCGGACGGCTCCCCCTCCTTCACGCCCGGCTCCTCCGGCTTGGGCTGCTCCGGGACGACGGTCGGCGTCGGCTTCGGCTCCTCGGGCGTGACGGGGGCGCCCGGCTCGGCGTTCTTGGGCAGGCAGCCGGTGAAGGTCATCTGGTGCGTCTCGGCGCCGGGCACGGAGAGCAGCTCCTCGGCGACGACCGAGCCGTTGACGTGGCCGGGGCCGACGCCCTTGCCACCCAGCTCCACCTTGGCGTTCGGCGCGAGGATCGTGCCGGGCCAGGAGGTGTGGTTCTTCTTCACGCTCGCGGCCTGCGGGAAGTTCCACAGCAGCTCGGAGCGGACCTGCTTGAAGGCCGCGCCGCCGGCCGCGTAGTCGTCCTGGACGAAGCGGCCCGCGGTCTCGTCCCAGAGGTTCACGCCGTACGTGGGGGTGGCGCCCATGTCGTACGAGGTGCCGATCACGTTGACGAGGGTGGTGGCGCCGGCCGGGACCTTGACCGAGATCTCGGCGGCCTTCTGGAGGTCCTCGGCGGCGACGGCGAAGACGTTGAGGTCCTTGTCGGTGCCGGTCAGGAGCAGCCCGTGGGAGCCCTGGGGCACGGTGACGGTGCCGTTCGGCCGCGCGGCCGCCCAGCCCGCGGAGAGGCTCCGCAGGGTGGCGAACTCCTTGCCGAAGTCGATCGGCGAGGTCGGCGACGCACCGCTGGCGTGCCGTCCGTCGACGGCGAAGTTGGCGGTGGAGCGGTCGTCCAGCTTTCCGTAGACGGCGCTGCCCTTGGCCACGACGACCTGGTTGGCGTGGAGGGTGCCGGCCACGACGAGGCTGCGGCCGCCCGGGAGCTTCGCGAGGTCGGCGTCGGTGAGCCGGGAGCCGACGGAGAAGCCCTGGTTGGTGGCGCCGTCGCCGAAGTACGCGTCCCCGCCGACCGCGACCGCGCCCTCGGAGTCGGAGAAGCGGGTGGAGTCCTTCTCGACGAACTCGGCGTAACCACCGGCCGCACCGAGAGGGGCGCACGAAAGGGTGGCCGTCGGGGTGGCGGAGGCGGCCGGGGCCCAGAGCAGGGCGGTGCCGGTGACCGCGAGGACGGCGGCCACGGCGGCGGGCGTACGCATGAAGGAACTCCAGGTCAGGGAGTGCGGAAGGGGGGCGTCCGAGTGGACGAGCCGACCTTCCGGCACTCCCTGATGTGGCGTCAACTACCCGCACATACGGGTAATTGGGGCACCGTCGACGCTTCTCCCTTAAGCCAACCTGAAGGGGTGACGGAGATCACGTTTCGACGGATGCCCGGTTCAGCGGGCGGAGCGGTTGACCGCCGAGATGACGGCCTTCAGCGAGGCGCGCGTGGTGTTGGCGTCGATGCCGATGCCCCACAGGACCTGGCCGTCGATGGCGCACTCGATGTACGAGGCGGCCTGCGCGGAGGCGCCCTCGCTCATGGTGTGCTCCTGGTAGTCCAGCAGTCGGGCGTCCACGCCGATCGCCTGCAGGGCGGCGAAGAAGGCGGAGATCGGACCGTTGCCGGAGCCGCTCAGGACGGTGTCGACGCCGTCCACGACCGCCTCGACGGTCAGGGTGTCGGTGCCGTCGGTGTCGGAGGTGGTCTGGCCGGAGCGCAGCTGGATGCGGCCCCAGGCGTTGCCCGGGTTGGGCAGGTACTCGTCCTGGAAGACCGACCAGATCGCGGCCGGCGTGACCTCGCCGCCCTCGCTGTCCGTCTTCTGCTGGATGATCTTCGAGAACTCGATCTGCATCCGGCGCGGCAGGTCCAACTTGTGGTCGTTCTTCAGGACGTACGCGATACCGCCCT
This sequence comes from Streptomyces sp. NPDC026092, assembly GCF_040638605.1. NCBI lineage: Bacteria > Bacillati > Actinomycetota > Actinomycetes > Kitasatosporales > Streptomycetaceae > Streptomyces > Streptomyces sp. NPDC026092. The sequence continues at coordinate 119,586 of NZ_JBEZYN010000005.1, forward strand.
TGCCGGACTGCGAGTTGACCCGGATGACGGCCTCGTAGGAGCGGCCGACGTCCTTCGGGTCGATGGGCAGGTACGGCACCGCCCACTCGATCTCGTCCACGGTCTTGGCCTGGGCGGCCGCGTCGGCCTCCATGGCGTCGAAGCCCTTCTTGATGGCGTCCTGGTGGGAGCCGGAGAAGGCGGTGTAGACCAGGTCGCCCGCGTAGGGGTGGCGCGGGTGGACCTCCATCTGGTTGCAGTACTCGCTGGTGCGACGGATCTCGTCGATCTGCGAGAAGTCGATCTGCGGGTCGACGCCCTGCGAGAACAGGTTCATGCCCAGCGTCACCAGGTCGACGTTGCCGGTCCGCTCGCCCTGCCCGAACAGGCAGCCCTCGATGCGGTCGGCGCCGGCCATGATGGCCAGCTCGGCCGCGGCCACCGCCGTACCGCGGTCGTTGTGCGGGTGGACGGACAGGCAGATGTACGGGCGTCGGGACAGGTTCCGGGACATCCACTCGAACCGGTCCGCGTGCGTGGAGGGCGTCGAACGCTCCACGGTGGCGGGCAGGTTGAGGATGATCTCGCGGCCCTCCTCGGGCTGCCAGACGTCACAGACCGCCTCGCAGACCTCCAGGGCGAAGTCCAGCTCGGTGTCGGTGAAGATCTCGGGGCTGTACTGGTAGCCGAAGACGGTGTCGTCGCCCAGCAGCTTGTCCGCGTACTCCATGACCAGCCGCGTGCCGTCGACGGCGATCTGCTTGATGTCCTCCTTCGAGCCGCGGAAGACGACCCGGCGGAAGGTGGGCGCGGTGGCGTTGTACAGGTGGACGGTGGCGCGCTTGGCGCCGACCAGGGACTCCACGGTCCGCTCGATCAGGTCCTCGCGGGCCTGGGTCAGTACGGAGATGGTGACGTCGTCCGGGATCGCGCCCTCTTCGATGATGGAGCGCACGAAGTTGAAGTCGGTGTCGCCGGAGGACGGGAAGCCGACCTCGATCTCCTTGTAGCCCATGCGCACCAGCAGGTCGAACATCTCGCGCTTGCGGGCGGGGCTCATCGGGTCGATCAGGGCCTGGTTGCCGTCGCGCAGGTCGGTCGACAGCCAGCGGGGGGCCTTGGTGATGCGCTGCTCGGGCCAGGTCCGATCGGGGATGTGCACGGCCTCGTAGCGGCCGTACTTGTGGATCGGCATCCCGGACGGCTTCTGCGTCTGGGTGGCGTTGGTGATGGGCGTGGGGCGACCGACAGGCTGGGACATTGCGTAGGGCTCCTCGGGGTCCAGAAGAGGGACGGCCGACTGTCGAACGCAACACCAGGTCCCGCGGGGAGGGGGTCGGCCTACGACTACAGGCCCTCGCCGCGGCAGCTAAGGAGAAGCAGCCCGAAACGCATGATGTGCCGCAGCCTAGCCGAGGTCCGCCGAGCGCGGACATCTCGGTCCAGTATGCGGGACGGCCGAGAACGAAAATAGGAATAGGTGACGAATCACTCCATTTCGCGGATCATGGTCGCCTCTAGTGACAGTGACGTAACCCAGTGCCACATTGCTGGGATGACTTCCGTCTTCTGCACGATCGTGCCCCCGCACCTCCTGGAGCACCTGGCCGCGTCCGACAACCCGGCCGTCGCGGCGACCGCCCGGCGCACCCTGGTCGCCGACGCGGCGAACCGGACCGGCCGCCTGCTGTCCCGCCCGGCCGCGCCGACGGCCGTGGCGCCGGGCGCCGAGCCCGCCCGCCCCCGGCGGACCGTCCACGACGCCCAGGGCGCCACGGAGCTGCCGGGCATCACGGTCCGCGAGGAGGGCCAGGAGGCGACCGGGGACGCCACCGTCAACCGCGCGTACGCGGGGCTCGGCGCCACCTTCGACCTCTTCCTGAAGGCCTTCCAGCGGGACTCCATCGACGGCGCGGGGCTGCCGCTCCTCGCGACCGTCCACTACGACCGGAACTACGGCAACGCGTTCTGGAACGGCGAGCAGATGGTGTTCGGGGACGGCGACGACGAGATCTTCCTCGACTTCACGCTCCCGGTGGACGTGATCGGCCACGAGCTGGCGCACGGCTTCACGCAGTACACCGCGAACCTGGAGTACTTCAGCCAGTCCGGCGCCCTGAACGAGTCCGTCTCGGACGTCTTCGGCTCACTGGTGAAGCAGTACGGCCTCGGCCAGAGCGCCGACCAGGCCGACTGGCTGATCGGCGAGGGCCTCTTCCACCCGAACGTCCAGGGGACGGCGCTGCGCTCCATGAAGGCCCCCGGCACGGCGTACGACGACGACGTCCTCGGCAAGGACCCGCAGCCGGGCCACATGGACGACTACGTCCGCACCAGCCGGGACAACGGTGGGGTCCACATCAACTCGGGCATCCCGAACCACGCCTTCTACCTGGCGGCGACGGAGCTGGGCGGCAAGGCCTGGGAGCGGGCCGGCCAGATCTGGTACGACGTGATGACCGGCGGCACGCTCACCCCGGAGACCCGCTTCACCGAGTTCGCCACGGCCACGGTCGCGGCGGCGAAGGCCCGCTACGGCGACGGCGCGGAGATCCAGGCCGTCCTGAAGGCCTGGGCGGCCGTCGGCGTGCCGACCGACTGATAGACCTGCCCCATGCGTATTCGAGTGCGGCGCACGGGCGGTTTCGCGGGCATCGAACGGTCGGCCGAGGTGAACACCTCCGGCCGGCCGGACGCCGGGGAGTGGGACGCGCTGGCCGCGACCGTGGTCCAGGAGGGGGACGGCGAGGTGCGGGGCGTGCCGGACGGGTTCTCGTACGAGATCACCGTCGACGGCGCGACGGTCCGCTGTGGCGATCCACGGCTGACGGAGGCGCAGCGGACGCTGATCGAGAGGGTGCTGAAGGAGGGAGCGTAGAGCTCCTCCGGAGCGCTGACCTCCAGTTCTCGTGGCTCCGCGCTCGATCAACTCCCCCTCAGCATCCGGGCATTCGTGCGAACATACGAACCGTGCCTAATGATCATCTTCTGTCACGGGGCGCCCGCCGTGGGGTGCTGAGCGCGTTCGCGCTCAGCCTCCTCGCCGCCGGCGCGCTCGCTCCCGCACCGGCCTCCGCGGCCGAACCGGCCATCAACCCCAAGGTCTCCACGCCGTTCGAGATCGGCGTCGACGCCGGCTACGCGTGCTTCCGCATACCCTCCGTGGTCAGGACGGCCTCCGGTGACCTCCTCGCGTTCGCCGAGGGCCGGGTCAGCGACTGCACCGACGACACGCACATCGACATCCTCGTGAAGCGGTCGACGAACAACGGCCAGAGCTGGGATGCGGCGGCCAAGGTCGTCGTCGGCGCCGCCGACGACCTCGCCCACGGGAACCCCTCGCCCGTCGTCGACGCCGCCAGCGGACGCGTCTCCCTGGTGTACGCCTCGTCGAAGGTGCACGACCGCGGCAACCGCGCCGTGAACGTCGTCAACAGCGAGGACGGCGGCATCTCCTGGAGCGAGCCCCGGCAGCTGCCCACGTACAAGAAGGCCGAGTGGGGCTGGGTCTCCGTCGGTCCCGGCCACGGCATCCAGCTGACCCGCGGCGCGCACAAGGGGCGGCTCGTCGTCACCGGCGACCACAAGAACAAGGACAATCTGCGCGCCGGCGCGCAGCTGTACGTCAGCGATGACGGCGGCCAGAACTGGACGCTGGGCGGGTACACCGACACGCCCGCGGTCGCCCCCGCGGGCAGCACGGCCGTCCCCCAGCAGGCGGGCGAGGTCGCCGTCGTCGAGCGGACCGACGGGTCGCTGCTCCTCAACGCGCGCGACCGGCTCTCCTGCGGCTACAACGAGCGACGGCTCGACGCCGAGTCGACCGACGGCGGCGACTCCTTCACCCGCGGCTTCGAGCCGGTCGGGGATCTCGACTCGCCCCCGGTCTTCGGCTCGCTGCTGCGCCTGAACGCCACGGACACCGGTGACGCGGGCAACCGCATCCTGTACTCCGGCTCCTCCAGCACGGGCAGCACCGTGACGGACCGGCGGGACCTCACGATCCGCTCCACCACCGACGAGGGCAGGACCTGGTCGGGCACCGGCACGGTCGTCGCGCCCGGTTTCGCCGGCTACTCCGACCTGACCCTCCTGGCGCCCGGCACGGTCGGAATGGTCTACGAATCGGCCCTGAGCCACCCGCACGGGCGCTACATCCGGTTCTCCTCCTTCACGGACGGCCAGCTGAAGGCCCAGGAGACCGTGGTGCGCGAGCAGCGCACCACCGACTCCGCGGGCGACCACCGCGACTCCCCGGCCGTCCAGGGCGGGCCGACGCAGACCACCCGCGGCGCGGGCAAGGCGCTCGCGCTGGACGGGGTGGACGACCACCTGCAGACCACGTCCTGCTCGACGGACCTCCAGATCGGCGCGGCCGACTTCACCCTGACCGCGTGGTTCCGCTACTCCGCGACGAGCGGCGCGCACCCGATCCTGTGGGCCTACGGCCAGGGACCCGACGCGCCGCAGTTCTGGCTGCGGGCGGAGCCCGGCAACGGGCGGATCCACGGTCTGGTGGACACCGGAGCGGGTCGCGACCACGTCGACGTGGCGGTGCCCGGCGCGTACAACGACGGCTCCTGGCACCTCGCCGTCCTCACCCGCGAGGGCAAGCAGCTGCGGCTCTCGGTGGACGGCGGAACGGCCGCGGTCTCCGCCGCCGGCGCGGACGCGAGCGGCGCGATCACCCCGGCCGACCCGCCGGTCCTCCGGGTCGGGACCCGGCCGGACGGACTGGAGCACTTCGCGGGGTCGCTGGACGAGATCCGGCTCTTCGCGCGTGCCCTGACCCCGGCCGAGGCCGAGGCGGCGGGCAACAGCGCCGTCGTCGACACGGAGACGGAACGGTTCCGCCTGGGCTTCTCCGCCCTGTGGAACTGACGGCCCCGGGGGCCCGGCCCCCTAGAAGCCGAGCTTCCTGAGCTGCTTGGGATCCCGCTGCCAGTCCTTCGCGACCTTCACGTGGAGGTCGAGGAAGACCGGGGTCCCGAGCAGCGCCTCGATGTGCTTGCGGGACTTCATGCCGACCTCCTTGAGGCGGCTGCCCTTCGGGCCGATGATGATGCCCTTCTGGCTGGGACGCTCGATGTAGACGTTCGCGTGGATGTCGAGGAGCGGCTTGTCGGCCGGGCGGTCCTCGCGGGGGATCATCTCCTCGACCACGACCGCGATCGAGTGCGGCAGCTCGTCCCGTACGCCTTCGAGGGCGGCCTCGCGGATCAGCTCCGCGACCATGACCATCTCCGGCTCGTCCGTGAGGTCGCCCTCCGGGTAGAGCGGCGGGGACTCCGGGAGGAGCGGGATCAGCAGGTCGGCGACCAGCTGGACCTGCTTGTCGCCGACGGCCGAGACCGGCACGATCTCGCGCCACTCGAAGCCCAGCTCCTTGGCGAGCTGGTCGACGGCGATGAGCTGCTCGGCGAGCGTCTTGGAGTCGACCAGGTCGGTCTTGGTGACGATCGCGACCTTCGGGGTCTTCTTGATCCCGGCCAGTTCCTTGGCGATGAAACGGTCGCCGGGGCCGAGCTTCTGGTCGGCGGGCAGGCAGAAGCCGATCACGTCGACCTCGGCCCACGTGGTGCGCACGACGTCGTTCAGCCGCTCGCCGAGGAGCGTGCGCGGCTTGTGGAGGCCGGGCGTGTCCACCAGGATCAGCTGCGCGTCCGGGCGGTGCACGATGCCGCGCACGGTGTGCCGGGTGGTCTGGGGCCGGTTGGAGGTGATCGCCACCTTCTGGCCGACCAGAGCGTTCGTGAGGGTGGACTTGCCCGCGTTGGGGCGGCCTACGAAGCAGGCGAAGCCGGCCCGGTGGACGGCTTCGGATTCTTGGTTACGAGCGCTCATGGGGGCCATTCTCCCCGATCCCCGGCCCCCTCACGTACCTCGGGACGTACTCAGCCCGCGACGGAGCCCGCTCGGACCGCCTGGACCCGCCGTACCCGCAGCGCGATCAGCGCCACGCCGCCCCCGGCGAGCACCACCCCGGCGGCCAGCCACGGCAGCGCGAGGAAGGAGGCCCGACCGGACTCCCGTACGTCCTTCGCGGTGGCCGTGAGCGTCACCTCGCCCCAGTCGAACTGCGGCGAACCCGTCCACCGCTCGGTCAGCCGGATCTTCTGCCGGGGCAGCAGCTCGGACGGGATCTTCGCCAGGTCGCGGGCGAGGAGCGTGCGGCCGAAGACGCCCTCGGCGCGCAGGGCCACCTTGGGGTTGAGGGTCACGTTCCCCCGGTTGTGGAGCGTGTACGAGATGACGGCGCTGGACGTGCCCGCGCCGGGGACGAGCGGCCGGTCCTGGTCGAGGGTGACGTCCTCGACGGCGAGGGCCGGGACGGTCGGGCCGTTGACCCGGAGGTAGACCCGGGCCCCGACCGCGCGCTGGACACCGACGGCGACCGAGCCGCTCCCGGCCTCGATCCGCTCGTCCAGGGCAACGACGGCGCCGGGGTGGTCGCCGGGCTCGGCGTCCTCGGGGACGGTCAGGGTGTACGGCACGGTGACCTTGGAGCGGGGCGGGACGGTCACACGGGTGCGCTCGGGCTTGATCCAGGCACCGGCGCCGGTCTGCTTCTCCTGGCTGGTGCGGACGGCGAATCCGCCGTCGCGCTCGGTGTTGTACGCGTCGGCTCCGTAGAGCCGGAAGGTCAGCGGGGCCCCGGTCTTGTTGGCGACGGTGACCTGGTCCTTCACCGTCGTGCCGGGGTCGGCGGAGAGATAGAAGTACGGCCGGCTGCCGAGCTCGGAGGCGGCCGGGTAGACCGCCCACTCGCCGTTCTCGGCGGCCTGGGCGGCCGGGGCCACCGCCACGCCGAGCAGCGTGAGCGCCGCCGCGAGGAGGAAGACGTACAGCTTGCTGCGCACGGTGCGGAACCCCCAAGGTTGGTGCGGGCCGACCGGGTGCGCGCCCGGCCCGCTGTGTGCGTACGGCGGATCAGCTGAGCGTGAGCGTCAGGACGCCCGCGTACGCACCGGGCGCGGTGAACGCCGGGACGTCGAGGGAGACCTTGGCGTCGACGGTGAACTCGCCGCCGGTGAGCGTGCCGTTCGGGGTCGAGGCGAGGGTCGCCCCGCCGCTGCCGACCGCGCCCGCCGAGCCGGGTACGCAGGTGCTCGGGCTGCCGGCCTTGGTGGTGCAGGCCGGGGTCCAGCCGAGTGCGCCGGCGCCGATGGAGCCGCCGGGGCCGGTGAAGTCGGTGACCTTGCCGGTCAGGGACCAGCCCGCGGGGCCACCGCGGAAGTCCTTGACCGTCACCGTCTTCAGGTCGCCGGTCGCCGCGCCGCCCTGACCGAAGTCGACGGACGACAGCTGGACCGCGTCACCGGCCTGGGTCATCGACAGTTCGCCCGCCGTGACGGCCGCCGTGAGCTTCTGGCTGTTCGGCGGCTGCGGGGTGTCGTCGATGACGGTGTACGCGGCCGGTCCTGCGCCCTTCTCCGGGTCCCAGGCCGCCCCTTCGTACGCCACGATCCCCGTGGTCGCCTTGTCGTTGACCTTCAGGCGGGCGACGAAGCCGCCCTCGCTGTCGGTCGTGACGGTCATCTTGTCGGCGGTCTCCGCCCCGCCGGCCCGGCCGACGACGGTGACCTCGGCGAGCGGGGTGAACTTGGCGCCGGTCACGGTGACCCGGACGCCGGGTGCGCCGGAGGCCGCGCCGAGCGAGACGTTCCGCTCGTTGGCGCCCGGCTGCGCGCTCGCGACGACCGTCTCGGAGACGGGGGCGGGCGGGTTGAGGACCGTACAGGGGGTGTCCAGCTCCATGATGTAGCTGGTGTGGATGTTGTAGTCACCGGGCGAGAGCGTGATCGAGCCGGGCGCGGTGACCGTGAACGTGCCGGTCATCGAGAACGACGGGAACGTGCCCTTGCCGGGGACCGGCGGGTTCTTCTTCGGCCCGGTCACGGTGACCGCGCCGGTCTGGGCGCCGCCGAGGGCGACCTTGCCGGTCGGGGTCATGATGTCGGCGGGCAGGGCCAGGTCGACGGGGTTCGAGGCGGCCGGCTTGGTGATCGTGTACGTCACCGTGACGGTGTCGCCGACCTTGGGCGTGGCCTTGTCGACCGTGATCTGGGCCTTGGTGATGCCCTCGATGGGCGGGATGCCGGCGATCGGCGGCGGTACGCAGCGGGTGGGGAATTCCACCTCCTGCGACGCGGTCCCCAACGCGCCGGCCGGAGACGCCAGCGCGCCGCCCGCTGCGAACACGAGGGCCGTGGCCCCGAGAGCGGCGGTCCAGCGCCGTCTTCGGGTCCGGGTCCGGGTGGGCGAAAGTGCCATGTGTGCCCCCTCCTGAGGGATGAGAGGGCGCCATTGACGGCTGCGGGCCAGGAGAAGTCAATGGAATCGAAATGCACCGACTGATGACCCATCAGATACTGTCAAGATCGACGTTTCGCCTGGTCACAGGGGGTGTCACGGGAGGGCCTGGACGGGCGCAGCACAGGTACCGGCGCCGCCTGTGGCGACGCCGGTGAAGGAACGGAGGAGCGGTGGAACGGAGGAGCGGGTCGCGCTAGAACACGAACGGGCCGGGCGACTGCGAGGTGACCGCGTCGCAGTTCACGGCGACGCCGAAGATCGTCATCGTCAGCGCGGTGCCGGCGAAGTACGAGTTGAGACTGTCACCGGCGGCCACCGTCCCGCTGAGGGGGCCGATGGTGACGGACTGCTGCGCGGCCAGCGCCGGGTTCTTCTGACCGCTGAACACGCGGGTGCCGCCACCGCCCTTGGCCATCGTGAGCTGGGCGTTGATGGTGTCGGCCCCGACCGCGACCGGCGTCTTGACGGCCGAGGTGAGGGTGATCGTCGCGGCGGTGCCGCTCTGCGTGGCCTGGAGGGTGGCGAGCCCGCCGCCCCAGATCCCGCAGTCGTACGTGGCCGTGGCGGTGCCCGGCGTCACGGCGCCGGCCGCCGGGGCGAAGGCGAGCGCGGTCGCGGCGAGCGCGCCCGCGAGGACCGCGCCGACGCCTAAGCCACCTCTGCTGATGCCTCTCATGTGGTCGTACCCCTTCCCGATGAAGCACGCAGGGGTGCGGACGCTGCGTGAAGGCGTGAATCTGACGGTCCGTCGGACCGACCGCTGCCATTGATGCGCAACGGGCCGAGGAAGACAAGAGACGTTTCGTTGATTCTTCACAAACACACAAAGGAGGCCCGGCGCACTGCCGGGCCTCCTTCCGTTTCCGTTGTCGAACCGCCTCAGCCCGCCGTGACCGCCGCGCGCAGCTGCCCGTCGGGCCCGGCGAGCAGCACCGGGGTGTCCGGCCCGCCGAGGTCGCGTACGGCCGCGCGGTCCTCGTCCGATGCCGCCTCGGCGTTCGAGACGACGGCCGCGGCCTCCAGGGACTGGGCCCCGCTGGCCACGGCCATCGCCACGGCCGTCCGGAGCGCGCTCAGCTTGAGCGACTCCAGGGCCACGGTCCCGGCCACGTAGGTCCGGCCGGTCTCGTCCCGTACCGCCGCACCCTCGGGCACACCGTTACGGGCGCGGGCGCTGCGCGCCAGCGTGATGATCTTGAGGTCCTCGGCGCCGAGATCGCCGTGGTCGGGCTGAAGTGTCATGGACCGAGGATAGGTCGGCCCATGGGGTCAGCTCTGGGCGCCCTTGACGAACTTGTCGGTGGCGAGCTTGGCGAAGGTGTCGAAGTCCTTCGCGCCGGCGACACCGGCCGGGTCGTGCGCCAGCCGGATCACACCGGTGCCCTGGCGGGCGACCAGCAGGTCCACCTCCGTCGCGTAACCGAAGTCGGGGATGCTCAGCTTCACCCGCAGGGCGTGGGCCTCCTCGGCCCCCTGCGGCGCGGTGAGCTTCTTGACGGTGGCCTGGACCTTCATGCCCTCCGCCGTGGCACCGAATCCGGTGCAGCCCTCCAGGGCGCCGCCCAGCTTCGTGACGAAGTCGGTGGCACCGGTGCCCGCGAAGGTCAGAACCTCCTCGTTGAGCGTCGTGCCTGCGCCACGCTCGAAGTCGCCCGAGGCACCGAGCGTCGCACCGGACAGCTTGTCCGCGAACAGGGCCCCGACCGGCTGGCACTCCGCCTTGTCGACCTTGGTGAGGGTCGGGCCCTTCTCGGCCTTGACGGCCTTCCAGCCCGACGGCAGGTCCTTCAGCTCCAGGACACCGGCCTTCATCTGCGCGGCCGTCAGCGGCGCGGTGGCCGCCGGGGCGGTCGACGGGGCCGCCGACGTCGTCTGCGAGGCGGCCGGCTTGTCGGCGGCCTTGTCCTTCTTGGTGTCGTCCTGGGCCTCGCCGCCACCGCACGCGGCGACGAAGGAGAGTGCGGAGACGGTGAGGGCCGCGGCCAGGCCGTGGCGGATGCGCGTACGCATGATGAGCAGACCCCTTGTGGGTGCGAGCGGGAACGGTACGACCGACACCGGTGGGGGTACGTACGGCCGGAACGCCAGGAGGATAACCGGCGGCCGTGACGTTCCTGTGCGCAGGGGCGCCCCCGCGCCCACCGCACCCCATCCGCTTCGCTCAGCCCGCGATCGGGTACATCGCCCCGCGCCTGCCCTCCGGGGAGACCAGCCAGGTCAGCTTCGCCTCGGTGTCCGCGAGCGGCAGCGGGGTGTGCATGACGATCGTCAGGTCGGGGCGCGCCGGCACCCGCAGCTGCGTGGCCTCCATGTGGAGTTCGCCGACGATCGGGTGCTCGATCCGCTTGCGGAGCTGGCCGCCCGGGGAGATGTCCCGGCGCTCCCACAGCGCCGCGAACTCCTCGCTCACCGCCTTCGCCTCCTCCACCACCGCGCGGAAGCCGTCGTCGTCCGGGCACTCCGAGCAGGCGGCCCGGAACTGGGCGACGAGCTGCGGAGCGAGGCGCTCCCAGTCGGCGGCGCGGGAGCGGTAGAGCGGGTCGGTGAAGAAGGAGATCAGGCAGTTCTGCGAGGTCTCCGGCCGCATGCCCAGGACCACCGAAGCCGACGCGTTGTACATGATCGCGTTCCAGTACACGTCCATGATGTGCGCCGGGAACGGCATCCACGCGTCGATCAGCCGCCGGAGCCCCGCGCACATGTCCCGCGCCGCCGGATCGACCTCGGGCGCGGGCGGGTTGAGGGCGGCGAGGACGTACAGATGGCGCCGCTCGGCCGGGCTGAGCCGCAGCACGCGAGCGACCGCGTCGAGGACCTGTGGGGAGACCGTGATGTCGCGGCCCTGCTCCAGCCACTGGTACCAGGAGACGCCGACGCCCGCGAGGACGGCGACCTCCTCACGGCGCAGTCCCGGCGTGCGGCGGCGGGCGCCGCCGTCCGGGAGTCCCGCCTCGGCCGGGGTGACCCGGGCCCGACGGCTCATCAGGAACTCGCGCAGTTCGCCCAGTCGGTGTGCCTTCGCGGCATCGTTCTCGACCGCTGTCGCCACGGCTCGCTTCCTCCCCCTGGATGCCTGGTGGTGCGACCAACAGGATAAGTACCCGCTCCCCACGGTTGTTCCCGGGCGCCGAGGGTGATGTCCATGGCAACGACCGTCGACTCCCCGACCACGACCTCGACTCCCACCACCAACCCCACCACCCCTGCTCCAGCCGCCCCGCCCGCGCTGAACGGCCGCGCCCGGCTCGTCCTCTTCGTGCTGTGCGCCGCCCAGTTCATGGTGGCGCTCGACTTCTCCGTCCTGAACGTGGCGCTGCCCGTCCTCGGCGCCGACCTCGGCATGAGCCCGTCCGCGCTCCAGTGGGCGGTGACCGCCTTCGCGCTGCCCTCCGGCGGGTTCCTGTTGCTCTTCGGGCGGATCGGCGACCTGTTCGGGCGCAAGAAGCTGTTCCTCGGGGGCCTGGCCCTCTTCGGCGCGGCCTCGCTGCTCGCGACCTTCGCCTGGGACCCGGCCTCCTTCCTCGCCGGTCGGGCCCTCCAGGGCCTGGGCGCGGCGGCGATCGTGCCGACCGGCATGTCCCTGCTGACGACGACCTTCCCCGAGGGCCCGCAGCGGGCCCGGGCGCTCGGCATCTCCGGGACGCTGATGTCCCTCGGCTTCACCATCGGCATGGTGCTCGGCGGGGTCATGACCGACACCCTGGGCTGGCGCTCGACGATGGGGCTGCTCGCCCTGTTCAGCCTGATCGTGCTGCCGCTCGCCCCCGGTGTGCTGCGCGAGTCGCGGACCGCCGAGCGGCCGCGCCTCGACATGCCGGGCGCGGTGACCGTGACCGGCGGGCTGCTCGCCGTGATCTACGCCCTGTCGACGGCGGCCGAGCGCGGCTTCGGCGGCACGGACGTCCTGGTCACGCTGGTGGGCGGGGTGCTGCTGCTCGCGGCCTTCGTGGCGGTCGAGTCCCGGCACGAGTCCCCGCTGGTCTCGCTGCCGATGCTGCGCCGCCGGACGGTCGCCTTCGGCAACCTGGGCGGGCTCGTGACCTTCTCGATGATGTCCACGGTCGTCTTCGTGCTGACCCTGTACCTCCAGGAGACCCTGGGCCTCTCGGCCTTCGGCACCGGCCTGGTCTTCGGCGTGCAGGGCGTCCTGTCGGTGCTCGCCGGATCGCTGGCCTCGAAGATCATCGGCCGGTTCGGCGCCCGCCGCACGCTCGCGGTCTCCCTGCTCGGCCAGGGCCTGTTCGTGGCGACGCTCCTCGGCCTCGGCACGGAGTCGGGCGCGGTCCTCGCGACCGTCGGCGTCTCGCTGGCCAGCATGTTCCACCTGGCCGCGATCATCTCGTACGGCGTGACCGTCACCTCCGGCGTCCCGGACGAGGAGCAGGGCCTGGCGACCGGCCTGGTGACCACGACGCAGCAGGTCGCCCTCACCGTCGGCATCCCGCTGCTCGGCATCTTCGCCACGACCGGCCCGAGCCTGTACGACGGGGTGCGCACGGTCCTCGCGATCGACGCGGCGATCGTCGTCGCGGCGGCCCTGCTGGTCGCCGTGGGCCTGCGGCGGAAGGCCTGAGCCGAGGGCTACGGCCGGTCGAGCCGGAGCCGTACCGCCTTCGGCAGTCCCGCGACCACCAGGTCGTACGAGTCCTCGACCAGCTCCCGGACCATGCGGTCCGGGAGTTCGCCGACGGTCACCGTGTTCCAGTGGCGCTTGTTCATGTGATAGCCGGGGGCGACCGCCGGGTACTCCACGCGGAGCCTGACCGCCTCCTCCGGCTCGCACTTGAGGTTGATCCGCAGCGGCCGGCCGTCGAGCCAGGACAGCGCGAACATCTTCCCGGCGACCTTGAAGACGGAGGTGTCGGGCCCGAAGGGGAACTCCTCCGTCGCGTCGTTGAACTCCAGGCAGAAGGCGCGCAGCTGGTCGGGCGTCATCCCTCGTCGTCCCCCTTCGGGTCGACCTGTACGGGCTCCACGAGCACCGTCACGATCTTGTTCCGGCGGCCCGCCGGGGACTCGGCGGTCAGCCGCAGCGAGCGCCCGTCGGGCAGCTCCACGACCGCCTTGGCACCGGCGATCGGCACCCGGCCGAGCGCCTTGGCGAGCAGGCCGCCGACGGTCTCCACGTCCTCGTCGTCGAACTCGTCCGGGCCGAAGCCGTACAGCTCGCCGAGGTCGCCGATGTCGAGGCGGGCGGTGACGCGGTAGCTGTCCCCGCCCAGCTCCTGGACGGGCGGCAGCTCACGGTCGTACTCGTCGGTGATCTCGCCGACGATCTCCTCGAGGATGTCCTCGATGGTGACGATCCCGGCCGTGCCGCCGTACTCGTCGATGACGACGGCGACGTGGTTGCGCTCCTGCTGCATCTCGCGCAGCAGGTCGCCCGCGTTCTTGGTGTCCGGCACGAACGTGGCGGGCCGCATCGCCGTCGACACCAGGTCGGACTCGGAGTCGCGGTTGATGTGCGTCTTGCGGACCAGGTCCTTCAGATACACCATGCCGACGATGTCGTCCTCGTTCTCGCCGGTCACCGGGATCCGGGAGAAGCCGGAGCGCAGCGCGAGGGTGAGGGCCTGACGGACGGTCTTGTACCGCTCGATGCAGACGAGATCGGTGCGCGGCACCATGACCTCCCGTACGAGCGTGTCGCCGAGCTCGAAGACGGAGTGCACCATCCGGCGCTCGTCGTCCTCGATCAGCGACTCCGACTCGGCCAGGTCGACCATGGCGCGCAGCTCGGCCTCGGAGGCGAAGGGGCCCTTGCGGAAGCCCTTGCCGGGGGTGAGCGCGTTGCCGATCAGGATGAGCAGCTGCGGGATCGGGCCCATGATCCGGGCCAGTGGCAGCAGGACGTACGCGGAGGCGGTCGCCGTGTTCAGCGGGTGCTGGCGGCCGATGGTGCGCGGCGAGACGCCGACGGCGACGTACGAGACCAGGACCATCACCGCCATGGCGACGAGCAGCGCCTCCCAGGTCTCGGGGAACTCCTCCAGGCACGCGTACGTGACGAGGACGCCGGCCGCCATCTCGCAGGCGACCCGGACGAGCAGCGCCACGTTGAGGTAGCGGGTCGGGTCGGCGGCGACCTGCGCCAGCTTCTCGGCGCCGCGCCGCCCGGACCGTACGGCCTCGGCGGCGCGGAAGCTGGAGACGCGGGCGATGCCGGCCTCGGCGCAGGCGGCGAGCCAGGCGACGATCACCAGCGCGACCGCTCCGAGGATGAGCGATGCGTTCATCGGGGGCCCGATCCCCGGGTCAGGAGACGGTGGGCGCCGGCGAGGGGCCGGTGAGGCCCTTCTCCGCGCGCCAGCCGTCGACGATGGCCGCCTGGAGGCCGAACATCTCGGCCTTCTCGTCCGGCTCCTCGTGGTCGTAGCCGAGCAGGTGCAGCACTCCGTGGACGGTCAGGAGCTGGAGCTCCTCGTCCATGGAGTGCTGCGTCGGCGCGTCCTTGCCCTGCTGGGTGGCGACCTCGGGGCAGAGCACGATGTCGCCGAGGAGCCCCTGCGGGGGTTCCGCGTTGTCGTCGTCCTTCGCCGGCGGACGCAGCTCGTCCATCGGGAAGGACATGACGTCCGTCGGGCCCGGGAGGTCCATCCACTGGATGTGGAGCTGCTCCATCGCCTCCGCGTCGATGACGATGATCGAGAGCTCGGAGAGCGGGTGGATGCGCATCCGCGCGAGCGCGTAGCGGGCGATGTCGAGGATCGCCTGCTCGTCGACCTCGGTTCCGGACTCGTTGTTGACGTCGATCGACATGGTGCTCTTCTACTGCTTCCCGTTGCGGCTGTCGTACTGCTCGTACGCGTCGACGATACGGCCGACGAGCTTGTGCCGGACGACATCCTGGGAGGTGAGCATGGAGAAGTGGACGTCCGGGACGCCGTCCAGGATGTCCCTGACCTGACGGAGACCGCTCTTGGTGCCGCCGGGCAGGTCGACCTGGGTGATGTCACCGGTGATGACGATCTTGGACTCGAAGCCGAGCCGGGTGAGGAACATCTTCATCTGCTCGGGGTTCGTGTTCTGCGCCTCGTCGAGGATGATGAACGCGTCGTTGAGCGTCCGGCCTCGCATGTACGCCAGCGGCGCGACCTCGATCGTGCCCGAGGCCATCAGCTTCGGGATCGAGTCGGGGTCGAGCATGTCGTGCAGCGCGTCGTAGAGCGGCCGCAGGTACGGGTCGATCTTCTCGTAGAGCGTGCCGGGCAGGAAGCCGAGCCGCTCACCCGCCTCGACGGCCGGCCGGGTCAGGATGATCCGGGTGACCTGCTTGGACTGCAGGGCCTGGACCGCCTTGGCCATGGCCAGATACGTCTTGCCGGTGCCCGCGGGGCCGATGCCGAAGACGATCGTGTGCTTGTCGATCGCGTCGACGTACCGCTTCTGGTTGAGGGTCTTGGGGCGGATGGTGCGACCGCGGCTGGAGAGGATGTTCTGTGTGAGCACCTCGGCCGGGGTCTCCTGGCCTGCCTCCGCCTTGCCGTTCTCGCTCGCCCTGAGCATGGCGATCGAGCGTTCCACTGCGTCCTCCGTCATCGGCTGTCCGGTGCGGAGCACCAGCATCATCTCGTCGAACAGGCGCTGGATGAGGGCGACTTCCGCCGCCTCTCCCACAGCGCTGACCTGGTTGCCCCGGACATGGATGTCGGCCTTCGGGAACGCTTCCTCGATCACACGCAGGAGTGCGTCACCGGAACCGAGAACGGTCACCATCGGATGCTTGGCGGGGACGGTGAAGTAGGCGCGGGTCTCGCCCGGCGCGCCGTTGGGGGCTGTGGGTGTCTGAGTCATGGGCCGGCACTGTGGCCTGCACATACCTCCCGTTGCAGGGTTCTCGCTGCTCGACAACCTCTGGGATACCAAGCCTACGACTTGGCACCGACAAGGCCGAGGGCTTTTACGAGGCGTGAGCGCCGCTCACGGGGAGGGTCGCGAGGGGGGTCACGACGGGCGGCTCACGACGGGGCGGCGCGGAACCCGATGGTCGGGACCGCCCGGCGCAGGGGCCAGGGGCGGGTGGCGGCCGGGAGCATGCGTTCGAGGAAGGCGTAGCGGGCGCGCAGCGCCTCCGGATCCTGGCAGACGTGCTCCTGGACGTGCTCCCACCAGGTGGCGACCTCGCCCCAGCCGGGGGCGGAGAGCGAGCCGCCGAACTCCTGGACGGAGAGCGCGGCGATGAGCCCGGCGAAGGCGAGCCGGTCGGCGAGCGGCCAGTCCGCGAGCGTGCCGGTGACGAATCCGGCCACGAAGACGTCCCCGGCGCCGGTCGGGTCGAGGGCGGAGACCGCGATCGCGGGCACCTCGGCGGTCTCGCCGGTGGCCCCGTCGACCGCGTAGGCGCCCTCGGCACCCAGGGTGACCACGGCGTAGCGGACCTTGTCGGCGAGCGCCCGGGCGGCGGCCCTGGGGCAGTCGGTGCGGGTGTAGCGCATGGCCTCCTGGGCGTTGGGCAGGAAGGCCTCGCAGTGCTCCAGGTCGGTCAGTCCGCGCAGGTCCCAGCGGCCGGTGTCGTCCCAGCCGACGTCGGCGAAGACCTTCGCCCCGCCCCGCGCGGCGCGGGCGACCCACTCCTCGGACCGGCCGGGCACGAGCGAGGCGACGGCGGCCCGGGCGTGCGGCGGGTAGGCGGGCAGGGCGCCGGCTGCGTTGTCGTCGGGTGGGGCCTCGTGGCCGTGGGAGACCATCGTGCGCTCGCCCTCGTACGCCATGGAGACGGTGACCGGGGAGTGCCAGCCGGGGACGGTCCGGGAGAGCGAGAGGTCGATGCCCTCGCCCTGCTCCAGGGCGTCCCAGCAGTACTCGCCGTAGTGGTCGTCCCCGAAGGCGGCGGCGAGCGAGGTGCGCAGCCCGAGGCGGGCGAGGGCGGTGGCCATGTTGGCGACGCCGCCGGGGCTGGACCCCATGCCCCTGGCCCAGGACTCGGTGCCGCGCACGGGGGCGCTGTCGAGGCCGGTGAAGATGATGTCGAGGAAGACCGTGCCGGTGAGGAAGACGTCGCAGGCGGGGTCGGTGGGCTCGCGCAGGCGCCCCAACGGGTCGACGCCCGCGTCGTGTTGCTGGTCTCCTCGTGCTGTGGTCACGGCCTGCTCCCGTCCGTGGTGCCGATCAGGCCAGTGTGCCTGATGGGGGCGGGGTGACCGGGGTGACGCGGGAGGGAAAACCGGCGTCTTCTACCCGGCACTCCACCCCCCAAACCCCATAGTGACCCAGATCACAAATAGATTGGGGCCTTTCCTTCCTCTTCGGGCTTCTCGCGGCCCTCGGTCACTTGATACGAATAGCCCCGCGACCCCGCAGTCGACGGATCCCGCGGTCAAGGATTCCCGTTCGCACACCGGGCGCTCCCCCTCCCTTGCCCCGCCGTTCCTGGAACGCCCATGTCGTCGCGCCCGCGTGCCCTGGGGCCCCTCGTGGCCCTGTTCACCGCCGGTTATCTCGCCCCGTACCTCCTCCCGACCGTCGTCGGCAGACTCTCCGCCGGGCTCGGCCTCAGCCCGGCCCAGGCGGGCCTGGTCGGCTCGGTCCTGCTCCTCGCCTCCGCCTCGGCCGGCTTCACGCTCGCCGCCCGCGTGGAACGGCTCGGCCCGCGCCGCGCGGCCCGGATCGGCCTCGGCGCGATGTTCCTCGGCTACGGCTCGGCCGCGCTGACCACGAGCGTGCCGCTGGTGGTCGGCGGCGCGGTCGTGGGCGGCTTCGGCTCCGGTACGGCCCTGGCGGTGGCCGCGGCCGGCATCGCCGCCCAACGGGACCCGCACCGGGCCTCCACGCTGGGCCTGCTCACGGTCTCGGCGACGGCCGGCGCGCTCTACCTCACGCTCCCCCACCTGGGCAGCGGCCACGGTCTGCCGTTCGCGTCGATCGCGCTGGCGGCGGCGCTGGTCTGGCCACTGACGGCGGGGCTGGGGGCGGGCGGCGTCTCTCGCCCCTCGCCGACGCCGACGCCGACCACGGCTGAGGCGACCCCGCTCCCCCACCGCCGCTCGGGCCTGGTCCTCGCCGTGGCGATCCTGTGCTGGTCCATGGCCCAGAACGCCCTGTGGGGCGTGAGCGGCCGGATCGGGCTCACCCAGGCCGGGCTGAGCGAGGTCACCGTCGGCGCGGTCTTCGCGGTGGCCCTGGGGGCCGGACTCGCGGGCGTCACGGCGGCCGGTGCGCTCGGCTCACGCCTGGGCCGGGCGGCGCCGATCGGGGCGGGCACGGCGATCATCGCGGTCTGCGTGCTGGTGAGCTCGGGCGCGGAGAGCCTGCCGGCGTTCGCGACGGGCGAGGTCCTCTGGAACGTCTTCTACCCGGTCGTCCTGTCGTACCTGCTCGGCCTCGCCGCGTCCCTGGACCCGCGAGGGCGGTGGGCGGTGCTCGTGGGCTCGGCGTCCTCGCTGGGCGTGGCCTGCGGCCCGGTCACCGGCAGCATCCTGTCCGAACAGTTCGGCTACCCGGGCATGGGCCTTCTCCTGTGCGCCCTGCTCCTGCTGGCGGCGGCCCCGATGACGGCGGTCGCCCTCCACACCTCGGGCCGCCCCCTGGTCCCCGGCTCCATCCGCCGCCGAGGCGGCGCGGCGGCGGCGGTCCTGGCGGGAACGACGGGCTCGACGCCGGGCCTGGTCCCCCAGATGGGCGCCCCGGAACAGCCGGTCACGGAGATCCCGGTCCCGAGCGGCTCGGGCGCAGCCCAACGCGCCTTCCGCCTGGCCCGCCCAAGCGACCGCGGCTGACGGCTTTTTCCGAACATCCAGCGTCGCCGGGGGTCCCCCCACGCCCTCAGGGCGTAGGGGGAGTTCGAGGCGCGGGGTCCGGGGGCGGAGCCCCTGTCCGGGAAGGGGCGGGGTGGGGAAAGGGCCCGCCGCAGGCGCCCCCACCCGCGCCCACACCCCCGCCCCGCCCCCTACTCCCCCGCCTCGAACTCGTACGCCTCCACCTCCGCCAAATACCGCGCCCGCAACCCCTCCTCGTCGTCCAAGAACGCCGCCTCGAACGAGTTCCGCGCCAGCACCCGCAACTGCTCCCGGCCCAACCCCAACGCCCCGCGCACCGCCGCGAAGTTGTCCCCCACGTACCCCCCGAAGTACGCCGGATCGTCGGAGTTCACCGTCGCGACAAGCCCCGCCGCGAGCATCGCGGGCAGCGGGTGGTCCTCCAGCACATCGATCGCCCGCAGCCGCACGTTCGAGAGCGGGCACAACGTCAACGGCACCCGATCCCGCACCAGACGAGCCACCAGCTCCGCGTCCTCCATGCACCGCAGCCCATGGTCGACCCGCTCCACCCCCAGGACGTCCAGGGCCTCGCGGATGTACTCCGGTGGGCCCTCCTCGCCCGCGTGGGCGACCTTGCGCAGGCCGAGCGCGGAGGCCGCCTCGTACACCTCGCGGAACTTCGACGGCGGGTGGCCGACCTCCGCCGAGTCCAGGCCGACACCGGTGATCCGGTGCAGATACGGCTTCGCGGCCTCCAGCGTCGCCATCGCCGACTCGGCGGACTCGTCCCGCAGGAAGCACATGATCAGCCGGGTCGAGACGCCGTGCCGCTCCTCGGCCCGGTCGAGCGCGGCGGCCAGGCCCTCCACCACCGTCCCGATCGGCACGCCACGCGCCGTGTGCGCCTGCGGGTCGAAGAAGATCTCGGCGTGCCGCACACCCTGCGCCGCCGCCCGCGCGAGGTACGCGTCGGCCAGCTCGGTGAAGTCCCGCGCGGTGTGCAGGACGCCCATCAGCTCGTAGTACAGGTCCAGGAAGGACTGCAGATCGCTGAAGCGGTACGCCTCGCGCAGCGCCTCGGTGTCCGCGTACGGCAGCTCGACGCCGTTGCGCTCGGCGAGCGCGAACGCCAGCTCGGGTTCGAGGGTGCCTTCGATGTGGAGGTGGAGTTCGGCCTTGGGGAGAGGCATGGTGGTTCGTCTATCTCTTCGGGAGGGGGACCCTCATCAGGTCCTGGGCAATGCTCAGCTCGCCGTCGAACCCGGCCGCCCGCGCCTGCCGTTCGAACTCCGCGGGATCGCCGTACCGCTGCGAGAAGTGGGTCAGGACCAGGTGCCGCACCCCGGCGTCCCGCGCGACGCCCGCGGCCTGCCCGGCCGTCAGATGGCCGTGGTCGACGGCGAGCCGGACGTCCTCGTCGAGGAAGGTCGACTCGATGACGAGCATGTCGGCGCCCTCGGCGAGCGCGTGCACGCCGTCGCAGAGCCGGGTGTCCATGACGAAGGCGAACCGCTGCCCGCGCCGGACCTCGCTGACCGACTCCAGCGTCACGCCGTTCAGGACGCCGTCCCGCTGGATCCGGCCGACGTCCGGGCCCTTGATGCCGTGCGCGGCGAGCCGCTCGGGCAGGATGCGGCGCCCGTCGGGCGCGGTGAGCCGGTAGCCGTACGACTCGACCGGGTGCGAGAGCTTGTACGCGTCGAGGGTGTACGAGTCCGTCACGGCGAGGGGGCCGTCGGCGGCCACCGGGGCCTCCGTCAGCTGCACGGTCTCGCGGTAGGCCGTCGCGTACCGCAGCCGCTCGAAGAAGCGCTGCCCGCTCGCCGGGTAGTGCGCGGTGACCGGGTGCGGGACCTGGTCGAGGTTGATCCGCTGGATCACACCGGCCAGGCCCAGGGAGTGGTCGCCGTGGAAGTGCGTGACGCAGATCCGGTCGATGTCGTGCGCGGCGACCCCGGCCCTGAGCATCTGGCGCTGGGTGCCCTCGCCCGGGTCGAACAGGATGCCCTGCCCGTCCCAGCGCAGCAGGTACCCGTTGTGGTTGCGGTGCCGGGTCGGGACCTGGCTGGCGGTCCCGAGCACGACGAGTTCACGTACGGACACGGCTTATCCGGGGGGCCAGTTGAGGCCGCGGCCGCCGAGGACGTGCGCGTGGGCGTGGAAGACGGTCTGGCCCGCGCCGGCCCCGGTGTTGAGGACGATCCGGAAGCCGCTGCCGTCGATCTTCTCCTGGGCGGCGACCTCACCGGCCTCGCGCAGCATGTCCGCGGCGACCGTCGGCGCGGCGGCGGCCAGGCTGGCGGCGTCGGGGTAGTGGAGGCGCGGGATGACGAGCACGTGCGTGGGCGCCTGCGGGTTGATGTCCCGGAAGGCGAGCGTCGTCTCCGTCTCACGCACGATCGTCGCCGGAACCTCCCCGTCCGCGATCTTGCAGAACAGGCAGTCGCTCTGCGGCTCTCCGGTCATGGCCCGGGCCTCCTCGCCTTCGGTGATCAGCTACTCGGGCATCGTATCGGCCGGGTGGCCGAGCGGGCGGGCAGCCGGGTCACCGCCCCCGCTCGGACGTGGGCGCGCGGCGCTGCAGAGCGGAGCGGCTCACCCAGTAGGTGATGATCACGACCCAGAAGAGCGGGTAGCCGAGCACCCTGAACGCGGACGCCTCCAGCGTCCACAGCGCCATCGAGACCGCCGAGTGGAGACCGAGGAGGCCCACCGCCCCTGCCATGGCGAGGACGGGCCGGCAGTTGCGCGCCACGAGGAGCAGCGGGCGGCGCAGCCGGGTCGGTATCCGCCGGACGTTCCACAGCGCCCAGCCGGCCCAGCCGCCGACGAGGACGACCAGGGCGATCCCGTAGGTGACGAGACCGTCGTCCACCGGTCCGCCGCGGAGCGCGCCCGATCCGAACAGGGTCGCCAGATAGCCGGCCAGGGCCACCCAGCGGGCCCCCGCGGCGGTGCCCCAGGCCATGGTCTCCAGGTTGTAGCGGGCCTGCCGGTCGTTCATGTCGAGCGCGGCGGACTCCACGAAGCCCTCGGCGGCCTTCGTCCACGCCCCGCGCCGGAACCAGCGGCGGCGCAGGTGGAGCAGGGAGAGGTTGTTGTGCGCCTCGCTGCTCTCCGGGTCGAGGCGCAGGGCCGTCTCGTAGGCCTGCTGGGCGATGCGGTGGTGGCCGGTGCGCTGGGCGGTGAGGCCGACGAGGAAGTGCGCGTCGCTCTCCTCCGGCGCGAGCGTGACGGCGGTACGGGCCGCTTCGTACGCCTCGCGCCGGCGTTCCGTGCGGACGGAACGGTCGAGGACGGTGCCGAGCGCGTAGTGGCTGCCCCAGTACTGCGGGGCGAGTTCGACGGCGTGCCGGGCGGCCCGCTCGGCCTCCTCGTGCCGCTTGAGCGCGAGCAGGATGTGGGTGCGCATCAACCAGCCCGGCAGCGCGTCGGGTTCGGCGCGCAGGGCCCGCTCGACGGTGTCGAGCGCCTCCCCCTCCCGGCCGAGCCGGTGCTGGCAGCGGGCCAGGAGGACGAGCGCGACGGCGTCGTCCGGGTCGGTCGCCAGGTGCTGGGCGGCGAGGGCGGCGGCCTGTTCGTACCGTCCGACGTCGAAGAGCGCGTCGGCCCGGTCGAGGACGCGGTCCGGTGCGGGGCTCATCAGACCTTGTTCCGGTCGTGGGTGATGCTGAGCAGGTTCGGTACGAGTCCGAGCCAGAACAGGACCTGGGGGATCGTCCGGTCGGTCCACGGCACGAGGACGATCAGCAGGGCGCAGAGCGTGGCGAGGACGGCCTGGCCGAGGACGACCCGGGGCCAGACGAGCCGCCGTACCAGGTCGCGCACGGTCAGCCGCGCGCCGGTGCGCATGCGCCGGTAGCGGCGCAGGGCGCCGAAGCCCCACACCGCCGCCATCAGCACGAGCGCCCAGAGCCTGGTGCCGAGGTGGACCGGGAGTTCCTTCGCCTCCTCGCCGCCGGTCGGGAAGACGTCGACGACGACGCCCGCCGTGACCAGGCAGAGCAGGGCGAGCCACCGCGTCCCGCGCAGCATCCGGTAGACGGCCTTGTCGAGGTCGCGGCGGAGGGAGGCCGAGTCGGGGGCGGCGGCCAGGCCACCGGCGTACAGGTCGGCTGCCCGCGCCGCGGAAGTGCCGGGCTCCGCGGCCTCCTGGCGGGTGATCAGTGTGACGGCGAGCGGGTGGGTGGGGTCGATGCGCAGCAGCTGCTCCAGCGCGTTGCGCGACAGGTCGGGCCGCTCGTTGAACGCGGCCGCCTTGTACATCGCCTCCCAGCTCTCCGGCTCGTCCGGGCCGACCCGTACCGCCTCGTGGGCTTCCGCCAGCGCCGCCGCCTTCTGCCCGGGGAAGAAGATCAGCAGCTCGGCCCGCTGGGCGCGCGGAGCCCAGTTCTCCGGGTCGCACCGGATCGCCTCCCGTTGCGCCTCCTCGGCCTCCTCGATGCGGTCCATCTTGCGCAGGACGAAGCCGCGCACGAGGTGGGCGCTGCTCCAGTCGGGCGCCAGGCGCACCGCCTCGCCGGCCGCGTCGAGCGCCGCCTCGCGCAGGAGCTGTGCCGCCAGGCAGCGGGAGAGCGTCAGCCAGGCGTACGGGTCGTCGGGGTCCTGCGCGATCCGGCGCGCGGCCAGCTCGCGGCTCTCCTCGTAGCGGCCCAGGTCGTACAAGGCATAGGCCTTCTCGATCTCCGGGTGCTTGCTCACAGCTTGCGCTTCTTCTTCAGGTAGGCGACCAGGTCGTCGTACATCCCGCCGTCGTTGGCGAACATCGCCACGTTCCGGGCGGAGGCGAACCAGGACTCGCTGGACGGCCGGATCTGCTTCGCCGCGGCCAGCAGGTCCTTCATGTTGATCATGCGTACGGTGCCGGTACGGGCGGAGTCGAGGAGCGCGAACTCGGCGGCGGACTCGCAGACATGGGCGAGGTCCGCGCCGGAGAAGTCCTCGGTGGCCTTGACGAGCCTGCCGAGGTCGACGGACTCGATGGGCCGCTCGCGCAGGTGGTAGCGGAGGATCGCCTCGCGCGCCGGGGCGTCGGGCGGCAGCACGAGCAGCGTGCGGTCGAGCCGGCCGGGGCGGCGCAGCGCGAGGTCCACGTCCCAGGGGACGTTGGTCGCGGCGAGCACGAACACGCCCTCGTTCTCGGCGCCGTCGATGCCGTCGAGCTCGGTGAGGAGCTGGTTGACGACGTTGCGCAGGCCGCTGTGGTGGGTGCGCGAGCGCTTGGCGCCGAGGGCGTCCAGCTCGTCGAGGAAGACGACGCAGGGGGCCTGGGCGCGGGCGGTCTCGAAGATGTCGTGGACGTTCTTCTCGGACGTGCCGATGTACATGTCGAGGATGTCGGAGAGCGAGACGGACATGAAGCTCGCGCCGAGCTCGCCGGCGACGGCGCGGGCGATGAACGTCTTGCCGCAGCCGGGCGGACCGTAGAGGAGCAGGCCGCCGCGGAGCGACTTGCCGTACAGCTTGCGGAGTTCGGGGTTGCGCATGGGCGCGAGGAAGGCGGCCTCCAGGCGGTCCTTGACCTCCTGCATGCCACCGACGTCGGCGAGGCGTACGGCACCGGGCACGTCGACGTCCCAGGCGGAGGCGTCACCGGGGTCACCGCTGCCGTCGGCGGCGAGGGGCGCTTCGAGCTCGCCGTTTTCCGTCCCGGTCACGAACCGGGGCCCGACGAGGTCCTCGACCTCCTGCTCGGCGGCGTCCCAGTCGAAGCCGGGGGATGCCTGCTCGGTGGCAGGGGTCTCCTGCTCGGCGGAGGGGGGCTCCTGCTCGGCGGAGGGGGTGGCGGGCGCGGCGGGCAGCCCCATCGCGCGGACCATCAGCGCACGGGCCGCCCCGTCCCCGGGCGCGTGCTGGAGCGCGACGGCCGCCTCCGCGACGGCCTCGTCGCCCCGCCCCTCCGCGAGGAGCAGTTCGGCGAAGTGGAGCCGCAGGGGCACGTCTTCCGGTGCGGCGGCGACGGCGGCGCGCAGACTACGGATCAGGGGTGACTCGTCGGACATGCCGCCCAGCCTAGGGAGCGGCCCCGGGCCGCCGTCCACCGGGTTCTGGCAAGGGGAAAGGCCCTGCTCCCTGATCCGGCCCGATCCAAACGAGAGGCTCTAGCTCCAGCGGCCCGTACGGCCGAGGAGCAGGGCCGTGGCAGCCGTACCCGCCGTGGACGTACGCAGGACACTCCGCCCCAGTCGGTACGGCTTCGCGCCCGCCTCCTCGAAGGCCGCCAACTCCTCGGGGGAGACGCCCCCTTCGGGCCCGACGACGAGCACGATCTCGCCCTCGGCGGGGAGTTCGGCGTCGGCGAGGGCGCCGCTGGGGTGGTCCCGGTCCTCGTGGAGGACGGCGGCGAAGTCGGCGCCGGCGAGGAGCGCGGCGACCTGCTTCGTGGTCATCGCGTCGGCGACCTCGGGGAAACGCGTGCGGCGCGACTGCTTCCCGGCCTCGCGCGCGGTGGCCCGCCACTTGGCGAGGGCCTTGAGCCCGCGGTCGCCCTTCCACTGGGTGATGCAGCGGGACGCGGCCCACGGCACGATCGCGTCGACACCGGTCTCCGTCATGATCTCGACGGCCAGTTCGCCCCTGTCGCCCTTGGGCAGCGCCTGGACGACGGTGATACGGGGCGCGGGCTCGGCCTCCTCGTACGTGGCGGAGACCTGGACGGTCAGCTGGTCCTTGCCCTCGGCGGCGAGCACGACACAGTCGGCCCAGGTGCCGCGCCCGTCGGTGAGGACGAGCTCCTCCCCCGCGCGCAGCCGCTTCACGGCGACGGCGTGGCGGCCCTCGGGGCCGTCGAGGAGGAAGGTGCCGGTGCCGGGGACGGCCTCGACGACGAAGACGGGTGCGGTCATGGGGCGGAGCTCCTGTGGGCCTGCGCGGTCAGTGCGGTGTCGAGTTCGGCGGCCAGCACCTCGACGAGCTGGCCGGCGGGGAGGTCGCGGGCGAGCCGGTGCCCCTGGCCGGCCCACAGGGCCATGCCCTGCGCGTCACCCGCGGTGGCGGCGGCCTTGCGGAGGGGGGCGGTGAGGTGGTGGACCTCGGGGTAGGCGGCGGGGGCGTACGGCCCGTGCTCGCGCATGAAGCGGTTGACGAGCCCGCGCGCGGGGCGCCCGGAGAAGGCGCGGGTGAGCTCGGTGCGGACGAAGAGCGGGTTGGTCAGGGCCTGCTTGTGCACCACATGGGCGCCCGATTCGGGGCAGACCAGGAACGCGGTGCCGAGCTGGGCAGCGTCGGCCCCGGCGGCGAGGGCGGCGGCGATCTGGGCGCCACGCATGATCCCGCCGGTCGCGACGATCGGCAGCTGGACGGTCTCCCGGACCTGGGTGACGAGCGTGAGGAGCCCGGTCCCGGCGAGCGCGCCGTCCGGGTAGTCGCGGTGCGTGCCCTGGTGCCCGCCGGCCTCGATGCCCTGCACGCAGACGGCGTCGGCCCCGGCCCACTGGGCGGCCTGGGCCTCGTCGGCGGAGGTGACGGTGACGACGGTGAACGTACCGGCGCGGGCGAAGGCCTCGAAGGTGTCGCGGTCGGGGCAGCCGAAGGTGAAGGAGACGACGGGCACGGGGTCGTCGAGCAGGATCGCGAGCTTGGCGTCGTAGGCGTCGTCGCGCCCGCTGTCGGGGTCGCCGAGCTCCGTCTCGTACCAGGTGGCCTCGCCGGCGAGCTGGTGCCGGTACACCTCGACGGCGGCGGGGTCGGCGTGCTGTCCGCCGGGCGGCATGAAGAGGTTGACGCCGAAGGGCTGCCCGGTCAGCCCGCGCACCTGCTTGATCTCCTGGTACAGCCCGCCGGCGGTCTTGTACCCCCCGGCGAGAAACCCGAGCCCACCGGCCTCGCACACGGCCCCGACGAGCTGCGGACTGGCGGCGCCACCTGCCATGGGGGCCTGCACGATCGGGTACCGGGAGAGATCGTTCAGCGCGGTGGACATGCAGGCATCGTGCCATACGGCAGGGCGGCACCCGCTCCTCGCGAACGCCGCCCTGCGCCAGGCACAACGTAGGCCTACCGGCCGTTGAACGCGTCCTTCAGACGCGAGAACAGCCCCTGCTGCCCCGGCTGACTGTGCCGGCCCGGGGGACAACCCCCGGACCCCCGGCAGGCACGCCTACCGCCCGTTGAACGCGTCCTTCAAGCGCGAGAACAGCCCCTGCTGCCCCGGCTGGAACTGACCCGTGGGCCGCTCCTCGCCGCGGAGCTTCGCGAGCTCGCGCAGGAGCCGCTCCTGCTCGGCATCGAGCTTCGACGGGGTCGTCACCTCGACGTGGACGATCAGGTCGCCGCGGCCGCCGCCGCGCAGGTGCGTGATGCCGCGCCCGTGCAGCGGGATGGACTGACCGGACTGGGTGCCCGGGCGGATGTCGACCTCCTCGAGCCCGTCGAGCGTCTGCAGCGGCACCTTCGTGCCGAGCGCGCCCGCCGTCATCGGGATGGTCACCGTGCAGTGCAGGTCGTCGCCGCGCCGCTGGAAGGTCTCGTGCGGGACCTCGTGGATCTCCACGTACAGGTCGCCCGCCGGGCCGCCGCCCGGGCCGACCTCGCCCTCGCCCGCGAGCTGGATGCGGGTGCCGTTGTCGACACCGGCCGGGATCTTCACGGTGAGCGTGCGCCGCGAACGGACCCGCCCGTCGCCCGCGCACTCGGGGCACGGGGTCGGGACGACGGTGCCGAAGCCCTGGCACTGGGGGCAGGGGCGGGAGGTCATGACCTGGCCCAGGAAGGACCGGGTGACCTGCGAGACCTCACCACGGCCGCGACACATGTCACAGGTCTGCGCGGAGGTGCCGGGAGCGGCGCCCTCGCCCGAACACGTCGTACAGACGACGGCCGTGTCGACCTGGATGTCCTTGGTCGTGCCGAAGGCGGCCTCGTTGAGGTCGATCTCCAGCCGGATCATCGCGTCCTGGCCGCGCCGGGTGCGCGAGCGCGGCCCGCGCTGCGACGCCGTACCGAAGAAGGCGTCCATGATGTCCGAGAAGTTCCCGAAGCCACCCTGGCCGAAGCCGCCGGCACCACCGGCGCCGCCGGACGCGGACAGCGGGTCGCCGCCGAGGTCGTAGACCTGCTTCTTCTGCGGGTCCGACAACACCTCGTACGCGGCGTTGATCTCCTTGAACCGTTCCTGCGTCTTCGGATCGGGATTCACATCCGGGTGCAGCTCGCGCGCGAGCCGCCGGAATGCCTTCTTGATCTCGTCCTGGGACGCGTCGCGGCGTACGCCGAGTACGGCGTAGTAGTCCGTGGCCACTTACGACTCCGCCAGGATCTGTCCGACGTAACGTGCCACTGCGCGTACCGCTCCCATCGTTCCGGGGTAGTCCATGCGGGTCGGTCCGACCACGCCGAGTTTGGCGACTGCCTCGTCGCCCGAACCGTAGCCGACCGCGACGACGGACGTGGAGGTGAGGCCCTCATGGGCGTTCTCGTGCCCGATCCGTACGGTCATGCCCGAGTCCTTGGCCTCGCCGAGCAGCTTGAGGAGCACGACCTGCTCCTCGAGCGCTTCGAGCACAGGCCGGATCGTGAGGGGGAAGTCATGGCCGAAGCGGGTGAGATTGGCGGTACCGCCGATCATCAGCCGCTCCTCGTGCTCTTCCACCAGGGTTTCGAGCAGGGTCGCGAGCACGGTCGAGACCGTCCCGCGGTCCTCCATCTCCTCGAAGGACTCCGGGAGATCCTGCACCAGTTGCGGCACGTCCGCGAAACGGCGGCCGACGACCCGGCTGTTGAGCCGGGCGCGCAGGTCGGCGAGGGAGGTCTCGCCGAAGGGCGCGGGGCAGTCGATGACGCGCTGCTCGACGCGCCCGGTGTCCGTGATGAGGACGAGCATCAGCCGGGCGGGCGCCAGCGCGAGCAGCTCCACGTGCCGGACCGTCGAGCGGGTCAGCGACGGGTACTGGACGACGGCGACCTGGCGGGTCAGCTGCGCGAGCAGCCGGACCGTGCGCCCGACGACGTCGTCGAGGTCGACGGCTCCGTCGAGGAAGTTGTGGATCGCGCGCCGCTCGGGCGTCGACAGCGGCTTGACGCCGGCGAGCCGGTCGACGAAGAGGCGGTACCCCTTGTCGGTCGGGATGCGGCCGGCGCTGGTGTGGGGCTGGGCGATGTAGCCCTCGTCCTCCAGGACGGCCATGTCGTTGCGCACGGTGGCGGGCGAGACGCCGAGCTTGTGGCGCTCCGTGAGCGCCTTGGAGCCGACGGGCTCCTCCGTCCCGACGTAGTCCTGGACGATGGCGCGCAGCACCTCGAGTCTGCGTTCGCTGAGCATCGCGCACACCTCCAGCTCGTCGTATCGGGTTGCTTCGGTTGCTCCGCATTTGGCACTCGCCCTGCCCGAGTGCCAGGAATCCCCCGGCCAGTGTACGGCGGCGGGCATCGCTCCTGGCAAGGAGGCCGCCTCGGAGTCGGCGTCGGAGGTCGGGTCGTCGCGGATTCGGGGGGCGGGTCTTTGCGGATAGCGTCGCGGTATGGATGTCGCTTGGGAAGAGTTCGGCTGGGAGCGGCTCGCGGACGGCGTGGGGCGGCGCAGGCTGCCCGGCTGGGACGCCACGGTGGGCCTGGTGGTGGGCGAACAGGCGGTACTGCTGTACGACACGGGCTCGACGCTGCGGGAGGGAACCGCTCTGCGCACCCAGATCGAGGGGCTGACCGGGGGCCGAAGAGTGACACACATCGCACTGAGCCACCCCCATTTCGATCATGTACTCGGCACGGCGGCGTTCGCGGGGGCGGAGGTGTACGGGGCGGTGGGCGTGGACGCGCTGCTGCGCCGGGAGGGCGGCGAGCTGATGGCGGACGCGGTACGGCACGGGGTGGACGCGTTCGCGGCGGCGGAGGCGGTGGACGTGCTGGTGGCGCCGCACCACGTGGTCTCCGGGGAGTGGACGCTGGACCTGGGCGGCCGGCAGGTGCTGCTGGCGAACGTGGGCCCGGGCCACACGGCGCACGACCTGACGCTCCTGGTCCCGGGTGAGCCGGAGATCGTCTTCTGCGGGGACCTGGTGGAGGAGTCGGGGGAGCCGCAGGCGGGCCCGGACGCGATCCCGTCCCGCTGGCCGGACGCCCTGGACCGGCTACTCGCCCTGGGCGGCGAGGACGCGGTGTACGTACCGGGCCACGGGGCGGTGGTGGACGCCACGTTCGTACGACGCCAACGCGAGGAACTGGCACGGCGCTTCGCCGTCGCATAACGTCACGCGAATGCGCAGCTACAACCCGGACCTGACGCCCCCCTGGAAGCGATCCGCCCCGGTGCCGGAGGTACCGGCGGAGGTGGACCTCGTGGTGGAGGAGGTATCGACGGGGTTCTGCGGGGCGGTGATCCGCTGCGAGGCGGGCACGGTGACGCTGGAGGACCGCTTCGGCAAGCACCGGGTGTTCCCGATGGACCCGAGGGCGTTCCTCCTGGAGGGCAAGCCGGTGACGCTGGTACGCCCGGCGTCGGGCCCCGCGCGCTCGAATCGCACGGCCTCGGGCTCGATCGCGGTCCCGGGGGCGCGGGCGCGGGTGGCACGGGCGGGCCGGATCTACGTGGAGGGCCGGCACGACGCCGAACTGGTGGAGCGGGTCTGGGGCGACGACCTGCGGATCGAGGGCGTGGTGGTGGAGTACCTGGAGGGCATCGACGACCTCCCGGCGATCGTCGCCGACTTCGCCCCGGCGGCGGACGCCCGCCTGGGCATCCTGGTCGACCACCTGGTCCCGGGCTCGAAGGAGTCCCGCATCGCGGCCCAGATCTCGTCCCCGGACGTCCTGATCGTCGGCCACCCTTACATCGACATCTGGGAGGCGGTGAAGCCGTCGTCCCTGTCCATCGAGTCCTGGCCGAGGATCCCCCACGGCCAGGACTGGAAGACGGGCATCTGCGAGGCCCTGGGCTGGCCCCCCAACACAGGCGCGGCCTGGCAACACATCCTGTCGAAGGTCACGTCCTACAAGGACCTGGAACCCCAACTCCTGGGCCGAGTAGAAGAACTGATCGACTTCGTCACGGCCCCGTAGCCCGGCGAGACAGCATCGACTCCCCCCACACCGTTGTGGGCAATCGTTCCGCAGGGCTGGGGGTCCCCCCAGGACGAAGTCCTAGGGGGAGGGTGGGCACAACCCACGGGGCGGTGCCTGCTCAGGCCCCTCGCACGGGGTGGGCGCGCTCGAAAGGCCCCGCAGCCCCGCCCCGGGGCCGGCGGCCTAGTCGACCAGGTCGCGGACGACCGCGTCGGCCAGCAGGCGGCCCCGCAGGGTCAGGACCGCGCGCCCCTCCCCGTACGCCCCGGCGTCGAGGAGCCCGTCCTCCAGGGCCTTGCGAGACGCGGCCAGTCCGTCCGGACGCAGGAGCTCCAGCGGGCACCCCTCCCGGAGCCGTAGCTCCAGAAGGACACGCTCCACCCGCCGGTCCTCCGCCGACAGGACCTCCCGGCCCGCACCCGGCGACCTACCGGAGGACAGCGCCGCCGCATACGCCCCCGGATGCTTCACGTTCCACCACCGGACACCGCCCACGTGCGAGTGCGCCCCCGGCCCCGCGCCCCACCAGTCGGCGCCCCGCCAGTACAGCTCGTTGTGCAGGCACCGCCCGGCCTCGGACGTGGCCCAGTTCGAGACCTCGTACCAGTCGAAGCCGGCCTCCGCGAAGACGGAGTCGGCTATCAGGTACCGGTCCGCATGCACGTCGTCGTCCGTCATCGGCACCTCGCCCCGCCGGATCCGCCGCGCCAGCTGCGTCCCCTCCTCGACGATCAGCGCGTACGCGCTGACATGGTCGGGGCCCGCCCCGATCGCCGCCTCCAGCGACGCCCGCCAGTCGTCGTCGGACTCCCCGGGCGTCCCGTAGATGAGGTCCAGGTTCACGTGCTCGAAGCCCGCTGCCCGCGCCTCGGCGACGCACGCCTCGGGCCGGCCCGGCGTGTGCGTCCGGTCGAGGACCTTCAGGACGTGCTGGCGGGCGCTCTGCATGCCGAAGGACACCCGGTTGAAGCCACCGGCCCTCAGCTCCTCCAGGTACGCCGGGTCCACCGACTCCGGGTTCGCCTCCGTCGTGACCTCGGCGTCGTCCGCGAGCCCGAACTCGTCCCGGATCGCCCCCAGCATCCGTACGAGATCCCCGGCGGCGAGCAGCGTGGGCGTACCCCCGCCGACGAAGACGGTCCGCACAGGGCGCGGGTCGTCACCGAGCACCTTCCGGGCGAGGCGTATCTCCTCGACGACCTGCCCCGCGTAGTTGTCCCGGGAGGCGAGCACGCCGCCGGCACCGCGCAGCTCGCTCGCGGTGTACGTGTTGAAGTCGCAGTAGCCGCACCGCGTCGCGCAGTACGGCACATGCAGATAGAACCCGAGCGGCCGCTCCCCGGCCCCTTCCAGGGCGTGTGCGGGAAGCGCCCCGTCCTCGGGCATGGGCTCACCATCGGGCAGTACGGAAGGCATGAGCCCATTGTCCCGTACCGCCCGACGAAGCCGACCGCCCTGTGGATAACCCCACGAGGGCCGGCCCAGGGGCCCCGGAAGGGCTACGCCTCCCGCGCCCCCGCGTACATCTCCTCGATCAGGTCCTTGTACGTCCGCTCCACCACCGGCCGCTTCATCTTCAGCGACGGCGTCAGCTCACCGTGCTCGACGTCGAGGTCGCGCGGCAGCAGCCGGAACTTCTTGATCGTCTGCCACCGCTGCACGCCCTCGTTGAGCCGGTCCACGTACCCCTGGACCATCTCCTGCGTCTGCCGGGCGGCGACGACCTCCGCGTACGACTTGCCCGCGAGGTCGTGCTCGGCGGCCCAGCCGAGGATGGCGGGCTCGTCGAGGGCGATGAGCGCGGAGCAGTAGTTCCGGTCGGCGCCCAGGACGACGATGTTCGAGACGAACGGGCAGACGGCCTTGAACTGGCCCTCGATCTCGGTCGGCGCGATGTACTTGCCTCCCGAGGTCTTGAACAGGTCCTTCTTGCGGTCGGTGATCCGCAGGTAGCCGTCGGCGGACAGCTCACCGATGTCGCCCGTGTGGAACCAGCCGTCCGCCTCGAGCACCTCGGCGGTCTTCTCGGGCAGGCCGTGGTAGCCCTCCATGATGCCGGGGCTGCGCAGCAGGATCTCGCCGTCGTCGGCGATCCGGACCTCGGTGCCGGGCAGCGGCTTGCCGACGGTGCCGGTGCGGTACGCCTCGCCCGGGTTGACGAAGGACGCGGCGCTGGACTCCGTCAGGCCGTAGCCCTCCAGGATGTGGATGCCCGCGCCGGAGAAGAAGTAGCCGATCTCGGGCGCCAGCGCGACGGAGCCGGAGACGGCGGCGCGCAGCCGGCCGCCGAAGGCCTCGCGGAGCTTCTTGTAGACCAGCGCGTCGGCGACCTTGTGCTTCGCCTCCAGGCCGAAGGGCGCGGAGGCCGTGCCGGTACGGCGGAAGTTGTCCTGGGTGACCTTGGCGTACTCGCGGGCCACGCCCGCCGCCCACTGGAAGATCTTGTACTTGGCGGGGCCGCCCTCGCGCGCCTTGGCGGCGACGCCGTTGTAGACCTTCTCGAAGATCCGGGGCACGGCGGCCATGTAGGTCGGCTGGACCACCGGCAGGTTCACGATGATCTTGTCGATGCGGCCATCGACGGCGGTGACGTGGCCGACCTCGATCTGCCCGGAGGTGAGCACCTTGCCGAAGACGTGCGCGAGCGGCAGCCAGAGGTACTGGACGTCGTCCTGCGTGACCAGGCCGGTCGCGGCGATGGCCTTGGCCATGTACGACCAGTTGTCGTGCGGGAGGCGGACGCCCTTGGGCCGGCCGGTGGTGCCGGAGGTGTAGATGAGGGTGGCGAGCTGCGTGGAGGTGATGGCCGAGACGCGCTCCTTGACGGCGTCGGCGTGCCGCTCCAGGTACGCCTGGCCGCGCTTCTCCAGTTCGGCGAGGGAGAGGACCCAGTCGTCGCTCTCGACGCCCGTCGGGTCGATGACGACGACGTGGTGGAGGCCGGGCAGGTCGGCGCGGGTCTCGCGGGCCTTGGCGACCTGCGCCGCGTCCTCCGCGATCAGCACCTTGGACTCGGAGTCGGAGAGGATGAACGCCGACTCCTCGGCGTTGGTCTGCGGGTAGATCGTGGTGACGGCGGCTCCCGCGCACATCACGCCGAGGTCGGAGAGGATCCACTCCACCCGGGTGGAGGAGGCCAGGGCGACGCGCTCCTCCGCCTGCACCCCCAGGTCGATCAGACCTGCGGCGATGGCGAAGACCCGCTCGGCGGCCTGCCCCCAGCTGAGCGACTTCCACTCGTCCGGACCCTGGCCGGAAACCGCCGGAACCGGATAGCGATAGGCCTCCGCATCAGGAGTCCGCTCGACGCGCTCAAGGAAGAGGGTCGCCACGGAGGGCGGCCGGTTCTCGATCAAGGTCTGTGTGTCGCTCACGACGTCCTCCGGGCGGCGGCGGTGCCTGCGGGTGGTGCGATCTGGCGGTGCGTATCTAACTGGCGAGTAACCTTCGATTCGGGGATCAGAGTAGATGGCCGAAGTCCGACGCGTAAGAGCCTGGCGGCCGACTCTTCATACCCGGTTGATAACAGAACGAACGCCGAACGGGCCCCCGCACTGTCCGCGCGGAGACCCGTTCGATGTATCAGTCAGCTAAACAGCCGATCACTTCTTGCTCTTGCCGCCGGCGGAGTCGTCGCTCGACAGGACGGCGATGAAGGCCTCCTGCGGGACCTCCACGGAGCCGACCATCTTCATCCGCTTCTTGCCTTCCTTCTGCTTCTCCAGCAGCTTCCGCTTACGGGAGATGTCACCGCCGTAGCACTTGGCGAGGACGTCCTTGCGGATGGCGCGGATGGTCTCGCGGGCGATCACCCGGGAGCCGATCGCGGCCTGGATGGGCACCTCGAAGGCCTGCCGCGGGATGAGCTCGCGCAGCTTGGCGACGAGCCGCACACCGTACGCGTACGCGGCGTCCTTGTGGGTGACGGCGGAGAAGGCGTCGACCTTGTCGCCGTGCAGCAGGATGTCGACCTTGACCAGGCTGGACGCCTGCTCGCCGGTGGGCTCGTAGTCGAGGGAGGCGTAACCGCGCGTCTTGGACTTCAGCTGGTCGAAGAAGTCGAAGACGATCTCGGCCAGGGGCAGGGTGTAGCGGATCTCGACCCGGTCCTCGGAGAGGTAGTCCATGCCGATCAGGGTGCCGCGACGCGTCTGGCACAGCTCCATGATCGCGCCGATGAACTCGCTGGGGGCGAGGATCGTGGCGCGCACGACGGGCTCGAAGACGTCGTTGATCTTGCCTTCGGGGAACTCGCTCGGGTTGGTGACCGTGTGCTCGCTGCCGTCCTCCATGACCACGCGGTAGACCACGTTGGGGGCGGTGGCGATCAGGTCGAGCCCGAACTCGCGCTCGAGCCGCTCACGGATCACGTCGAGGTGGAGCAGACCCAGGAAGCCGACGCGGAAGCCGAAGCCGAGCGCGGCGGAGGTCTCCGGCTCGTAGACCAGCGCGGCGTCGTTGAGCTGCAGCTTGTCGAGGGCCTCGCGGAGGTCCGGGTACTCCGAGCCGTCCAGCGGGTAGAGACCCGAGAAGACCATCGGCTTGGGGTCCTTGTAACCGCCGAGGGCCTCGGTGGCGCCCTTGTTCAGGGAGGTGATCGTGTCACCGACCTTGGACTGGCGGACGTCCTTCACACCGGTGATGAGGTAGCCCACCTCGCCGACGCCGAGACCGTCGGACGGGGTCATCTCCGGCGAGGAGACACCGATCTCGAGCAGCTCGTGGGTGGCGCCGGTCGACATCATCTTGATGCGCTCGCGCTTGTTGAGCTGCCCGTCGACCACTCGCACATAGGTCACGACACCGCGGTACGAGTCGTACACGGAGTCGAAGATCATCGCGCGGGCGGGCGCGTCGGCGACGCCGACCGGGGCGGGAACGTCCCGGACGACCCGGTCGAGCAGCGCGTCGACACCGACACCGGTCTTCGCGGAGACCTTGAGCACGTCCTCGGGCTGGCAGCCGATGAGGTTGGCGAGCTCCTCGGAGAACTTCTCCGGCTGCGCGGCGGGCAGGTCGATCTTGTTCAGTACGGGAACGATGGTGAGGTCGTTCTCCATCGCGAGGTACAGGTTCGCGAGGGTCTGCGCCTCGATGCCCTGGGCCGCGTCGACGAGCAGGATCGTGCCCTCGCAGGCCGCCAGGGACCGCGAGACCTCATAGGTGAAGTCGACGTGCCCGGGGGTGTCGATCATGTTGAGGATGTGGGTCTTCCCCTGGCCCTCGCCCTCGGTGGGCGCCCAGGGAAGACGCACCGCCTGGGACTTGATCGTGATGCCGCGCTCGCGCTCGATGTCCATCCGGTCGAGGTACTGGGCGCGCATCTGCCGCTGGTCGACCACACCGGTCAGCTGGAGCATCCGGTCGGCGAGTGTGGACTTGCCGTGGTCGATGTGCGCGATGATGCAGAAATTGCGGATCAACGCCGGGTCGGTACGGCTCGGCTCAGGCACGTGGGTAGGAGTCGCGGGCACGCAAGGTCTCGTCTCGGGGCGATGGTCGGTTGGATACGTAGGCTCCATCGTCCCACGAGTGGGAGCCACCGCTCGGTTTGGGCAGAGCTTCTATGCCCTGATAACGTGGACAGCTGTGTCTCGTACGCCCTCTCAGCGATGGGGCACACCTCAGAAACAACACCGAACCTGAAAAGGCTCTTTTCGTGGCGAACATCAAGTCCCAGATCAAGCGGAACAAGACGAACGAGAAGGCGCGCCTGCGCAACAAGGCCGTCAAGTCCTCGCTCAAGACCGCGATCCGCAAGGCCCGCGAGGCCGTCGCCGCGGGTGACGTCGAGAAGGCCGTCGTGGCTTCTCGCGCCGCCTCCCGCGCGCTCGACAAGGCTGTCTCGAAGGGTGTCATCCACAAGAACGCCGCCGCCAACAAGAAGTCGGCGCTGGCCACCAAGGTTGCCACCCTGCAGGGCTGAGCCCCTCTGATGTAACGCCGGACGGGACCCAGCGGGCCCTCTCTCCCGCTCCCACCCGGCACCCCGGACTCGCGCGCGACACGCGTTCGCCACGCGTGCACGAGCCCACCAGTCATACGACGAAGGCCCCGCCTGTTCCTTCCCCAGGAACACCGGGGCCTTCGCCGTACCCGAACCCCGTCCTTGGGGACGGCCCCCCAGGACCGGGGGGCACCGCCCACCCTCCTGAGGCGCCACGTGCTTGGGGGCGGCTCCCCAGGACCGGGGGCACCGCCCACCCTCCTGAGGCCGGGGCGCAGCCCCAGGCCCCACCGCGGCGCGAAGCTGCCGCATCCCGTCCCGGGGCAGGGAGGGACGCGGGCCCCACCGCGGCGCGAAGCTGCCGCGTCCCGTCCCTGGGCCGGGCGCAGCCCCAAGCACCACCGCAGCGCGAAGCCGCCGCGTCCCGGCGGGGGCCGGGGCGGGACGCGGGCCCCACCGCGGCGCATAGCTGCCGCGTCCCCTCCCGGGGCCGGGCGCAGCCCCAGGCCCCACCGCGGCGCGAAGCTGCCGCGTCCCGGCGGGGGCCGGGGCGAAGCCCCGGATGGACCTCAACCTCCACCAGCCCCCGGCAGGGTTTCGGGAAGGGGCGGGGTGGGGGAATCAACCGCCCCCGGCGCAACGCACCCGCACCCGCACAGCCCCCGGCCCCGGCGGTACCGGCCCGGCCCGGTACCCGGCCCGGTACCGAACCGGCCCGCGCCCGGACCGAACCCGTACCCGGGCCCGCGCCGCTACCGCCTCAACCTCGCCGCCCGAGCCACCGCGACCACCGCCTTCTCCAGCGCGTACTCCGGGTCGTCCCCCCCGCCCTTCACGCCCGCGTCCGCCTCCGCCACCGCGCGCAGCGCCAGCGACACCCCGTCCGGGGTCCAGCCCCGCATCTGCTGCCGCACGCGGTCGATCTTCCACGGCGGCATCCCCAGCTCCCGCGCCAGATCCGCCGGCCGCCCGCCCCGCGCCGACGACAGCTTGCCGATCGCCCGGACGCCCTGCGCCAGCGCGCTGGTGATCAGGACCGGCGGGACGCCGGTCGAGAGCGACCAGCGCAGCGCCTCCAGCGCCTCCGCCGCCCGCCCCTCCACCGCACGGTCGGCCACGTTGAACGACGACGCTTCCGCCCGCCCCGTGTAGTACCGCCCGACGACCGTCTCGTCGATCGTCCCCTCCACGTCCGCCGTCAGCTGCGACACCGCCGCCGCCAGCTCCCGCAGATCGCTGCCGATCGAGTCCACCAGCGCCTGGCACGCCTCGGGCGTGGCCGACCGCCCGATCGCCCGGAACTCCTGCCGTACGAACGTCAGCCGCTCTGCCGGCTTCGTCGTCTTCGGGCAGGCCACCTCCCGCGCGCCCGCCTTCCGCGCCGCGTCCAGGAGGCCTTTCCCCTTGGCTCCGCCCGCGTGCAGCAGCACGAGCGTGATCTCTTCGATGGGCGCGTCGAGATACGCCTTGATGTCCTTGATCGTGTCCGCGGAAAGGTCCTGCGCGTTCCGCACGACCAGCACCTTGCGCTCGGCGAAGAGCGACGGGCTCGTCAGCTCCGCGAGCGTCCCGGGCTGGAGCTGCTCGGAGTTGAGGTCGCGTACGTCCGTGTCGGCGTCGGCGGCTCGCGCAGCCGCCACCACCTCCTGGACCGCGCGGTCGAGGAGCAGGTCCTCCTGGCCCACGGCGAGCGTGACGGGGGCGAGGAGATCGTCGTTCGAATTCTTCCTGGTGGCCATCGCGAACCAGCATCCCACGCGCCACTGACACCGATCCCCGGCACCGATCCCCATGCCCGAGAATGGCGCGGTGAGTGAACGACACGTACTGGTACTGCCCGACCGCGACGCCGCCGAAGAGGTGGCCGAGGAGCTCCCCGCCCGCTTCGGCGTCGCCGAGGAGCCCCAGCTCCTACGGGACGCGCTGGCCGGCGAGGACGACGCCGAGGACGCGCAGTGGCTGGTCGTCGTGGAGGACCCGGAGGGCCGGCTCGACTCGTCGGCGCTGGACGAACTGGCGGCGGAGTACGAGGGCTGGCTGGAGGCCCCGTAGAGGGCCCCAGCGCAACGCTCAGCTCCCGCCGCTCCCCGCCAGATCGATCTCGATCGTCGTATGGCGGCCGACGTCCAGGAAGTCGCTGGAGCGCAGCTGGTCGTCGCGCATCTGCACACCGGTGTCGATGGACGCGGCGTCGCAGCACGCGAGGTCCGATCTACGCGTGCGGATCGCTCGGCAGCTCCGCGAGCTCGATGCCGAACAGGTCCCGGTACGCCGCCCACACCTCCTCGTCCCCTTCGAGCATCCGCTCGCTGCGCTCGCCGTCCACGTGCGTGACGAGCTTGTGGCCGCTGAGGGTGACCCGGCCCGCGTCGGTGAGCCGGGTGCAGACGAGGGAGCGGGGGAAGTGCGAGTCCGGTGAGGTGCGGTGGTACCAGGCGCCCGCCGTGAAGTCGGCGAGCACGCGCGGCCGAGTCTCCAGCCGGTACTGCGGCTTGCCGTTCCGCAGCAGGTCCAGGTCCCCGTCCTCGGTCTCCACGACACGGAACGTGCCGGCGGGGTCGGCCTGGTCGCCCCGCTCGTCCAGCGCCAGCGGGAAGTGGCTGTGCTCACCGAACCCGACATCCGCGAGCCACCGCCCTTCCGTCTCCGTCTCCACCAGGACCGCCATGTGGTCGTACGGAATGCCCAGCCGGCCGCCCTCGCCGAACACGCGCGCCTGCAGGAGCGTGACGCCGAAGCCGAGCTCCCGCAGGAGAGCGGCGAACGTCCCGTTGATCTCGTAGCAGAACCCGCCCCTCCTCGCCCCGACGACCTTGTCGAGCAATGCCTTCTCCTCAAGGACGATGTTCTCGCCGAGGTGGATCGACAGGTTCTCGAAAGGGACCGTCTTCAAGTGCCGCAGTTGCAGGTCGCGCAGGGCGGCCACGTCGGGGCGGTCCGGTCGCTCCGCTCCGATGCGCCGCAGGTACGCCTCGACGGGGACGTCCGGGTTCTGCTGGGTGTGAGTGGTCATGCACCGAGTCTGCCGGGCCCTCCCTCCGCCCGCCCATGAGTCCCTGGACCTAGGCCTGTTGCCCGAGGTCCGTCGGCCGAGGCGGCACCCGTACCGCCCCGACTACCGTGCGAGCCATGGCCGATCATGAACCGCCCCACCCCAGCCCACGCCCTCGCGCCCAGCGCAAGCAGGACGTCCTCGACCGGCTCGCGACGGAGGAGGACATCTGGGTCGCGACCGCCTCCACCGACGGCGAACCGTGCCTGGTACCCCTGTGGTTCCTCTGGGACGCGGGTGCGGAGACGGATGCGGGGACGCTCCTCTTCTGCACGAAGCGGAACAACCCCACGGCCCGCAACCTCACCCCCCAGAGCGAGGTCCGGCTCAGCCTCGGCCACACCCGCGACGTCGTCCTCATCGACGGCACGGCCGAGAAAGTGGAGGGCACCGACCTGCCGACGCCCTCGGCGGACGCCTTCGCGGCCAAGCTCTCCTGGGATCCACGCGGCGCGACCGACTGGGTCTACCTCCGAGTCACCCCCAGGACGGTGCGAGCCTGGCACGAGGAGCACGAACTCAAGGGCCGCGTCCTGATGCGCGACGGCGCCTGGCTGGCCTGAGGCCCGGAGCGCCCGGGGCGGGCCGGGGCTGGCGGCCGCCCTCACAGACTCGGCACGGCCGTCAGCGCCGGCCCCACCCCCGTGACCGCGATCGCCCCGTCCCGGTCCGTCCGGAGCACCTCCGCTCCCCCGGCCCGCAACGCCTCGACCGTCACCGGCGCGGGATGGCCGTACGGGTTGTTCCGCCCGGCCGACACCAGCGCGAGCCGTGGCCGGACCGCCCGTATCAGCCCGGGATCCTGGTAGGCGGAACCGTGGTGGGCGACCTTGAGCACGTCCACCGGGCCGAGCTCGGGGTGGGCCCGCAACAGGCCCTGCTGGGCCGGTGGTTCGAGGTCTCCCAGGAGCAGCAGCCTCAGTCCCTCCCGGGTCCGGACGAGTAGGGTGACGCTGGCGTCGTTCGGCCCTGACTCCTCCGGCCCCGCCGCCCCGGGCATCCCGGGCGCCCCCGCCGGCCACAGCACCTGCCACTCCAGCGGCCCCAGCCGTCTCCGCTCCCCCGGCGACGCGCGGATGACGGGCACCCCCGCCGCCTGGGCCACGCGCCGTACGGCCGCCACCTGCCCCCGGGGCTCTTCCAGCCCCGTCGTCTGGATCGCCCCGACCGACCGGCCCCGCAGGACCCCGGGAAGCCCGGCGACATGGTCCGCGTGGAAGTGGGTCAGGACAAGCAGCGGGATCCGCCG
Source organism: Streptomyces sp. NPDC026092 (assembly GCF_040638605.1). Lineage (NCBI taxonomy): Bacteria > Bacillati > Actinomycetota > Actinomycetes > Kitasatosporales > Streptomycetaceae > Streptomyces > Streptomyces sp. NPDC026092. Next base: position 160,820 of record NZ_JBEZYN010000005.1, read on the forward strand.
GACACCGAGATCGTGCAGGCAGCGGTCCACCAGGGCCGGGTCGGGCCCCGCGTCCACGACGACGGCCGTTTCCCCGCCGGCCGCGAGCACGGTCGCGTCGCCCTGCCCCACCTGACACATCGCGAACGTCCAGCCCGGCGGCGGCCAGCCGCTGACCAGCCGGGTCAACGGCGCCGGTCGCACCACCGCGAGGAACAGCAGGACGACACAGCCGACCGCCACTCTCCGCCGGTACGGCAGCTTCCACGCCCCGAGCACCACGAGGCCGAAGAGCCCGGCCAGGAGCAGCCCGCCCCACCAGCCGCCGGGCCAGCCGGCCTCCGCGCCGGGCAGCGCGGCACCCGTCCGGGCCACACCGGCGATCCACCCGGCGGGCCAGGCCGCGACCTCCGCCACCAGCTCCGCCGCCCGGAGCGAGACCGGGGCGAGCGCGAGCGCGGCGAAGCCGAGCACCGTGGCCGGGGCCACGGCCACCTCGGCGAGCAGGTTGCTGGGAATCGCGACCAGGCTCACCCGGGCGGCGAACACCGCCACCACGGGCGCGCACACCGCCTGAGCCGCCAGGGCCGCCGCCAGCGCCTCGGCGAGCCTGCCCGGCACCCCGCGCCGCCGCAGCGCGTCACTCCAGCGCGGCGCGATCGTGAGCAGAGCCCCGGTGGCCAGGACCGAGAGCAGGAATCCGTAACTCCGCGCCAGCCACGGGTCGTAGAGCACCAACAACAGCACGGCGGCGGCCAGCGCGGGGATCAGCGACCTGCGCCGCCCCGTGCCGATGGCGAGCAGCGCGACCGAGCCGCAGGCCGCCGCCCGCAGCACACTCGGATCCGGGCGGCACACGACCACGAAGAGGAGCGTCAGGCCTCCCCCGATCACCGCGGTGGCCCGAAGCGAAAGGCCGAGCCGGGGTGCGAGCCCACCCCGCTCCACCCGCATCGCCGCTCCCGGCCGCCCGATCAGCAGGAGCAGGACAACCGTGAGGTTGGATCCGGACACGGCCAGCAAGTGAGCGAGGTCCGTGGCCTCGAAGGCGTCGCCGAGTTCCGGATCGATCCGCGAGGTGTCGCCGACGACGAGCCCGGGCAGCAGCGCCCGCGCGTCACCGTCGAGGTCCTCGGTCGCTCGGCGCAGCCCCGCCCGCAGCTCCCCGGCCGTGCGCTGCACGCCGCTCGGCGGCCCGGTGATCCGGGGCGGTCCGGATCCGTCGACCCGCAGCGCCGCCGCGAACCTGTCCCCCGGGCGCATCGAGGGTGCCAGCCGTCCGACGAGCCGCAGCCGGGTCGAGGGCAGCAGCCGCAGCCACTCCCGCTGGGCCTCCCCGGCCGGAACGATCACCAGGACCGGTGTCCTGGTCCGGTGCGAGGCTCCGCTAGCCGCCTCGACGAGGGTCGCCTCGCCGTTGAGGACGACGGAGACCGGGGCCGTCCTGTCGCCCCGGATCCGGGGCCGGGTGAGCCGGGGATCGGAGGTGACCGTGACCTCCGATCCCACCCGGGCGTACTCCTCCGCGAGCCCGGGCACGGGCCCCCGCCTCAGGTCCGCTCCATGCAGCCCGCCCGCGGCGGCACCGGCGGCCGCGCAGAGCAGCACAGCCGCCCCCGCAGTACCCCGAAGCCACCACCCACCCCCTTCCCGACCGCCCCCCTCCCGACCGACCTCCCTACCGGCCCTTTCCCGACCGACCCCCTCCCGACCGGCCCGCACGCGAACCGCCACCATCAAGACCCCCGCCCCCGCCAGGCAGACGAGCACCCCCACGCACACCCACCACCCGGCCACCCCCACCGCGAGCCCGGCCGCTCCCCAGGCCGCCAACGCGGGCGGAACGAGCCGAAGATCGGTGGGCCCCTCTTCGAGCAGCCGGCCGCGCCACGACGGGGCGGGCTCCTCCGGCACCTGGCGGGCGTTCATGGCCGTACCAGCGGCGCGAGGTCCGCGAACCGGCGTTCCCCGATGCCATTGACCTCGCGCAGCTCGGCCACCGACCGGAATCCACCGTGCTCCGCACGATGGTCGACGATGTGCTGGGCAAGGACCGGACCCACTCCGGGCAGGGTGTCGAGCTGCTCCACCGTCGCCGCGTTCAGGCTCAGCGGTGCCGCCCGCGATCCGGCCGCCGCTCCAGCGCCTCCCCCGCCCACCCCCGGAGCACCGCGCACGACCGCCGCCGGCGTCACCCCGACCGCGACCTGTTCGCCGTCCATCAGGACCCGGGCGCGGTTGAGGCCGGTCAGGTCCGTCCCCGGCCGGGCTCCTCCGGCGGCCCGCAGGGCGTCCGCGACCCGCGACCCGGCCGGCAGCGTCAGTACCCCGGGCCGCCGTACCTTGCCGCTCACGTCGACGACCACACCCGACGGCGACGCCCCGGGTGTCGGCGCCGCCGAGGCGCCCGGAGACACCCCGGCCTCCGCCGGCGGCGCCGCATGCACGATCTCCGGCGCCCTGACCGCCTCCGGCCTGCCGGTCCAGAAGTACCGCCCGGCGAATACGGCGGCCACGACGAGGACCACGGCCAGCGCGGCCAGCGTCCGCGGTTCGAGGCCGCACCGGGTCTGCACCCACACCGGCAACCGTTCGCTCAGCGCCGTCCGCAGCCGCTCCCACCGTCCGGGAGCCGCCCGGTCCTCCCGAGGTCCGGGTGGTTCGACCACCTCGGGCTCTCCCCATTCCGCCGGGGATCGAGTCGGCGCGGCAGGCCGGGTGGTGGCGGGGAAGAGCGCCTCGCCCCGGCGTCGTACGGCCGCGCCGTTCGCCGCGACCGCGCGCCTTCCCCGGGCCCGCGCGGGAGGCGAGCCCCGCCCTCGGACGCGCGTGCGCCCGTCCGATCCCGGAGCGCGGCCCGGACCGCCGGCCGCGCCCCCGGTCGTACGACGAGCCGTGGGGCGGGTGGAGTTGACGACGGAGGGACGGGTTGCGAGATGTGTGCGAAGGGCCATGGACAGGACGGTAGGCACATCCGTCCGAATCCGCTGAGACCCGTCGATTTCCGTGGACAGACGCCCAGTTGTGGAAAAACCCGTCACTCACACGAGGGACGGACCCGTCAGCGCGGCGACACGACGACGGCGAGGAGTCCGGGCCCGGTGTGTGCGCCGATCACCGCGCCCACCTCGCTGGCCTGCAACTCCTCAAGCCCCGGCACGCGTTCACGCAGCCGGTCGGCGAGCACGGCGGCCCGTTCGGGCGCGGAGAGGTGGTGCACGGCGACGTCGACCGGGCCCGCGCCCGCCCGTTCCACCGCGATCTCCTCCAGGCGGGCGATCGCCTTCGACGCCGTCCGCACCTTCTCACGCAGCTCGATCCGGCCTCCGTCGAGCTGGAGCAGCGGTTTGACGGAGAGCGCCGAACCGAGCAGCGCCTGCGCGGCACCGATCCGCCCGCCCCTGCGGAGGTACTCCAGCGTGTCGACGTAGAAGAAGGCGGAGGTTCCGGCGGCCCGCTTCTCGGCGGCGGCGACGGCCTCGTCGATCGAGCCGCCGGCGTCCACGACCTCCGCCGCCGCGAGCGCGCAGAAGCCGAGCGCCATCCCGACCATGCGGGTGTCGATCACCTTGACCGGCACGGGGGCGTCCTTGGCCGCCACGACGGCGGCGTCGTACGTACCGGACAACTCGCTGGAGAGGTGCAGCGAGACGATGCCCGTCGCACCGGCCTCGGCCGCCGCGCGGTAGGTCGCCGCGAAGACCTCGGGCCCGGGCCGCGAGGTGGTCACGGGCCGGCGCCTCTGGAGTGCCTGGGCCAGTGAGCGGGCCGAGATCTCGGTGCCCTCTTCGAGCGCTCTGTCGCCGATGACGACGGTGAGCGGGACCGTGGTGATGCCGTGCCGCTCCGTCGTCTGCGGTGGCAGGTAGGCCGTGGAATCGGTGACGATCGCGACATGCCGGGACATGAGCGGGAGGTTACCCGCCGGGGCCGCTGCGCGGCAGCCCGCCCCCGCGTTCCACGACGTCAGGTCGTGGTCTCGGGCCGGGCGGACTTCTCCCACGGGTAGGTGGTCGCGCGCGGGTCGCGGGCCGTGATCGCCTGCGGCGCCTGCCGGTCCGGGGTCTCCCCGTCCGGGCGGGGTCCGGCCTCCGCGTCACGACCTCCGTCGGCCCGCGCGTCCGCCTCCGCGGGCCAGGTCTGCCCCCGCTCGGCGTCCGGCGCCGGGGCGCCGGCGGCGGGCCAGGAGAAGTCGTCCGAGCCGGGATCCTGGGCGGTCGACCCGGACCAGTGGCGCAGCGCGCCCGCCTCCAGGTCGATCTGGGCGCTCAGCGAGCCCAGGTCGTCCTCCGCGAACTTCCGCGCCCGGTCCCTGGCGGCCCAGCGCAGCGAGTCGGCCGAGTGCGTGATCCGCTCCGTGCGCTCCCGCAGGTCCTTGAGCTGTGCGGACACGCGCGCCTTGTCCGGCTCGCGCTCCAGCCGCTTGAGGTCCTCGTCCAGCTCGTGGCCGTGGGCGCTCAGCCGTGCGAAGAGGTCGAGGGACTCCCGCAGCGAGGCGTCCTCGGCCACGCCCGCCTGCAGGGCGTCCTGCGTCGCGCGCATCGAGGTCCGCAGGGAGAGCCGCAGCTGGGCCAGCTCACCGCCGACCCCGCCCTGTCCGTAGCTCTTGGCGCGCAGCGTGGTGTCCTCGACGGTGCGCCGGGCCTGGTGGATCGTGCGGTCGACACCGCGCTTGGCGGCCTTGACCGCCTTCACGGTCGCGTACACCCCCAGCGCCACGAAGGCGAAGAAGAGCAGCGCCATGATCACAATCGCGGCTTCCATGTCCGCCCCTCCGGCGTGGGTCGAATTCCCTGGGCTGTCGTTCTTCCACGGTAAACGGAACGGGCAGGCCAGAGGTTCCAATGGAACCCCCAACCTGCCCGTAGGGGAAACCCCTCATACCGCGCTGCCGGCATCAGCCGCCGAAGCGGCTGATGCCGGCAGAGGCAGCAGAAGCGGCCAAAACCGCCGAAGCTACCCGGCGACGATGTTGACCAGCTTCGGCGCCCGCACGATGACCTTGCGGATCTGCGTGCCGCCCAGCGCCGCGACCACGTTCGCGTCGCCCAGGGCCAGCGTCTCCAGCTCCGCATCCGTGATCGCCGGGGAGACCTCCAGGCGGGCCTTGACCTTGCCCTTGATCTGCACGACGCAGGTCACGGTCTCGTCGACGACGTACGCCGGGTCGGCGACCGGGAAGTCCTGGTGGACGACGGAGGCGGTGTGGCCCAGCTTGCGCCACAGCTCCTCGGCGATGTGCGGGGCCAGCGGGGCGACCAGCAGCACCAGCCGCTCGGCGACCGAGCGGGAGACCGGACCGCCCACCTTGGTCAGGTGGTTGTTCAGCTCGGTGACCTTGGCGATGGCGGTGTTGAAGCGCATGGCCGCCATGTCCTGCGAGACGCCGTCGATCGCCTTGTGCAGGGCGCGCAGCGTGTCCTCGTCCGGCTCGGTGTCGACGACGGTCGCCGCACCGGTCGCCTCGTCGACGATGTTGCGCCACAGCCGCTGCAGCAGCCGGTACTGGCCGACCACCGCGCGCGTGTCCCACGGGCGGGAGACGTCCAGGGGGCCCATCGCCATCTCGTACAGGCGCAGGGTGTCGGCGCCGAACTCGGCGCAGATCTCGTCCGGCGTGACGGCGTTCTTCAGGGACTTGCCCATCTTGCCCAGGACGCGGCTGACCTTCTCGCCCTGGTACCAGTAGCCGCCGTCGCGCTCCTCGACCTCGGCCGCCGGCACGGCGATGCCGCGCGCGTCACGGTAGACGAAGGCCTGGATCATGCCCTGGTTGTACAGCTTGTGGAACGGCTCGGCCGAGGAGACGTGGCCCAGGTCGAACAGCACCTTGGACCAGAACCGCGCGTACAGCAGGTGCAGTACGGCGTGCTCGGCACCGCCGACGTACAGGTCGACGCCACCGGTGGGCATGCCCTCGCGGGGGCCCATCCAGTACTGCTCGATCGCCGGGTCGACCAGCTTCTCGGAGTTGTTCGGGTCCAGGTAGCGCAGCTCGTACCAGCAGGAACCGGCCCAGTTGGGCATGGTGTTGGTCTCGCGGCGGTACTTCTTCGGCCCGTCGCCCAGGTCCAGGGTGACGTTGACCCAGTCCTCGTTGCGGGACAGCGGCGTCTCGGGCTGGGTGTCGGCGTCGTCCGGCTCGAAGGTGCGCGGCGAGTAGTCCTCGACCTCGGGCAGCTCCAGCGGCAGCATCGACTCGGGCAGCGAGTGCGCGACACCGTCCTCGTCGTAGACGATCGGGAAGGGCTCGCCCCAGTAGCGCTGGCGGCTGAACAGCCAGTCGCGCAGGCGGAAGTTGACGGTGCCCTCGCCGATGCCGCGGTCGGCCAGCCAAGCGGTGATCTTCGCCTTGGCCTCGACGACGCCCAGGCCGTCCAGGGAGATCTCGTCGTTCGCGGAGTTGACCAGCTTCGCCTCGTACGAGGCGAAGGCGTCGTCCCAGTCGGCCGGGTCGGTGCCGCGGTCGTCGCTCGGCTCGACGACGCAGCGCATCGGCAGCTCGAAGGCGCGGGCGAAGGCGAAGTCGCGGGTGTCGTGGGCGGGGACGGCCATGATCGCGCCGGTGCCGTATCCCATCAGCACGTAGTCGGCGATGAAGACCGGGACCTGCTCGCCGCTGACCGGGTTGGTCGCGTACGCGCCGGTGAAGACACCGGTCTTGTCCTTGGCCTCGGCCTGCCGCTCGACGTCGGACTTGGACGCGGCCTGCTTACGGTAGGCGGCGACGGCGTCGGCAGGGGTGGCGTGCCCGCCCGTCCACACGTCGTGCGTGCCGGCCGGCCACGCGTCCGGGACGATCTTCTCGACCAGGTCGTGCTCGGGCGCCAGGACCATGTAGGTGGCGCCGAACAGGGTGTCCTGGCGGGTGGTGAAGACGGTGATCGCACCGGCGTCGCCGACCTGGAAGTCGACGCGGGCGCCCTCGGAGCGGCCGATCCAGTTGCGCTGCTGCAGCTTGATGGCCTCGGGCCAGTCCAGCGCGTCCAGGTCGTCCAGCAGCCGGTCCGCGTAGGCGGTGATGCGCATGTTCCACTGGCGCAGCTTGGCCTTGAAGACGGGGAAGTTGCCGCGCTCGGAACGGCCGTCGGCGGTGACCTCCTCGTTGGCCAGGACGGTGCCCAGGCCGGGGCACCAGTTGACCGGCGCGTCGGAGGCGTAGGCCAGGCGGTACTCGCCCAGGACGTCGGAGCGCTCGGACGCGTTCAGCTCGCTCCACGCGCGCGTGGAGCCGGGGACGTCACGCGTGCCGTTCTCGAACTGCTCGACCAGCTCGGCGATCGGGCGGGCCTTCTCGGCCTCGTCGTCGTACCAGGAGTTGAAGATCTGCAGGAAGATCCACTGCGTCCACTTGTAGTACTCCGGGTCGATCGTCGCGAACGACCGGCGCTTGTCGTGGCCCAGGCCCAGCCGGCGCAGCTGGACCTTCATGTTCTCCATGTTGGCCTCGGTGGACACGCGCGGGTGCGTGCCCGTCTGCACGGCGTACTGCTCGGCCGGCAGGCCGAAGGCGTCGAAGCCCAGGGTGTGCAGCACGTTGTGGCCGGTCATGCGCTGGTGGCGGGCGAAGACGTCGGTGGCGATGTAGCCCAGCGGGTGACCGACGTGCAGGCCCGCGCCCGAGGGGTACGGGAACATGTCCATGATGAACTTCTTGGGGCGGGCCGCGACGGCCGCGTTGCCCGCCAGGTCACCCGTCGGGTTCGGGGCCTCGTAGGTTCCCTCGGCGTCCCAGAAGTCCTGCCAGCGTGCCTCGATGTCGGCGGCCATGGTCGCCGTATAACGATGCGGGGCCGCCGTCTCGGCAGCCGAATTCATCTCGCTCATGATCCTTGAAGCTCCATCGATCGTCTCTGCCCACTGCCCGCGAACTGCACTGCCACGAAATGAAAAATCCCCTCGCACAGGAGGGGACGCCGCGCCGATTCCGACCGGATCTTTCATCCGTCGGGACTGATCAGCGCGGCTCGCTAAGCAGAAGGCGTACGGCACGCATGGCGTCAGGGTACCGCAGGGCCCACAGGGGTCGCACCGACGTTCCGCCCGCCGGTCACCCGACTGCCGACCGCGCCCGGGGCGCCCGGGTTACTCCGCGTATCGCCCCTATCCGGGGCAACCCCAGAGTCAGTTCTCGGTCGCGTACCGCGTAAACGAGCAAACCACCTACCGCTCGGTATGGAGCGACTTAGCATGCCGCAACGGGACCGCTTATCCGCACCATTCGGAGTCGCACCCATGAACCCTCATCGCAAGATCCGCTCTTCCCCCGTTCCGCGAACCGGTGTGAGTCGGCCGGTTCAGGGCGGGACATACGTCGCGGGGCTGGTGATCATTCCCCTGCTCGTCCTCGGCGGCGGTGACGGCTTCCGAGCCGCCCTCGACTTCACCAGCGGCGTGCTGTCGCTGGTGTCCCTCACCGCGTCCGTCGCGTGGGGTCTGATCGCGAGCGACCGGCTGCTGCTCTCCACCCGGCACCGGCTGCTCGCCCAGGGGATCCACCGCGCCACCGCGGTCGCCGCGCTCGGCTTCCTGCTGCTGCACGGCACCGTGAAGGTCGCCCTCGGCCGGGTCGAGCCGGTCGGCGCGCTGCTCCCCTTCGGCCTCGGCGTCACCGGGAGTTCGGCGCTCATCGGCTTCGGCTCGCTCGCCGGGCTCCTCATGGTCGTCACGGCCGCCACCGGCGCCCTGCGCAGCACCCTGGCGGGCCGGAGCCGTTTCGCCGCCCGCTGGCGCCCGCTGCACATGCTGGCCTACCCGGCCTGGTGCTTCGCCCTGGTCCACGGCCTGTACGCGGGCCGGCCCGCCGCCACCTGGGTCCTCGTCATGTACTGCCTGGCGCTGACCGCGGTCGCGGCGGCCGTCTCGCTCCGCATGCTGCCCGCCCCGGCACAGCGGGAGCTCGTGGACCGGGTCGCCCGCCTCCTGGCGTCCCTGGAGGGCCGCACGCGGCCCCCGGGGCCGGACAGGACGGCCGAGAGGCCCGAAGGCCCTGAGAGCGCCGAGAGCCCGGCGAGCCCGCCCGCCGCGCCCGTCCCCGAGGAGCCCGCCACCCTGTCCGCCGAGTGGCTCGACCGTCCCGCCCCCGGGGTCCCCGGCGGCTTCTCGGCCGCCTACCGCGCGGTCTCCCGCGCCATCGCCGAGCCCCGGCCCGACCAGGCCCCGTACGTCACGCAGAGCGTGCCGTACGCCTCGGAACCGACCCCGTACCAGCCCGAGGCCACCCCGTACCAGCCCGAACCCACTCCGTACGCAGCCGCGGCCGATCCCGTCGGACCCGCCCCGCTCGCCGAGCGCGTTCCCCTGACCGAGGAGATACCCGTCGTCCCCGAACCGCCCCGCCGCCCCGGCTTCTGGCCCGCCCCCTCGCCCCCGATGCCGACCTACGCGGCCCCGGCCCCGACACCGACGTACGGGGCGCCGGCCTCGATGCCGACGTACGGAGCCCCTCCCCCGGCGCCGACGTACGCCAGCCCGCCGCCCGCGGGTGAGCCCTGGACCGCGCCCTCAGGAGAACGCCCGTGAACGCACCGCTCCCCGACGTCCCCGAGGTCCGGGTGGTCGGCCTGCCCCAGCTCACCCAGGGTTTCGACCTGGTCGAGCGGCTCGGCCTCGACATGCACCTGAAGGTGCACGGCCCGCTCGACCCCATGAGCGGCGAGTTCCTGGCCCGGCTCGCGGACGAGATGTCCCTCCACGGGCGCGGTGGCGCCGGATTTCCCTTCGGCCGCAAGCTCAGAGCGGTCGGCGAGGCGGCGATCCGCCGTGGGGTCCGCCCGGTGGTCGTGGTCAACGGCAGCGAGGGCGAACCCGCCTGCCGCAAGGACACCGTGCTGCTCAACCGCGCCCCGCACCTGATCCTGGACGGCGCGCTCCTCGCGGCGGAGGCCCTCGGTGCCCGGACGCTGATCGTGGCCGTCACCCGCAACTCCACGGAGATATCCGTCCGGGCCGCGCTCGCCGAGCGCGGCCTGTCCGACCGGCGCGGACAGGGTCTACGCGCGCGTGTCGTCCGTACTCCCGAGCGGATGGTCTCCGGAGAGGCCTCCGCGGTGATCCGCGCGGTGAGCGGCGGCCCCGCCCTGCCGCCCGGCCGCCGGGAACGCGCGGCCGAGTCCGGGGTGGGCGGCGCGCCGACGCTGCTGTCCAACGCCGAGACCTTCGCCCAGCTGGCGGTGGCGGCCCGGATCGGTCCGCGCCGCTACCGCCACACCGGTCTGGACGCGGAGCCCGGCACGGTCCTGCTGACGCTGTCCGGCGCGGTCGCGCGCCCCATGGTCGTCGAGGTGCCGACCGGCGTCCCGCTGCGGTACGTGCTCCAGCTCGCGGGTGCCCCGGTGCTGCCCCAGGGCGTGCTCACGGGCGGCTACCACGGGAGCTGGATCGACTCGGCCGCGGTCGACGACGCGGTCGTCTCGCGGGCGTCCCTCGCGGCCGTGGGCGGTGCGCTCGGGGCCGGGGCGATCCTGCCGATCGGACCGGAGACCTGCCCGCTCGGGGAGTCGCTGCGGGTCGCGAACTGGCTGGCGGCGGAGACCGCCGGCCAGTGCGGGCCGTGCCGGCTCGGGCTCCCCGCGGCCGCCGGCGGTCTCTCCGACGTCCTGAACGGCGGTGGCCCGGCCGCGCTGGAGGCGCTGCGGGCGGTCACCCAGGCGGTCAAGGGCCGGGGCGCGTGCAAGCACCCGGACGGTTCGGCCCGCTTCCTCGCGTCGACGCTCTCGGCGTTCACGGACGATCTGGCCGCCCATGTCCTCGGCGGCGGCTGCGGCCGCCCGACCCTCGGCGTACTGCCGCTGCCAGGACCCGGCTACCAGGACACGGAGGAGTCGATTCCGAGCGGCGAGAAGCTGGCCGTGGACTGGACGCTCTGCCAGGGGCACGGGCTGTGCGCGGACATCGTGCCGGAGCTGATCCGGCTGGGCCCGGACGGCTATCCGGCGCTCGCCGACGCCTCCGTGCCCACGCATCTGCGGGGCCGGGCCCAGCGGGCCGTACGCCGCTGTCCCGCGCTGGCGCTCCGGATGGAGCAGACGACCCAGGAGCGGCCGGCGCTTCCGCCGGGCGGCGGCCGCAAGGCGCTGGGCAGCGGCAGGGGTTGACCCCAGGAGCCGTGGACGGCCACAGACGGCCACGCATGAAGAAGCGGACCATCCGATCCGGATGGTCCGCTTCTTCGTTTTGTGGAGCTAAGGAGAATTGAACTCCTGACCTCCTGCATGCCATGCAGGCGCTCTACCAACTGAGCTATAGCCCCGCGCTGTCCGCCCCGTTCCGGGTTTCCCCCGCGGCGACAGACAGAACATTAACCGGCCGCCCGGGGGATCACCAAATCGTTTCCCTGGGCGTTCGAACGCGGCCGGTAGGGTCCCCCTCTGTGACCGTGCCCGTGATCGCCCGCACCCGCGCCCGCCAGTGGCCCCTCGCCACCGCCGTGGCGGTATGTCTCCTGTCGTTCGTCGCCTTCTGGGTGGCGCAGCGGCTCGCCCACGTGAACATGCTCGACGTGATGGTCTACCGGGCCGAGGGGGAGACGGTCCGGGCCGGTGGCGATCTCTACGCGATGCGCGCCACCTCGGCGAACCTCGCCATGACCTACCCGCCCTTCGCGGGGCTGATGTTCGTCCCGCTGACGTTCGTCGACGTCCCGCTGATGCGGACGCTGGCCACGGCCGGGAACCTGCTGCTCGTGGTCGCGCTGGTCCAGCTCTCGCTGCGCCTGGTTCGGCCGTCCCTCACCGGCGAGCGGCTGTGGCGCGCCACGCTCCTGGTGGCGGCGGTCGTCGTCTGGTCCGAGCCGGTGTGGACGACGCTGCGGTACGGGCAGATCAACCTGCTCATCGCGGTGGCCGTGCTGTGGGACTTCACACGCCGCGAGGGCAGCCGCTGGGCGGGCGTGGGCATCGGTCTGGCGACTGCGGTGAAGCTCACACCGGGCCTCTTCGTCGTCCTCCTGCTGGTGGCCGGGCTGCTCCAGTGGCGCCGGGAGCGGCGCTGGAACGCGTGGCTGCGGATGGCCGCCACGGCGACGGCGGTGTTCCTGGGGACGACCCTGGCCGGCGCGCTGGCCCTGCCGTACGACTCCAAGCGCTTCTGGACCCACACACTCTTCGAGACGGGCCGGGTCGGCTTCGCCGAGGAGACCGCGAACCAGTCGCTGCGCGGAGTGCTGGCCCGGCTGCTGCACACCGACGACCCCGGTCTGCTGTGGGCGGTCGTCGCGGCCGCGCTCGGCGGCGCGGCGATGGCGCTCGCGGTCCGGGCCGCGCTGCGCGGGGACAAGGCGCTGGCCGTGATCGTCTGCGCGGTCACGGCGCTCATGATCAGCCCGATCTCGTGGTCCCACCACTGGGTGTGGTGCGTGCCGCTCCTGGTACTGCTGGTGGACCGCCGCGAGCGGATACGGCCGGCCTGGACGGTCTGGGCGGTACCGCTGGTCTTCGCCTCGTTCGCGCTCTGGTGGGTGCCGCACGACCCGGGCCGCCCCGAACTCGACCAGAACGCCGGTCAGATGCTGCTCTCGGCGATCTATCCGCTGACCGCGACGGCGCTCTTCGTGGGGTACGCGCTCACGCGCCGGGCCCCGACTGGGCCTCAGGCCCCGGCCCGGCCTCGGACCCCGGCCCCGCGTCAGGCCGTGGCGAAGGAGTAGAAGCGCTTGAGGGTGCAGTGTTCGTCGAGGAGCCGGCCGTAGATCGGCTCCCCTTCGAGCTCACGGTAGGTCTCGATGGGGTCGCCTTTTATGATCAGCGCCCGCGCGCACTCCTCGCACCAGTACTGGTAGTCGACGTTGACCGGGTCCATGTCACGGACGATGGGCGTACCACTGCCGCACCAGTCGCATTTCCGCCTGTGCGCACCCATCACTCAGCTCCAGCTGTGGCCGCAGGACGTGCACACATAGGACACTCCGCCGTTGTCACCGAGCATTTGGACCACCTGGGCGGAACCGCACGAGGGGCAGTCGAGCAGAGCCTCGAGAGGTTCCGCGGAATCGACGGGCTCGGTGACGGCATGGGCCTCGGCATCCTCGGCACCGCTCACGGCCAACGCGCACTCCCTCCCGCCCGGACCCTCGTTCCCCTCCGGCCGTCCGATTCTGCCATGGCCCCGCAAGGGGGTCAGCGAGCTCGGCGTACGAGAGCGGTCGACGCGCCCAAGATCGAAGCGGCGGCCAGCGCGAGGGCGCACGCCCACAGCGCCTCGCCGGAGTCATACGCCCCCGGCGCGTGCAGTCGTCCCAGGAAGACCGTGCCGAAGGTCGCCACGCCGATCAGCTGCCCGAGCTGGGTGACGGTGGCGAGCAGTCCGCTGGCGTCGGCGGCGTCCTCGGGCCTGACGGCGGCCAGCGCACGGGTCAGGGCGGGGCTGAAGGCGAGCGCGAGCCCGCCGCCCATGGCGGCGAGCGCCGGGTAGAGGGCCCAGCCACCCGTGCCGCCGCCCCGGAAGAGGAGGCCCATGGCGAGTGCGGCGGCCGTGGCGGCGAGGAAGCCGGCCGGGACCAGCACGCGCTGCGCGCGGGCGGGCCAGCGCCGCCAGGTGAGGCCGATCACGCCGAAGACGACGGCGGCCGGCGCGAAGGTCAGCCCCGCGCGCAGCGCGCTGTGGCCGAGCCCTCCCTGCAGGTGCAGGGTGAGGGTGAACAGGAAGCCGGCGTTGACGGCCATCGCCACGCCGATCCGGAACGCGGCCTTCCCGATGCCGGGGATCCGTAGGACGCGCGGGGCGATGAGCGGGGCGCCGCCCCGGCGGGCGAGCCTCGACTCGTACGCGCCGAAGGCCACGAACACGACCGCGGAGGCCGCGAGCGAGATCCAGGACCACAGCGGCCAGTCCTCCTCCTGCCCGAGGACCAGCGGGACGGTCAGGAGTGAGACCGCGGCCGCGAGGAGGACCAGACCGGGCAGGTCGAGGGGCCGGGAGCGTTCGGGTTCGGTGCGCGCGTCGCGCGGCAGGACGCGTGCGCCGAGCACCAGCAGGGCCAGCCCGATGGGCACGTTGACGAGGAAGACCGGCCGCCATCCGCTGCCGAGGAGATCCGCGCTGACGAGGACACCGCCGACGACCTGTCCCGCGGCGGCGCCGGTGGCGAGCACGGCGGAGTACGCGCCGAGGGCGCGGACGCGGCCCTCGCCCGTGAAGGTGCGCTGGATGAGGCTGAGCACCTGCGGGATCATCAGGGCCGCCCCGGCGCCCTGGACGAGCCGGAAGGCGATCAACTGGCCCGTGTCGGCGGCGAGTCCGCAGGCGAGCGAGGCGGCGGTGAAGACGGCGAGTCCGCCGAGGTACATCCTGCGGTGGCCGAGGCGGTCGCCGAGACGCGCACCGGTGATCAGCAGGACCGCGTAGGCGATGGTGTATCCGGCGACGACCAGCTGAAGTCCCGCTCCGGAAGCCCCCAGTTCGGTACGGACGGTGGGGGCGGCGACATTGACGATGAACACGTCGAGCAGCGCCATGAACTGCGCGGCGAGCACCACGGCGAGCAGCAGCCCGGGGCGGTTGTCGGTGCCACCGTCTTTACTGAGTACGGGACGTGTTGTGGTCGTCATCATGGCAGCCAGCCTGACGGGGGTCCGATACGGGTAACGAGAGCCCGCTGATGCTGGTACTGACACCACCTGGCAACGGCGGTACGGGGACTCGACCATGGGGGTGTGACGATCTTGGCAGCACCGGCACAGCCGCGCCGCAGACACGAACTGGCCGCGTTCCTGCGCGGCCGCCGGGCCCGGGTGACTCCGGAGGACGTGGGGATGCCACCCGGCCTACGCCGCCGCACGCCGGGGCTGCGCCGCGAGGAGGTCGCCCAGCTCTCCGGCGTCGGCGTCACCTGGTACACCTGGCTGGAACAGGGCCGTCCGATCAACGCCTCCGCCCAGGTGCTCGACGCCGTCGCCCGTGTCCTCCGGCTCGACCGGCCCGAGCGCGAGCACCTGTACCACCTCGCGGAGGTGCCCTTGGCGCCGGATCACGCCGCCGAGGACGTGGATGTGGTCAGCCCGGAGATCCAGGGCATCCTGGACGCCCTGGTCCCTCATCCGGCGGTCGTCTACAACAGCCGGTACGACGTGCTCGCGACCAACTCGACGTACCGGCTGCTGTTCCCCGCTCCGGACACCACACCGGCCGACACCCGCAATGTCCTGTGGACGCTCTTCACCATGGAGGACCACAGCTGTCCGCTCGTCGACAAGAGACGCGAGCTTCCGCTGATGGTGGCCCAGATGCGCGGCGCCTACGGCCGGCACGTGGGCGAGCCCGCCTGGGAGTCGTTCGTCCGCGGGCTCGCGGCGGCGAGCCCGGAGTTCGCGGGGCTGTGGCGGAGCGGCGACGTGGTCCCGCCGGGCAGCCACGTCAAGACCTTCCGTCACGACGCGGTGGGAGAGCTCCGGATGACTTCGGTGTCGCTCTCCATCAACGGGATGCCGGAGTGCCGGATCGTCGCCTACACCCCCAACGACGAGGAGAGCGGACGGGCGATCGAGACGCTCATCGCCATGGGGGTGGACACCTGGGCGTGAGACGAGCGGGAAACGACGAATCCCGCCCCCTGGTGGGGACGGGATTCGGTGACTGTGGAGCTAAGGAGAATTGAACTCCTGACCTCCTGCATGCCATGCAGGCGCTCTACCAACTGAGCTATAGCCCCTCGTGTTCTTCGCGCTCCGCGCTGCGAACAAGAAGAACTTTAGCCTGTGACCTGCCGGAAAGTGAAATCCGGGTCGGAGGAGCGCTCAGTCGTCGTCGCCGAGGACCGGTTCGGGCAGCGTGCCTGCGTTGTGCTCCAGGAGCCGCCAGCCTCGGGCGCCCTCGCCGAGGACGGACCAGCAGCAGTTGGAGAGCCCACCGAGGCTCTCCCAGTGATGCGCCTCCAGGCCGAGGAGCCGGCCGATGGTGGTGCGGATGGTGCCGCCGTGACTCACGACGACGAGGGTGCCGTCCTCGGGCAGCTTGTCGGCGTACTCCAGGACGAGCGGGGCGGCCCGGTCGGCGACCTCGGTCTCCAGCTCGCCGCCGCCCCGGCGCACGGGCTCGCCGCGCTTCCAGGCGGCGTACTGCGCACCGAAGCGCGCCACGATCTCGTCGTGGGTCAGCCCCTGCCACTCCCCCGCGTACGTCTCGCGCAGGGCGGAGTCGTGCGTGATGACGTGGCCGGTGATCGCGGACAGCTCGGCGGCCGTGGCCGCCGCCCGCTTCAGGTCGGAGGCGATGATCGCGTCCGGCCCCAGCGAGGCGAGCAGCCGGGCGGCCCGGCGCGCCTGGGCGACGCCGGTCTCGGTCAGCTCGATGTCCGTGGAGCCCTGGAAGCGGCGCTCCAGGTTCCATGAGGTCTGGCCGTGCCGCCACAGGACGATGCGGCGGCCAGTGCCGCCCTTGGTGGTGCTCAGCTCAGCTCACCGTCCGTCTCCTCGCCGACGCCGGTCAGCGCGGCATGCTCGGCGGCCTTGCCGCGGGTCTTCAGGGCGTCCTCGGGGAGGGGCAGCTCGGGGCAGTCCTTCCACAGCCGCTCCAGGGCGTAGAAGACCCGCTCCTCGCTGTGCTGGACGTGGACGACGATGTCGACGTAGTCCAGCAGGATCCAGCGGGCGTCGCGGTCGCCCTCGCGGCGGACCGGCTTGGCGCCGAGCTCCTTGTTGAGCCGCTCCTCGATCTCGTCGACGATCGACTTGACCTGGCGGTCGTTGGGCGCGGAGGCGAGCAGGAAGGCGTCGGTGATCGACAGCACATCGCTGACGTCGTACGCGATGATGTCGTGCGCGAGCCGGTCGGCCGCCGCCTGGGCGGCGGCGTTGACGAGCTCGATGGAACGATCCGTGGCGGTCACAAGCAGGCTTTCGTCGGCGGTCAGAGACACATCAAGGGTCTCACGTACCGCCGACCGCCCCGCAAACGATTACGAACGGGTCACTTCTTGGTCCCGGGGATCTTGTAGTCCTGGCCCAGAACCACCGTGACATCGGCGTTTCCGGCGGGCTTGCCCTTCTTGACCGCGCCGTCCGGGAGCCCGAGGGTCTTGGCGACCTCGGCGGCGGTCGCCTTCTGGGCGTCGTCGCCGTACAGGACCTGGGACGTCTCCTCGGTGCCGGCCTTCGCCCCGCCCACGAAGGCGAAGCCTCCGTTGACCAGGACGACCCTGGCGGCCTCGGTGGCGTCCTTGCCGGTGGAGTCCTTGATCGAGACACGGACCGCCGCGCCCTGCTCGGGGGCGCTGACCTTGCCGCCGAGGATGTCCTTGACCACGCTGTCGGCCGCGGCCTCGCTGAGCGAGCCGTCCTGCTCCACCGGGAGGACGGCCGTCTTGTAGTCGCCGCCCTTGGCGTGCTTGGCCAGACCGGCGAGCGAGGCGCCGAGGTCCTTCTCCGGCAGCGACGGGTCCAGGATCATGACCAGCGTCGCAATGGTGTCCGCGTTGGCCTTGGGGTCGTCGGACATCTTCCGCAGCACGCTGTAGAGGACCTGGCCGAAGCGCTGGAGCTGCTTGGCCTCGGCCTCGCCGGGCGCGCGGTAGGTCGCGTAGGCGACGGCGGCGCGTCCGTTCAGCGTCTGGTTCTCGCCCTTGGTGACGAGCGGGTCCTCGCCCTTCTTGTCGCTGGGCACGGTGACGTCGGTGGTGAGGTCGATGTTGCTGACCAGCTCGACCAGGTTCTCCAGGAACGGGCTGTCCAGGCGCCAGGTGCCGGCGATCTTCGTGCCGAGGAGGTTGCCGACCGCCTCGCGCGTGCCGCTGGAGCCGTCGTCCTCGACGGACTTGGCGAGGGTGGTCGCGGAGCCCTCCGAGTTGGACACGGAGAGGCTGTTCGGGAGCAGCACGGTGGTGCCCTGCCCGGTCGTGGTGTTGTCGACGAGGAGGGCGGTGGAGGTGTTGCCGCTCTTGATGTCGTGGAGGTGCACGACGATCGTGTCGCGCTTCTGCGGGCCGGTCGCGGTGTCCTGCTTCTGCTGTTCGCCGGACATGCCGGGGAGCTTGCCCGCGGACCAGAGGTAGCCGACCCCGCCGACGGCGGCGAGGGCCAGGACCACGATGAGGGCGACGACCCGGTTGCGGCCGCGCCGCCTGGCCTCCTCGCGCCGCTCGGAGCGGCTCTCGGTGAACTTCAGCCAGTCGATGACGTCTTCGGAGTCCTCGTCGGGCTCCTCGATGAACGAGAACTGCTCGGTGCGGTAGTCGCGGTCACCGCCGCCCTCGGGCGCCGGGCGCTGGCCCGGCACACCGGGCGGTGCGGCCACCGGAGCGGCTGGCGCGGGGGCGGGCCTGGGCGCGGCGGCGGGGGCCGTGTCGGCCTGGACGGCCCACTGCTGGCCGGTGTCGTACGAGGAGTAGCCGTAGCCCTGCTGCGGGTGCTGCTGGGGCTGCCCGTACGGGTCGTACTGCGGCTGCTGCTGGGGGGCCGACTGGGGCTGCTGGGGCTGGATCGGCTGCCCGTAGGCGTCGTAGCCGTACCCCTGCTGCTGTCCCTGGTGCTGCCCCTGCTGCTGTCCTTGGTGCTGGACATGCTGCTGCTGGGCGTACGGGTCGTACGGCTGCTGCGCCTGTGCTGGGACCTGCTGGTACACCGGTTGCCCGTACTCGTCGTAGCCGATGATCTGCGGCTGCGGGTAGTACGGGTCGTACGGGTTCTGGTCGTTCACCGGTGCCCCTCTCCGAGGCTCACTCGCCGCGGTACAACTGGCGCTTGTCGATGTAGCGAACCACACCGTCCGGCACCAAATACCAGACCGGATCGCCCTTGGCGACCCTCGCCCGGCAGTCGGTGGAGGAGATGGCGAGTGCGGGAACCTCGACGAGCGAGACGCCCCCCTTGGGCAGGCCGTCGTCCGTGAGGTCGTGGCCCGGCCGGGTGACGCCGATGAAGTGGGCGAGCGAGAAGAGCTCCTCCGCGTCGCGCCACGTGAGGATCTGCGACAGCGCGTCGGCACCCGTGATGAAGAACAGGTCCGAGTCGCTGTTGAGGGAGCGCAGGTCCCGGAGGGTGTCGATGGTGTACGTCGGCCCGCCCCGGTCGATCTCGATACGGCTGACCGAGAACTGCGGGTTGGACGCCGTGGCGATGACCGTCATCAGATAGCGGTCCTCGGCCGGCGACACCGCCTTGTGGCTCTTCTGCCACGGCTCCCCGGTCGGTACGAACACCACCTCGTCGAGGTGGAACAGGGCGGCCACCTCACTGGCGGCCACCAGGTGTCCGTGGTGGATCGGGTCGAACGTTCCGCCCATCACGCCGAGACGGCGCTTGCCGCGGCCGCCAGTAGGCACTTCCTGCTCTCCCATGCGTGCAGAGCCTACTGGCACGGCAGCGGGCACCCTCGGTCCGGTCGCCGGCTCAGCGGTCGCGGTTGAAGCGGGTGGTGATCCACAGCAGCAGGAGCAGCGCGCCCAGCGCGCCGAAACCGGTGAGGTAGGGGTTGAGGCTGTCGTGGTTGCCACCGTGCTCGGCGCCCTCGGCGAGCATGACCAGGTTCGCGGCGGTGCTGTGGAGGCTCATCTTCGGCAGGACCTATCGATCGGGGATGGGAGCGGAGACTTCGCGCACATCGTATGCGGGCCGTCCGGGCACGCTCACGCCGACTCAGTCGTTGACCGGGCTGTCGTACCCCGCCGTCGCACCCGTACCGGAGTTATCCACAGGCTCGGGCGCTCCGGGACCCCAGCACCTAGGCTGGGACGCGTCAGGGGGACGAGCAAGGTCTCGTACGAACAGGGGGCATCCATGACTGAGAAGACCGACAACGGCCAGGGGAACGTGCCGAGCAGGCAGCGCAAGCGCTTCCCGGACATCTCCTCACGCGCCTACGAGCACCCGGCGGACCGTTCGGCACTCGTGGCCCTGCGCAAGCTGACCGGCTTCGACACGGTCTTCAAGGCGCTCAGCGGGCTGCTGCCCGAGCGGAGCCTGCGACTGCTCTTCCTCTCCGACTCCGTGCGGGTGAGCGACGCCCAGTTCTCCCACCTCAACGACATGCT
The DNA here is from genome assembly GCF_040638605.1 of Streptomyces sp. NPDC026092. NCBI lineage: Bacteria > Bacillati > Actinomycetota > Actinomycetes > Kitasatosporales > Streptomycetaceae > Streptomyces > Streptomyces sp. NPDC026092. The sequence continues at coordinate 180,759 of NZ_JBEZYN010000005.1, forward strand.
GAGGGACGCGTGTTACATCCTGGACCTGGAGAAGGTCCCGCCGATGTACGTCACGCAGGACCCGAAGCCGAACGCGATGTGCATCGGCCTGGACGAGCCGATCATCGTGGTCACCACGGGCCTCGTGGAGCTGCTCGACGAGGAGGAGATGCGGGCGGTCGTCGGCCACGAGGTGGGCCACGCCCTCTCGGGTCACTCCGTGTACCGCACGATCCTGCTGTTCCTCACCAGCCTGGCGGTCAAGGTCGCCTGGATCCCGCTCGGGAACGTGGCGATCATGGCGATCGTGACGGCGCTGCGGGAGTGGTTCCGCAAGTCCGAGCTGTCGGCGGACCGGGCGGGGCTGCTTGTCGGCCAGGACCTGCAGGCGTCGATGCGCGGTCTGATGAAGATCGCCGGTGGCAACCATCTGCACGAGATGAACGTGGACGCGTTCCTCGCCCAGGCCGACGAGTACGAGAAGGGCGGCGATCTGCGCGACTCCGTCCTGAAGATCCTGAACGTGCTCCCGCGCACGCACCCCTTCACCACCGTGCGGGCGGCCGAGCTGAAGAAGTGGTCCGAGACCCGGGACTTCCAGCGGATCATGGACGGTCACTACCCGCGGCGCACGGAGGACAAGGACGCCTCGGTGACCGACTCCTTCCGGGAGTCCGCCGGGCACTACGCCGAGTCGGTGCGCACCAGCAAGGACCCGCTGATGAAGCTGGTCGGCGACATCGCCGGTGGCGCGGGCGACCTGGCGGGCGACCTGGGCGGGAAGCTGCGCAGCCGGTTCGGCGGCGGGGCCCCGCGCGGCGACGGCGGCACGGCGGGCGGGAAGGCCGGCGGTGAGCAGGCCGACGGCGGCAAGGGCGACGCGGGCGGCGAGAGCGGCAGAGGCGGCGGCGCTCAGAGCGAGGGCTGAGCGCCCGGGGCGAGGGTCCCGCAGAGCGCGGAGACGGCGGGCCGGCCCGTTGCGTACGGGTCGGTGACGGCCGGGCCGCCCGGGTCAGGGGTCCGTTCGCCCGCGAGCAGCGGGTGGAGGGCTCCACCGGCATCGGGTCCGCAGGCCTGCGGGCCGGCCTGGACGGTGCTGGCCAGCAGCTCGGCGCGGTGCATCCGCAGGTCCTCGCGGTCGAAGCGGAAGTGGACCGCTCGGTGGACGGTGAAGAGGGACGCGGCGGCCACGGGCCCGGCACCGGCGGCCGCCGGACGCAGCGCGTAGGTGAAGGTGTGGTCCGCGGTGACCTCCAGCATGTCGGCGGCCGTCTCCGCGAAGCGGAGGGTGCCCTGGACGCGGATGCCGGGGTCGGCGAGGGCGACCTCGGCCGGGTCGAACCGCACCAGCCAGCCGGCCTCCGCGTGGCGGCCGTCGTCGAGCGAGGACTCGACGCTCTGGTCGAACTGGGCGAGCTGGTCGGGGTCGAGCAGCAGGCGGGCGGGACGGACCGTCACACCCGCGAGGACGTCGGGCTCCAGGGAGGAGGCGACGAGGTAGTCCTTGGCGATGGACAGGGCCGTCACCACCTGGCTCTCCGAGAAGTGGGTGGTCCGGCCGGCGACCGGGAGGTTGATGCCGGCGGCGCCGACGCGGTATTCGGCGGCGGGGCTGTGGTCGAAGAGCTGGGCGGGCTGGCCGCCGGGGACCGGGCTCTGGGGGGCGAGCGGGACCACGGTGATCCGCAGCGGTTCGGCCCGCTGGTCGACGGGTGGCTGGTAGGGGTTGCGGACGCCGAGATAGATGGCCGTGCCGAAGGCGAGGAGGATCAGCAGCACCAGCAGGACCGCCTGGCGGGAGCCGCTTCTGGGCTCCCAGCGGGGGCGGGAGCGGACGGCCTGGGAGTGCTCGCCCATCCGCTCCTCGGCCGAGAACTCCTGGAGCCGGGCAGCATTGACGAACGACTCGTCGAAGACGACGGATCGGTACTCGTCCTCACCACCGCCGGGGTCGGGAACAGGCCCCTCAGGCGGGTCGCCACGCCCTGCCATACCTTCAGAGTAGGTCGGACGCGGCTTCGGTAAACGCCGAGGTACACGACAAGTTCCGAAGAATTCGGACGGGTGGCGCGATGGGACCGGCCGTGCGTCCGGGCCGGTGTCCGCGTGTGCTCAGGGAGTGCGCGGAACGGCGGGGACGGGGGGCGCGGAGTACTCGGCCGAGGCCGAGGGCGCGGTGACCGCCGGAGGGTTCTCGCGCGGCTTGTCGATGCCGGTGGTCGCGGGGGCCGGGACCTGGTCCTGGCGGTTGGCGGAGGCGCCCCGGTAGACCGCGGTGAAGGCGAGGGCGACCATGCCGACGCCCATCACCAGGGCCAGCACCCAGGCGACGGGCCGGTGCCAGCGGGCGCTGCCCCGGTAGGGGCGCAGGGCGCCGCCGTGCGGGCCGTAGGGGCTGCGGTCGCCGTCGGGGTCGTCCGGGTCGTAGGCGTCGCCGTGGAGGCCGCCGAAGGGGTCCGAGGGGTCGTAGCCGTCCTCGTAGCCGTCGTCGTCGCCGGGTCGCACGCCGGCTCTGGCGCGGGCGGCCTCGGCCTCGGCGCGCGCCTGGGCGGCCGCCAGCAGGCGTTCCACGGCGGTCGGCTCGTGGACCTCGGCGGCCCGTACGAAGTCCTCGTCGAACACCACGTTGGCGAAGTCGTCCTTCGCGCCCCCGCGGTCGTCCGAGTTCTCAGGGTCCCTGCCGTCCTGGAACGGCCTGCCCCCCACGTCGTCCGGCACGTTTTTCAGAGTAGACCTGGGAGGTGGTTTTGGGCAGGGAGAGTGCGGAACATCCCTGCCCGTCCCGTCCCGTTCGGCCCCGCGGGAGCGGGGCCGAACGAGGGAAAACCGCGGGTCAGCGGGTGTGGCCGTCGCCCGTGACGATGTACTTCGTCGACGTCAGCTCGGGCAGGCCCATGGGCCCGCGGGCGTGGAGTTTCTGGGTCGAGATACCGATCTCGGCGCCGAAGCCGAACTGGCCTCCGTCGGTGAAACGGGTGGACGCGTTGACGGCGACCGTCGTGGAGTCGACCAGCTGGGTGAAGCGGCGGGCGGCGGCCTGCGAGGTGGTGACGATCGCCTCGGTGTGGCCGGAGGACCAGAGCCGGATGTGCTCGACGGCCTTGTCGAGGGAGTCGACGACGGCGGCGGCGATGTCGTAGGAGAGGTACTCGGTCTCCCAGTCCTCGGGGGTCGCCGGGACGACGGTGGCCTTGGAGCCCTCGGCGTGGGCGAGGACGCGCTCGTCGGCGTGGACGGTGACACCGGCGTCGGCCAGGGCCGCCAGGGCGCGCGGTAGGAAGGCCTCGGCGATGTCCTGGTGGACCAGGAGCGTCTCGGCGGAGTTGCAGACGCTGGGCCGCTGGGCCTTGGAGTTGATCAGGATGTCGACGGCCATGTCGAGGTCGGTCTGGGCGTCCACGTAGACGTGGCAGTTGCCGGTGCCGGTCTCGATGACGGGGACCGTGGACTCCTCGACGACCGTACGGATCAGGGAGGCGCCGCCGCGCGGGATGAGGACGTCGACCAGGCCGCGGGCGCGCATCAGCTCCCGTACCGAGTCGCGGGACTCGCCGGGGACGAGCTGCACGGCGTCGGCGGGCAGACCGGCGCCTCCGACGGCGTCGCGCAGGACCTTCACCAGGGCGGTGTTGGAGGAGTACGCGGAGGACGAGCCGCGCAGCAGGACGGCGTTGCCGGACTTGAGGCAGAGGGCGGCCGCGTCGACGGTCACGTTGGGCCGGGCCTCGTAGATGATGCCGACGACGCCGAGGGGGACGCGGACCTGGCGGAGGTCGATGCCGTTGGGAAGGGTCGAGCCGCGCACGACCTCGCCCACGGGGTCCGGCAGGGCGGCCACGTCGCGGACGTCGGCGGCGATGGCGCGGACGCGCTCGGGGGTGAGGGTGAGCCGGTCGATGACGGTCTCGCTGGTGCCGGCCTCGCGGGCGCGCGCGATGTCCTCGGCGTTGGCCTCGACGATCTCGGCGGTACGGACCTCGAGGGCGTCCGCGATCGCCAGCAGGGCGTCGTCCTTGGCCGCGCGCGGAAGTGGCGCGATTTCGGCGGCGGCGGCGCGGGCGCGGTAGGCGGCCCGGGCGACCGGGGACAGGTTGTCGAGGGGCGTGAGCGAGGTCATGCCCGCAGGGTACTGGCACCTCTGCGGACATCCCTCACGAATGCCGTCCCCATCCCGCACTCCGAGACGCCCCGGCCCCCCGACGCCGCCGCACTCCGAGACGCCTCGCGGACCCCTCGGCAGCGGGACGCGGCCTGGCGCTCCCGTCAGTACGGGTGGACCCCCACCGGGGCGGCCGGCGGTGGGCCGTAGCCCTCGGCGATGCGCAGGTGATAGGTCTCGCGGTCGATGACCTCCAGACCGACGATCTCCCACGGAGGCAGCTTGGCGCTCTGCCGGTGCTCGCCCCACAGCCGCAGCGCGACCGCCGCGGCATCGTGCAGGTCACGGGCCTCTTCCCAGTAACGGATCTCCGCGTGATCATTGGCGTAGCGACTGGTCAGCAGGAAGGGATGGTCGTGGGCCAGCTGCTCGAGGCCGCGCCTGACCTCCTTCAGCGGGGCCTCGGCGCCCGAGACGCTGAGGGTGATGTGCCAGAGCTTCGAGGCGACCACGGGCCGCTCCTCACCGCGTACCTCGGCGGTCTGGGTGCCCTGTCCCCCGCCGCCCTGTCCCTCGTCGAAGTCGGCTCCGGCCTCGACACTGGTCAGGGCGCGTTCGGCTGTCCCGCGGGGCGGTGCCCCTGGGCGCGCTCGTCTCACCGGCGGCCTCCTGTTGATGCGTGTGGTGCTGTACCCCGCCCTTGTCTTGTCCCCGAGACAAAGTTGACCAGCCCGAGGCTCCACGTGGGGCGGTTTTGGTAAAGGTCCCTACCGGATGGCCGGTCTTTCAGCCGTTTTCTCCACACCGCACCCACACGCACTCACACACGCCCGCACGTACGCACCCACACACCCCGCACAAGGGGGCGGATCAGGCGGGGACGACCACCAGATCGTCGCGGTGGACGACCTCCCGCTCGTACTCCGGGCCGAGCTCGCGGGCGAGTTCGGGCGTGGAGCGGCCGAGCATCCGGGGGATCTCCTTGGCGTCGAAGTTGACGAGCCCGCGGGCGACGGCCCGGCCGTCGGTGTCGCGCAGTTCGACCGGGTCGCCCGCCACGAACTCCCCCTCGACGGCGGCGATCCCGGCGGCGAGCAGCGACTTCTTGCCCTCGACCACGGCCCGTACCGCGCCCTCGTCCAGGGTGAGGCTGCCCTGCGGGGTGGAGGCGTGGGCGAGCCAGAGGAGCCGGTCGGCGGAGCGGCGGCCGGTGCGGTGGAAGTACGTACCGGTGTCGCGGCCCGCCAGGGCGTCGGCCGCGCGGACGGCGGAGGTGAGGACCACGGGGATGCCGGCGGCCGCGGCGATCCGGGCCGCCTCGACCTTGGTGACCATGCCGCCGGTGCCGACCCCCGCCTTGCCGGCGGAGCCGATCTCGACGTGGGCGATGTCCTCGGGGCCCGCCACCTCGGCGATCCGCGAGGTGCCCGGCTTCGCGGGGTCGCCGTCGTAGAGCCCGTCGACGTCGGAGAGCAGCACGAGCAGGTCGGCGCGGACGAGGTGGGCGACGAGGGCGGCGAGCCGGTCGTTGTCGCCGAAGCGGATCTCGTCCGTGGCGACGGTGTCGTTCTCGTTGACGACCGGCAGGGCGCCCATGGCGAGCAGCTGGTCGAGGGTCCGGTACGCGTTGCGGTAGTGGGCGCGGCGGCTGGTGTCGTCGGTGGTGAGCAGGACCTGGCCGACGCGGACGCCGTAGCGGGCGAGGGAGGCGGTGTAGCGGGCGACGAGGAGGCCCTGGCCGACGCTGGCGGCGGCCTGCTGCCGGGCGAGGTCCTTGGGGCGGCGGGTGAGGCCGAGCGGCGCGAGTCCGGCGGCGATGGCGCCGGAGGAGACCAGCACGATCTCCTTCTCGCCGCCGCTGCGGACCTTGGCGAGGACGTCGACGAGGGCGTCGACCCGGTCGGCGTCGAGCCCGCCGGAGGCGGTGGTGAGGGAGGACGAGCCGACCTTGACGACGATCCTGCGGGCTTCCGTCACGAACTGCCTTGCCACTGTCACCTGAACCGCCGCCACCTGTACCGCCGTCACCGGCGTCGCCCTCTTCGGATGTCAGGCCGCAATCTACGCGAGCGGGCACGACCGGCGCCCGCCCGTTTCGCCGGCTGGACCACCCGCTGCCGGCTGGACCAAAGACGCCCAACCGGCAAGAACCGTCAGCGGCTGGCGACTGGGTCCGACTCGACGTCGGCACCGCCCGCCGGGCCGGTCGGCCCGGCAGGCCCGGCCGGGCTCGGCTGCTTGCCGCCCGGCACGAGGATCTTCTTCGACAGCAGATAGGTGAACGGAATGGCCACGACCGCCGCGACCAGCGGCGCGATCCGGTCGTCCATCCCGGCCCAGGTCACCAGCGCGTACAGGCCGACGCTCTGCACCAGGTAGTTGGTGACGTTGGTGAGCGGGAAGAGCGCGAACTTCTTCCAGGTGGGCCTGGTCCGGTAGGTGAAGTACGTGTTGAGGAAGAACGAGCCGATCATGCTGAGCACGAACGCGATGGAGTAGGCGGCGAAGTACGGCATCCACGGGTGCAGCAGCAGGTAGCACCCGTAGAACGTGCCGGTGTTGATCCCGCCGACCAGACCGAAGCGGACGATCTGCCCGAGCTGTCCGCGCATCAGCTTTCCCGGTCGGTGGCCGCGACGCGCACCCGCTTGTCGTTGCCACGCGGGACCGAGCGGTGGGTCTCCTTGACCAGGAAGTGCGGCCGGCGCTTGCTCTCGTAGTAGATACGGCCGATGTACTCGCCGATCAGCCCCATCATGACCATCTGGACGCCGCCGAGGCCGACGATGATCGCGACGAGCGTGACGTAACCGGGCTGGGAGACGCCGTCCGTGATCGCCATGACGGTGATCCAGATCGCGTACAGCGCGGCCAGGGCCGACAGGCCGAGACCCATCCAGATCGCGATGCGCAGCGGACGGTTGTTGAAGGAGATCAGCCCGTCCATGCCGTAATTGACCAGGGAGCTGAACTTCCACTTCGTCTCGCCGGCCTCGCGGGCGGCGTTCTGGTAGTCGAAGGTGACCGTGTCGAAACCGATCCAGGAGAACAGGCCCTTGGAGAAGCGGTTGTACTCGGGCAGCGACAGCAGCGCGTCCACGGCGGGCCGGGACAGCAGCCGGAAGTCGCCGACGCCGTCGGTCAGCTCGACGTCGACCCAGCGGTTGACCGCCCGGTAGTAGAGCCGGCTGAGGGCGGAGCGGACCTTCTTGTCGCCCTCGCGGGTGCGCCGCGCTATCACCTGGTCGTGGCCGAGGTGGTAGAGGTCGAGCATGGCCTCGATGAGCTCCGGCGGGTGCTGGAGGTCGGCGTCCATGATCACGACGGCGTCGCCGGTGGCCTTGCGCAGGCCGGCGAGCATGCCCGCCTCCTTGCCGAAGTTACGGCTGAAGGAGACGTACTGGGTGCCCTCGGGGTGACGTGCGGCGATGCCCCGGAGCTTGCCGAGGGTGCCGTCGGCGCTGCCGTCGTCCACGTAGCAGATCTCGTAGTCGAGGGAGAGGCCGTCGAGGACCTCCCGGATTCGGTTGTCGAAGTTCTCGACGACCTCTTCCTCGTTGTAGCAAGGAACAACGACCGAAAGCCTGGTCATGAACGGTCACTCCTGGTTGATGAGCGAGAAAGTACGGCGCGGAGGCGTACCGGACGGGAGTCCGGGGTGGTCACCGGTCGCTCTCGCAGGCAGCCCTCTCAGAGTACGGGTCGCGGCGGCTAAACCGCGCGGGCACCGTGATACAGATCACGCGGCAATGCCGCATTTACCTGCCCTGATGGGGTTCTGCGGGGGCGATGCGAAGAATCTCACCAACCGGACGGGGAAAGTCCGCTCGGTCGGCACCAAAGGTGACCGATGAACAGAGGAGAAGGTTGTGGTGGAGGGGGGCGCGGTCCCGTAACGATCGTGAAACGGCTCCTCGCCACCCGAGTGCCCGTGCGGCAGGGGCGGGGGCTAACACCAGGTAGCTTGGATCTGTCTAAAGGAAGAAAGTGGATCGAGGTGCAAGTGCCTGACGTCTCCGTGGTCGTCATCGCGTACAACGACGCAGAGCGTCTCCCGACGGCCGTCCGATCAGTGCTGGACCAGACCCTGCAGAGCGTCGAGGTCCTCATCGTCGACGACTGCAGCAAGGACGACACATTCGAGGTCGCCAAGGGACTGGCCGCCGCGCACCCCGACCGGGTCCGCGCGTACCAGCTGCCCCAGAACAGTGGTGGTTGCGGAGCTCCCCGCAATTACGGCGTGGAGCGTGCCAAGGGCGCCTACGTCATGTTCCTGGACAGCGACGACGTGCTGGAACGCAACGCCTGCCGGAACATGCTGGAGGCCGCCGAGCGGACCGACTCCGACATCGTCTCCGGCCTCTGCGTGCGCGTCCACCTCGACAGCCGCCACCGCAAGACCACCGAGTGGTACCCCTGGATCTACTCGGGCACCCGGACGATCGAGTCGATCACCGAGCTGCCCGACCTGATGGTCTTCGACACCCTCTCGACGAACAAGTGCTACCGGCGCGCGTTCCTGCTGGAGCAGCAGCTCGAGTTCCCGGTCGGGATCCACTACGAGGACCTGCTCTTCTCCGCGCAGGCGTACGTCGCCGCCCACCGCATCACGCTCATCCCGAACCAGGTCTACTACTGGAACGTGCAGGAGAGCGCGGCGTCGAAGTCCATCAGCAACCGGCGCCACGAGATCGCCAACTTCGTGCACCGCATGGAAATACACCGTCGGGTGGACGCCCTGCTGAAGAGCAAGGGCTACGACGAGCTGCGGTACCGCAAGGACATCAAGTTCCTCAAGCACGACCTGGTCCTGCACCTGCGCGACCTGCCCCGGATGGGCGAGGAGTACCGGCGCGAGTTCGCCGAGCTGGCCAACGGCTACCTCTCCGGGATCGACCCGAACGCCTACAGCGAGGTCCAGCCGCTCCACGCGATCTGCGCCTATCTGCTGGGCAAGGAGGACTGGGACAACCTGCTCCCGGCGTCCGACGCGCTCGCGAACAAGGGCCGGCTGACGGCCCCGCTGATCGAGCACGACGGTCAGATCTTCTGGTGCGACGGCCACCTCGACGACCCCGAGGGCCGGCGCATCCTGGACGTCACCTCGGCCGGGTACCACACCAAGCCGCTGGCCTCCATGGCCCTCGGCAACCGGCTCACCTCCTACGAGGGCACCGATGGCGCCGTGCGGCTCTCCGGCGCGGTCGTGAACCCGCTGGGCCGCATCGGGGCCGACGCCGAGCTGAAGGCGTACCTGGAGTTCCAGCCGCGCCGCAAGATCGGTGTGCGCGCCTTCCGGTTCCCGGTGACCTCGCTGCGGCGCACGGACACCGCGATCGAGTGGGACGCCACGGCCGACATCACCCGCAAGGTGCGCCCGCTGGGCATCATCGACGCGGTCTGGGACGTCCGTCTCGTCCTCGTGGTCGACGGCGACGAGCTGCGGACCCGGGTGTCCGCCGGCAGCGTCGAGCTCAGCGAGACCCGTACGGTCCGGGTCCGGCCCCGGCTGACCCGGCTGGTCTCCGACCGGTTCGCGCCCGAGGTCACCAAGAAGGGCAACCTGTCGTACGTCCTCACGGCCGAGGGCCGCGCGGCGGTCCGCGCGTCCGCGCTGATCGAGGGCGCCATGCACGGCCGCACCGCCGGCCTGGCCAAGACGGGCCTGCGCAGGATCCTCAAGGCCCGCCGCGACCTCAACGCGGGCGAGACCAAGCTGCGCGTCTACCACGACGTGTACAGCAAGCTGCCGATCCGCAAGGGCCTCGTCGTCTTCGAGAGCCACCTCGGCAAGCAGTACAGCGACAGCCCGAAGGCGATCTACGAGGAGATGCGCCGCCAGGGTGTGGCGTTCGAGGCCGTGTGGTCCTACGCGGGCGCCCGTCCCACCGGGTTCCCCAAGGACGCCACGCTGGTCCAGCGGTGGAGCTGGCAGTACCTGCGGGCGCTGGCCCAGGCGGAGTTCTGGGTCGACAACCAGGGCTTCCCCCTGAAGCTGACCAAGCGTCCCGGCACCACGTACATCCAGACCTGGCACGGCTCCGCGCTCAAGCGGATGGGCTTCCACGAGCCGGGCACGAAGAAGCAGGGCCGGGCGGCGCAGGACTCGTTCCAGCGTTCGCTGGACCGGTTCGACCACTTCCTGATCCGCTCCGAGCACGACATCCACACCCTCGCGGCCGCGTTCCGGCTCAAGGAGGAGAAGCTCCTCCCGGTCGGCTACCCGCGCAACGACGCCCTGGTGGCGGCGCGGCAGCGGGAGAGCGGGGACGGCACCCGTGAGCGCGGTGCGCTCGCCGCCGAGCTGGGCATCGCGCCGGAGAAGACGGTGCTGCTGTACGCGCCGACCTTCCGGGCCGCGCCGGGCGGCGCCGTACGCAAGTTCGAGCTGCCGTTCGACGTGCAGGAGTTCGCGGACCGCTTCGGCGACACGCACACCCTGCTGATCCGCTCGCACTACCTCAACAACCTGACGCTCCCGCCCTCGGTGCGCGGCCGGGTCATCGATGTCACGAACCACCACGACATCACCCCGCTGCTCGAGCTGGCCGACGGTCTCATCACGGACTACTCGTCCGTGATGTTCGACTACGGGCTGCTCGACCGGCCGATGATCTTCTTCACGTACGACTACGAGGAGTACTCGACGGAGAGCCGCGGCACGTACTTCGATCTGAAGGAGAAGGCGCCCGGCCCCGTGGTGGCCACCGAGGACGAGCTGTTCTCGGCGATCGCCCACCTCAAGGACGAGGCGGACGCCAAGTACTCGGCGGCTCGGGAGCGGTTCAACGCCGAGTTCAGCGCCTACGACCGGGGCGACGCGGCCCGGCAGATCGTCGCAAAGTTCTTCACCAGGAGCGGTAAGTGACCGAGCAGACCGCCGTGTCCGGCGGCCGTGACATCTTCTTCGTGTCCAACAGCGTCGACGAGATGGGCGGTGTGACCACCTGGTCGCACCAGATGGCCCGTCAGTTCGCCGACCGCGGCCACCGGGTGCACGTCATCGGCATCACCCCGGCGCCGGCGGGTCGCGCCCACGAGTTCCCCGCCGAGCTGCCGTACGCCACGACCACGCTGTACGACGCCCACCCGCCGCACGTGGGGTCGCTGCGCGGCCTCAAGGGCAAGCTCAACGCGGCCGAGCGGATGCGCCACCGGGCCCGCGCGGCCGGGATGCGGGAGCAGGCGGACAAGCTGACGGCGCTGTTCGCCGCGGCCCGCCCCGGAGCGATCGTCATCGTCACCCAGGTCTGGGCGATGGAGTGGGTCGCGCTCTCCGACACCAAGGGCCTCACCGTCATCGGCATGAGCCACGAGTCGTACCAGGCGAGCGCCGCCTCCTCCCGGCTCGCCCGGGTGAAGCGGTACTACAAGGACGTCGACCGGCTGCTCGTGCTCACCCCGGGCGACGCCGACCTGTGGATCCGCAACGGCATGGACAACGTCGGCCACCTGCCGAACCCGCTGCCGTTCATGCCCGAGGCGCCCGCCCCCCGTACCGAGAAGGTCGTCGCCTGCATCGGCCGCCTCTCGCACGAGAAGGGCGTCGACATGCTGCTCGACGCCTGGGCCGAGGTCGCCCCCCGGCACCCCGACTGGAAGCTGCGGATCTACGGCGCCGGCGACGAGGAGGAAACGCTCCGCCGGCACGCCACGTCGATGCGCCTGGACGACTCCGTCGAGTGGATGGGCCGCACGAGCGACGTGCTCGGCGCGCTGCGCGGCGCGTCCGTCTTCGCCCAGGCGTCCCGCGCCGAGGGCTTCCCGATCACCCTCCTCGAGGCCATGGCCGCCGGAGTGCCCTGCGCCGCGTTCGACTGCGCGCCGGGTGTCCGCGAGATCATCCGTGACGGCGAGGACGGCCTGCTCGCCCGGCTCGGCAACACGATCGAGCTCGGCGCGCACATCAGCACCCTGATCGCCGACGACGAGCTGCGCGACCGCATGGGCGACGCCGCGTGGCAGAACGTCCAGCGGTACGCCGCCGAGGAGATCACCGACCGCTGGGAAGACCTCTTCCTGTTCCTGGAGAGATAGAACAACGATGAGCAGTACTACGGCGTCGCGGCGCCACGTGCGCCGCGCGGAGGGTGAGGGTGCGGACGCCGCACCGGCCGGGATCCGGCGCCTTCTCCGCTGGGTCGGGCTGATATCGGTCGCCGTGACCGGTGCCCTGCTGTCCGTCGGAGCCTTCCTCGGACTGTACGTGCGCCCCACCTCGGACGACTGGTGCGCCGTCTGGAAGACCCGTGACATGGGAGTCTTCGGCATCGCCTCGGACTTCTACATGACCCAGAACGGGCGGGTCACCAACGCGCTCCTGAGCGGCGTGGTGTACGCGGACGGCCTGCTGGGCCCGAAGGTGCTGCCCCTCGTGCTGATCCTCACGCTCGGCGTGGGCCTGGTCCTGCTGGGCCGCGAGGTGCTGCGCGCCTTCGGTCTGCGGGTTCCCCTGATCAGCCTGGTCGCCGCCGCGATGCTCCTCGAGACACTGCTGTTCTTCGCGGGCACCCGCTCGTACCAGGTGCTGCTCTGGGCCCCGGCCACCATCTCCCACACGCTGCCCAGCATCATCGGCATCTGGGCCGTCCTCACGGCGATCTGGGCCGCCCGCAGCGGCCGTCGCGCGGCGCGCGTCACCGCCGTGGTCGGCGTGGTGCTGCTCGGCGTCGCGATCGGCACGCTCAGCGAGCCGTTCACCGCCGTCGCGGGCCTGTTCGCCGGCACCGCCGGACTGCTGTCGCTGCCCCGGCTGAAGCTGGCGAAGGACTGGTTCCCCTTCACCTGGTGCGCCGCGGCCTGCTTCGGCCTGGTGGCCGGCCTGGTCCTGCTCTACACCTCCCCCGGTGCCCGCTGGCGCCGCTCCCAGCAGCCGCCGCGCGACACCCTCGCGCCGGAGGAGCTGAAGGCGACGGTCCGCGACTGGCTGCGGATCTGGCAGGTGCTGTCGGACCAGTGGGCGTACCTGGGCGCCATCGCCGCCGGTGTGCTGCTCGGTCTCGCCGTGGCGTTCTACTCGCGCCGCGTCTCGCGCACGGGCATCGACGACCTCGAAGCGGCCGGCACCGCCGAGACCGCCGAGGCGGGCCCGTCGCGCGGTGTGGTGCGGCTCGTCATGCTGCTTCCCGTGCCGCTGATCGTCGTCGCCACGCTCGCCGTGACGTACGGCCTGCGCAGCGGTTACGGCCCCTCGGGCTGGACGTACGCCCGTACGTGGACCAGCTTCATGGTCCCGCTGCTCATGGCCCTCTGCCTGTACGGCGCCTGGCTGGGCCGGCTGCTCGGGACGCGGCTCGCGGCCTCCGGCGGCCGTTCGGCGCGGCTCTCGTTCGTGGCCGTCGCGGTCACCGCCGCCGCCGTCCTCGGCAGCGCCGCGGCCCTGCTGCCGGAGATGCAGACGCTCACCTCGGGCACGGTGGCGCGCGGTCTCGCCTGGGACAAGCAGGACGCGCGGATCCGGGCGCAGGTCGCGCGCGGTGCGACGGACGTCGAGTACCGGCCGCTGCACATCGGCTGGCTGGCCGAGCCGTACTACACCAAGAACTACAAGAAGGACTGGGTCGCCCAGTGCGTGTCCACGTACTACGGGGTGGAGCGCATCCACCGTCCGTGACGGGCCGCTGAACGTGCGGGCATGACGAAGGGCCGGGGAGCGAACTCCCCGGCCCTTCGTCGTACCGGTTTCCCGGCGGGGTCCGATCAGGCGTTGACCGAGCGGCGGGCGACCCAGCCCGCCCAGGCCGAGTCGATCATGTCGCGGACGTCGTGGCGGGCCTTCCAGCCCAGCTCGCCGGCGATGCGGTCGGCGGAGGCGACGACGCGGGCCGGGTCGCCGGCGCGGCGCGGGGTGACGACCGGGGCGACGGAGTGGCCGGTGATCTCGTTGATCAGGTCGATCATCTCGGTCACGGAGACGCCCTCGCCACGGCCGATGTTGACCGTCAGGTCGCGCGGCTCACCGGCGGCGGCCCACTCGGCGAGCTTGCGCGCGGCGACGAGGTGGGCGTCGGCGAGGTCCTCGACGTGGATGTAGTCGCGGACGCAGGTGCCGTCCGGGGTGGCGTAGTCGTCGCCGAAGATCCGCGGGGCCTCACCGGCGTCGAGCCGCTCGAAGACCATCGGGACCAGGTTGAAGACACCGGTGTCGGCCAGCTCGGGGGTCGCGGCACCCGCCACGTTGAAGTAGCGCAGGCAGGCGGTGGAGATGCCGTGGGCCTTGCCGGCGGCGCGGACGATCCACTCGCCGGCCAGCTTCGTCTCGCCGTACGGGCTGAGCGGCAGGCAGGGCGTCTCCTCGGTGACGAGGTCGACGTCCGGCATGCCGTACACGGCGGCCGAGGAGGAGAAGAGGAAGTTGCGGACGCCGGCGGCGGCCACCGCCTCCAGGAGGACGGTGAGACCCTGCACGTTCTCGCGGTAGTAGTGCAGCGGCATCTCGACGGACTCGCCGACCTGCTTCTTCGCCGCGAGGTGGACGACGCCCGTGACCCCGTGCTCGGCGATGGTGCGGTCCAGGACCTCGCGGTCCAGGGTCGAACCGACCACCAGCGGCACACCCTCCGGCACGCGCTCCGCGTAGCCGGTGGACAGGTCGTCGAGGACGACGACCCGCTCCCCCGCCCGCGTCATCGCGCGGACCACGTGCGAGCCGATGTATCCGGCGCCACCGGTGATCAGATAAGTCATTACGCCCCAATTCCTTTCGCTATGAACGGCGCGAGAGCCTTCGGAGTCTGGCTCCGACCGCCCCGAGCCCGTCGCGGGCGCCGGGTGCGATCCGCACCGCGAGCGAGCCGTTCGCCGTGGTGTACTGCTGCACCAGCAATACACCGTACCGGCTGCTCGGCAGCACCGAGCGCCGCTGGCGGCCCTCCGGCAGCCGGAGGGCCGTCACGAAGGTCTCCCCGTCGGCGCACGTCACCGTGGCCCGGATGTCCCAGAACTGGATCCCGGCGTTGCCGCGGCTGCGGCCGGCCCTGGCCAGGCCGGTGAGCCCGGCCGGGACGCGGGCGGTCCAGCCGCCGTCCACCTCGGTCAGCTCGGCCCGCTCGGTACGGGCCGGCGCGTCCACGCCCCGGGGGACGAACGCCACCTCGGCGGTACGGGGGCCGGCCGCGCCCACCCGGCCGTACAGGTCGCGGACCGTGAGGCGCAGCTCGGCGCCCGCGCCGGTGCGCAGGGCCGCGTCCACCACCAGCGGGAGCTCGGCGAGGGGCAGGGTGTCGACGCCGTCGAGCTCCACGTCGGGCAGGTCGTCGGACCAGACGGGGTTGTCGCCCTTCCGGGCGTACGGCGGGAGGAGGCGGGCCGGGTCGGCGGAGAGCCGGGAGAGCCGCAGCAGGTCCCTGGGCTCCTCGGCGGCGAGCAGGAAGCGGGCCGTCCAGCGGGCGGGCGCGGTCGCCGCGGCGATCTCGCCCTCCTCGAACGCCGCCAGGTGCTCGCGGGTCAGCCGCCACCAGTCGCGCTGGTACTCGGCGCCGCGCAGCCTGAGTTCGCGGGCGTACATCCGCAGGTCGTGCTCGAGGAACTTGGTGCGGCAGGCGGCGGCGAGCTCGGCGCGCCCGGCCTCCCGCAGGGTCTCGACGGCCTGGCGGTGGGCGGCGATCCGGGCCCGCCAGTTGGTGACGTCCTCGCGGGCGAGCGAGATCGACAGCTGGGCGGCGGCGCGGCGCACGTGCCAGACGTACACGGTGTCGGGGATCACCGCGATGCGCGGCGCGGCGGCGAGCACGCGGGCGGTGAAGAGGAAGTCCTCGTAGACGAAACGGCCGTCGGGGAAGCGGATGCCGTGCTCGGTGAGAAAGGACCGCTCGTAGATCTTGTTGACGCAGAGGGTGTCGTGCACCAGCGGTACGAGGTCGGCCTGGGTCTCCAGGAGCGCGGGCTCCCGGTAGAGGGCGGGCTGCCAGCGCACGTCGCGGCCCTCGGGCAGCTCGCGCCGGACGCAGGCGCCGACGGCCACGGGGGTGCTGTGCCGCACGGCGGCGGTGACCAGGGCCTCGGCCGTGCCCTCGGGCAGGATGTCGTCGCTGTCGAGGAACATCACGTACGGCGCCGTGGCCGCCCGGATCCCGTCGTTGCGGGGGGTGCCGCAGCCGCCGCTGTTCTCGGTGCGGTGGACGACGCGAACCTCGGGGTGGAGTGCGGCCAGCTCGTCCAGGACCTTCGCGGTGGCGTCACTGGAGGCGTCGTTCACGGCGACGACCTCGGCGACGACGGGTCCCTGGGCGAGCGCCGAGCGGATCGCGTCGCCGACCAGCTCCGCGTCGTTGTAGGCGATGACGACGACGCCGAGCATGCCTGCGGTCGTGACGGGGTGGGGGTCGGGCGCGCTACTCACACCGAGATCCTACGGGAGCGGCCGGCCACACCGACCGGCCGCCACCGGGGCCCCTGAGGGCCTAGAACGGGTTGAACTCGTCGTACTCGCGCTGCGCGTCGTCGCGCTCGGCCTCGCGGTCGCGGCGGCGCTGGGCGGCCGGGCGGGGGGCTTCGAGGCGGTGGTCCTCGCCGCGGCGGCCGAGCATCTCGGCGCCCGCCATCATCGTGGGCTCCCAGTCGAAGACGACCGCGTTGTCCTCGGCACCGATCGCGACGCCGTCGCCCGCGCGGGCGCCCGCCTTCATCAGCTCTTCCTCGACGCCCAGGCGGTTGAGGCGGTCGGCCAGGTAGCCGACGGCCTCGTCGTTGTTGAAGTCCGTCTGGCGGACCCAGCGCTCCGGCTTCTCGCCGCGCACCCGGTAGACGTCCTCGGCCTCGTCGTACGTGACGGTGAAGCCTGCCTCGTCGACCGCCTTCGGGCGGATGACGATCCGGGTCGACTCCTCCTTCGGCTTGGCCGCGCGCGCCTCGGCGACGATGCCGGCCAGGGCGAAGGAGAGCTCCTTCAGACCCGTACGGGCCACGGCGGAGGCCTCGAAGACCTGGTAGCCGCGCGCCTCCAGGTCCGGGCGGATCATGTCCGCCAGG
Source organism: Streptomyces sp. NPDC026092 (assembly GCF_040638605.1). Taxonomy (NCBI): domain Bacteria; kingdom Bacillati; phylum Actinomycetota; class Actinomycetes; order Kitasatosporales; family Streptomycetaceae; genus Streptomyces; species Streptomyces sp. NPDC026092. Next base: position 197,806 of record NZ_JBEZYN010000005.1, read on the forward strand.
TCCTGGCCGTCCGGGATGTCGATCTTGTTGAGGACGACGATACGGGGCCGGTCCTCCAGGCCGCCGTACTGCCGCAGCTCCTCCTCGATGACGTCGAGGTCGGTGACGGGGTCGCGGTCGGACTCCAGCGTCGCCGTGTCCAGGACGTGCACCAGGACCGAGCAGCGCTCGACGTGGCGCAGGAACTCCAGGCCCAGGCCGCGGCCCTGGCTGGCGCCCGGGATCAGGCCCGGCACGTCGGCGATCGTGTAGACCGTCGAGCCGGCCGTGACGACGCCCAGGTTCGGGACGAGCGTGGTGAAGGGGTAGTCCGCGATCTTCGGCTTGGCGGCCGAGAGGACGGAGATGAGCGAGGACTTGCCGGCGCTCGGGTAGCCCACGAGGGCCACGTCGGCGACGGTCTTCAGCTCCAGGACGATGTCCCGCGCCTCGCCCGGCTCGCCGAGCAGCGCGAAGCCGGGGGCCTTGCGGCGGGCGGAGGCGAGCGCCGCGTTGCCGAGGCCGCCGCGGCCGCCCTGGCCCGCGACGAAGGTGGTGCCCTGGCCGACCAGGTCGGCGAGCACGTTGCCCTGCTTGTCGAGGACGACGGTGCCGTCGGGCACGGGCAGGACGAGGTCCTGGCCGTCCTTGCCGGAGCGGTTGTCACCGGCACCGGGCTGACCGTTGGTCGCCTTGCGGTGCGGGGAGTGGTGGTACTCGAGGAGCGTGGTGATCGACTGGTCGACGACCAGGGTCACATCACCGCCACGGCCGCCGTTGCCGCCGTCCGGCCCGCCGAGGGGCTTGAACTTCTCTCGGTGAACGGAGGCGCAGCCGTGGCCTCCGCTACCCGCGGCGACGTGCAGCTCGACGCGGTCCACGAAGGTGGTCATGGTTCTGTGCCTCCAGTTACAAGGGGGTACTACGAGGTGGAATGTCTATCTAGTAACACGCGAAAGGCGGACCCGCTTCCCTGCCGGGAAGTGAGGTCCGCCTCCGCGAAAAGAACCGATCAGGCGACCGGAACGATGTTCACGACCTTGCGGCCACGGTGGGTGCCGAACTGCACCGAACCGGCCTGCAGGGCGAACAGCGTGTCGTCGCCGCCACGGCCGACACCCGAGCCCGGGTGGAAGTGGGTGCCGCGCTGGCGGATCAGGATCTCACCGGCGTTGACGAGCTGACCGCCGAAGCGCTTCACGCCGAGCCGCTGAGCGTTGGAGTCGCGCCCGTTCCGGGTGGACGATGCGCCCTTCTTGTGTGCCATGTCTCAGTCCCTCTTACTTCGCAGCCGCGGGGATACCGGTGACCTTGATCGCCGTGTACTGCTGACGGTGACCCTGGCGACGGCGGTAGCCGGTCTTGTTCTTGTAGCGCAGGATGTCGATCTTCGCGCCCTTGTGGTGGTCCACGACCTCGGCCGTGACCTTGATACCGGCCAGCACCCACGGGTCGCTGGTCACGGCCTCGCCGTCGACAACGAGCAGCGTAGAGAGCTCTACGGTGTCGCCAACCTTGGCAGTGGAAATCTTGTCAACCTCAACGATGTCGCCGACAGCAACCTTGTGCTGGCGACCACCGCTGCGCACGATGGCGTACACGCGGATCTCTCTCTCACTCGGGACGGACCCCTGATGCCAGCCGCTCACACGGGCCGGAGCCCGCGGTGATCCGGAAGTGGACGAGCGGCCTCTCCCGGCAGACCGGGAGGAGGGTGCTCAGGGGTTTGGCATGTCATACGACACGCCGACGGTCAAGGTTACGGGCCGGTGCCATGGGGGGTCAAATTCGCGTGACATCCCCGGGACCGGTGGGGCCGTCCCGTACGGGACGGCCCCGACCGCTACCTCAGTCCTGCGCGGGGGCTGCCGTCTTCTTGGTGGCGGCCTTCTTCGCAGTGGTCTTCTTCGCCGCGGTCTTCTTGGCCGTCGCCGTCTTCTTGGTGGCGGCCTTCTTCGCGGTGGCCTTCTTCGCCGTCTTGCGGGCGGCCGTCTTCTTGGCCGGGGCGGCGTCCTCGGCGTCCTCGGCGGGCGCCTCGGCGGCGACCGGGGACTCGACCACCAGGACGGCGGCCTCCTCGGCGCCCGAGGGCGAACCGGCGGGGGCGGTCACCTTGCGGACGACCCGGCGACGGGCCCTCGGCGGGGCGGCCGCGGGGGCCTCCTCGACGACCGGCTCCGGCTCGGGAGCGGCCTCGACGACCGGCTCCGGGGCCGCGACGGGCTCGACGACGGTCTCGGCGACCGCCTCCGCGGCGGCCGGCGAACCGGCGGGGGCCGTCGCCTTACGGGTGGCACGGCGGCGCGCACGGGGGGCCGGGGCGGCCTCCTCGACGGCCGGCGCGGGCTCGGGAGCGGCCTCGACGACCGGCTCCGGCGCCTCGGCGACGACGGGCTCGGGCTCGGGCTCCGCCACGACCGCCGGGGCGGGCGTGGAGGCGACCGGCGCGGAGACCCTGCGGGTCGCCCGACGGCGACCACGGCCACGCGTGGCGGCGGCCTCGGCCTCGGCGGCGCTGCTGTACAGCTCCTCGTCCGCGCGGAAGGGCTCCTCCACGGCGACCGGGGCGGCGATCTCCGCGGCCACCTCGGCCTCGGTCTCGACCGTCTCGGTCTCGGACTCCGTCTCCTCGACGCCCTCGACGTGCTCGTGCTCGTGGTGCTCGGCACCGCCGCGGCCACGCCGCTTCGAGCGCTTGCCGCTGCCACCGCCACCGGGGGCGGTCGGCTGCTCCATGTGCACGATGACGCCACGCCCGTTGCAGTGGACGCAGGTCTCGGAGAAGGACTCGAGGAGACCCTGGCCGACCCGCTTACGGGTCATCTGGATCAGGCCCAGCGAGGTGACCTCGGCCACCTGGTGCTTGGTCCGGTCCCGGCCCAGGCACTCAAGGAGGCGGCGCAGCACCAGATCGCGGTTGGACTCCAGGACCATGTCGATGAAGTCGATGACGACGATGCCGCCCAGGTCGCGCAGGCGCAGCTGGCGGACGATCTCCTCGGCCGCTTCGAGGTTGTTCCTCGTCACGGTCTCTTCGAGGTTGCCGCCCTGACCGGTGAACTTGCCGGTGTTGACGTCGACGACGATCATCGCCTCGGTCTTGTCGATCACCAGCGAGCCACCGCTCGGCAGCCAGACCTTGCGGTCGAGCGCCTTCATCAGCTGCTCGTCGATCCGGTACGTCGCGAAGACGTCGACCTCGCTCGTCCACTTGGACAGGCGGTCGGTCAGGTCCGGGGCGACGTGGTTGACGTACCCGTGGATGGTCTCCCAGGCGTCGTCACCGCTGACGATGACCTTCGAGAAGTCCTCGTTGAAGATGTCGCGGACGACACGGACGGTCATGTCCGGCTCGCCGTAGAGAAGGGTCGGGGCGTTGCCGCTCTTCGCCTTCTTCTGGATGTCCTCCCACTGCGCCTGCAGCCGCTCGACGTCACGGCGCAGCTCGTCCTCGCTCGCGCCCTCGGCGGCGGTGCGCACGATGACGCCCGCGTCCTCGGGGACGATCTTCTTGAGGATGGTCTTCAGCCGGGCGCGCTCGGTGTCGGGCAGCTTGCGGCTGATACCGGTCATCGACCCCTCGGGGACGTAGACGAGGTAGCGGCCGGGCAGCGAGACCTGGCTGGTCAGACGGGCACCCTTGTGGCCGATCGGGTCCTTGGTGACCTGCACCAGGACCGACTGGCCGGACTTGAGGGCGGACTCGATACGGCGCGGCCCGTTGGCCATGCCGAGGGCCTCGAAGTTGACCTCACCGGCGTACAGGACGGCGTTGCGGCCCTTGCCGATGTCGACGAAGGCGGCCTCCATCGACGGCAGCACGTTCTGGACCTTGCCCAGGTAGACGTTGCCGACGTACGAGGTGGCCTGCTCCTTGTTGACGTAGTGCTCGACGAGCACGTTGTCTTCCAGGACGCCGATCTGGGTGCGCTCGCCGTTCTGGCGGACGACCATGACGCGCTCGACGGCCTCACGGCGGGCCAGGAACTCGGCCTCGGTGATGATCGGGACGCGGCGGCGGCCCTGCTCGCGGCCCTCGCGGCGGCGCTGCTTCTTCGCCTCCAGGCGGGTCGAGCCCTTGATGGACTGGACCTCGTCGGACGGCTCGGCCTTCTCGCGCGCCGGGCGGGGCTCGCGGACCTTGACGACCGTACGGACGCCGTCCTCGTCGCCCGCCTCGGCCTCGCCACCGGCGTCACCGCTGCGGCGGCGACGGCGACGACGGCGACGGGAGCTGCTGCTGCCGGAGGACGACGCGCCGCCCTCGTACTCGTCGGAGTCGGACTCCTCGTCCTCGGACTCGTCGTCCTCGGCGCGGGCCTCCTCCGTCTCGTCGCTCTCCTCGGCCTCCTCGGCCTCGGCGAGCTCACCGCGGCGGCGGCGACGGCCACCACGGCGGCGACGGCGGGACGGACGGTCCCCGTACTCGTCGGACTCCTCGGCCTCCGCCTCGGGCTCCTCGGCCTCGACCTCGGGCTCGTCGGCGACGGTGGCGGGCACCGGCTCGACGGCCACGGGCTCGGCGGGCTCGCCACGACGGCGGCGGCGCCGGCGACCGGCGGGCTCGGGACGCTCGACGGCCTCGACGGGCGCGGCGGTCTCCTCGGCCTCGACCGTCTCCGTCTCCTCTTCGTACTCCTCCACGACATCGGCGGCAGCGGCGGCGGCCGCGGTCTCCGGGGTCTGGAACATGGGCTCGGCGAAGACCGGGGCCTGGAAGACGGCGACGGCGGGGCGCCCGGCACGGCGACCGCGGGGCTCCTCCTCCTTCACGGGGGCGACGACCGGCTCCGAGGTGAACTGCGGCGAGGTGGCGCGGCGGCGGGTACGGCCACGCGTGGCGGCCTTCTCGGCGGCGGCGACCTCGGGCTCGGCGGCCTCGGCGGTGATCTGCGTGACGGTCTCCTGCGGCAGGCTCTCGCCACCGGCCTCGGCGACCGGCTCGGGCGAGGTGGCCTTACGGGTGGCACGGCGGCGGGTGCGCGCGGGGGCGGCGGGCTCCTCGACGAGGGCCTCCGCAGCCTCCGCCACGGGGGCCTCCGCGACGGCCTCGACGGCCTCGACGACCGGCTCGGGCGTGGTGGCCTTACGGGTGGCGCGGCGGCGGGCACGCGGGGCGGCGGGCGCGGCGGGCTCCTCGACGGGGGCCTCCGCAGCCTCCGCGACGGGAGCCTCCTCGACGACCTCGGCGGCGACCGGCTCGGGCGACGTGGCCTTACGGGTGGCACGGCGGCGGGTGCGCGCCGGGGCGGCGGGCTCCTCGGCGGGGGCCTCGGTCGCGACGGCCTCGACGGTCTCGGCGACCGGCTCCGGGGCGGTGGCCTTGCGGGTGGCGCGGCGGCGGGTGCGCGCGGGAGCGGCGGGCTCCTCCACGGGCTCCGGCGCGGCGGCCGGGGTGGCGGGCGTCTCCACGACGACCTCGGCCACGGTCTCGGTGACCTCCGCCGCGACCGGCGGACCGGCGGGGCGGGAAGCGGCGCGGCGCCTGCGGCGCGGCGGCAGCTTGTCACCAGGTGCGTTGCTGTTGTTCTCTTCGTTCGGCTCGAGCATGCGGGCGGTTCTCCCGTCACGCCCCCGGGCGCCGCGTCTTGGTCCGGTCCGGCGGCACGATCACGCACGATGCGCGGTGCCGCCGTCCGGGGCGCGGGCGCCGCACGGGAGCTGATGTCTGGCTCGCCGGTTCCGTACGCGTTCTACGTACGGCCTGGCGAAAGTCTCCTGGTCAGTGCGCGGCCCGACCCAGGTGGCTCCCGAGTGCCAGGGCTGCGCTACAACGACCGCTCCCTACGCGGAACCGGTACCCGGCGCCGTCGCTGAGGCGGTCGCGGCGGCCGTGGGTGTAGCGGCCGTGACTGCCTCGCGGTCGGGCGCGAGCGGGTCGGTCACCGTGCCGGACTCCTCGTCGAAGAGCCCCTGCGCCAGCCTGGTCACCGCTGCGGGGACCGGCGGCGCCAGGTCGGCCACAGCTCGGAGACCGGACAGGACGTCGTCGGGTCGCACGGCAGGTGTTACGTGCCGAACAACCAGCCGCAGTATCGCACAGGCATTGTCCAGCGGCCTATCAGCCGCGGAACGTGCCTGGAGCTCGGCGACGGCGGAGCGGGCGTCGAAGGAACGGATGCCGTTCTTGGTCTTGCGCTGCACTTCCACGGTCTCGGCCGCGAGGAAGGCGTCGACGGCCTTCTCCGCGTCCTCGGGGGTGACGCCGTCGAGCCGGAGCTCCCACACGGAGGCGGTGAGCCGGTCGGCGAGGCCCGAGGTACGGGCCTCGACGGCGTCGGTGATGTCGAGGCCGGCCGGGAGCGACTCGTCGAGCAGGACCCGCAGAGTCTCGGGGTCCCGTGCCTCGGTGAGGGCGATCTCCAGGTACTCGGCCTCGGAGCCCGTACCCGTGGGGGCGGCGTTGGCGTACGACACCTTGGGGTGCGGGGTGAATCCGGCCGAGTACGCCATGGGCACCTCGGCGCGGCGCAGCGCGCGCTCGAAGGCGCGCTGGAAGTCACGGTGGCTGGTGAACCGGAGGCGGCCGCGCTTGGTGTAGCGCAGTCGGATGCGCTGCACCGCCGGTGCGGGCGGCGGGCCTTCGGGCTGTCGCTTGCCCAGTGGTTCTTCTCCTCGGTGCGGGGCGGGCGCGGGTGCCGCGCCGCCCTCGAACAGACAGGTGGCCTCTGGGGGGCCCGCCCGGCTCACCCCCGCTTTCGCGAGGAGATCTCGGGTGTGGGCGCCGCGCCGGAGACGGTTGTTGTACTACCCAGAGTACGCGTAGAGCCCACCACCGGTTCCCCAGGCTCGGTCACCCGGGGTGCGGCACGGCGACGGCCCGGCGCGGGGTCTCCCCTCGCGCCGGGCCGTCGTCGGAGTGTCGCGCGGCTACTTGACGACCGTCAGCGGCAGCAGCTTCTTGCCCGTGGGGCCGATCTGGATCTGCGTGTCCATCTGCGGACAGACGCCGCAGTCGAAGCACGGGGTCCAGCGGCAGTCGTCGACCTCGGTCTCGTCGAGGGCGTCCTGCCAGTCCTCCCAGAGCCAGTCCTTGTCCAGGCCGGAGTCCAGGTGGTCCCAGGGGAGGACCTCTTCGTAGGTGCGCTCGCGGGTGGTGTACCAGTCGACGTCGACGCCCATCTCGGGGAGCGTCTTGTCCGCGCACGCCATCCAGCGGTCGTACGAGAAGTGCTCGCGCCAGCCGTCGAAGCGGCCGCCGTCCTCGTAGACGGCGCGGATGACGGCGCCGATCCGGCGGTCGCCGCGCGAGAGCAGGCCCTCGACGATGCCGGGCTTGCCGTCGTGGTAGCGGAAGCCGATGGAGCGGCCGTACTTCTTGTCGCCGCGGATCTTGTCCCGGAGCTTCTGCAGGCGCGCGTCCGTCTCCTCGGCCGAGAGCTGCGGGGCCCACTGGAACGGGGTGTGGGGCTTCGGGACGAAGCCGCCGATGGAGACCGTGCAGCGGATGTCGTTCTGGCCGGAGACCTCGCGGCCCTTGGCGATCACGTTGACCGCCATGTCACCGATCTGGAGGACGTCCTCGTCGGTCTCGGTCGGCAGGCCGCACATGAAGTACAGCTTCACCTGGCGCCAGCCGTTGCCGTAGGCCGTGGCGACCGTACGGATCAGGTCCTCCTCCGAGACCATCTTGTTGATGACCTTGCGCATGCGCTCGGAGCCGCCCTCGGGGGCGAAGGTCAGACCGGAACGGCGGCCGTTGCGGGTCAGCTCGTTCGCCAGGTCGACGTTGAACGCGTCCACGCGGGTGGAGGGGAGCGAGAGGCCGATCTTGTCGTCGGTGTAGCGGTCCGCGAGGCCCTTGGCGATGTCACCGATCTCGGTGTGGTCCGCGGAGGAGAGCGAGAGGAGGCCGACCTCCTCGAAGCCCGTCGCCTTGAGGCCCTTCTCGACCATCTCGCCGATGCCGGTGATGCTTCGCTCCCGCACGGGGCGCGTGATCATGCCGGCCTGGCAGAAACGGCAGCCGCGGGTGCAGCCGCGGAAGATCTCCACCGACATCCGCTCGTGGACCGTCTCGGCGAGCGGGACCAGCGGCTGCTTCGGGTACGGCCACTCGTCGAGGTCCATGACCGTGTGCTTCGACACGCGCCACGGCACGCCCGAGCGGTTCGGGACCACGCGGGCGATGCGGCCGTCCGGGAGGTACTCGACGTCGTAGAAGCCCGGGATGTAGACCGAGCCGGTCTTGGCGAGCCGGAGGAGGACCTCCTCGCGCCCGCCCGGGCGGCCCTCGGCCTTCCAGGCGCGGATGATCTCGGTCATGTCGAGGACGGCCTGCTCGCCGTCGCCGATGATCGCCGCGTCGATGAACTCCGCGATCGGCTCGGGGTTGAACGCGGCGTGGCCGCCGGCGAGCACGATCGGGTGGTCGACGGTGCGGTCCTTGGACTCCAGCGGGATGCCCGCCAGGTCGAGGGCCGTGAGCATGTTGGTGTAGCCGAGCTCGGTGGAGAAGCTCAGGCCGAAGACGTCGAACGCGCCGACCGGGCGGTGGCTGTCGACGGTGAACTGCGGGACGCCGTGCTCCCGCATCAGCTCTTCGAGGTCCGGCCACACGCTGTACGTGCGCTCGGCCAGGACGCCCTCGCGCTCGTTCAGTACCTCGTAGAGGATCATGACGCCCTGGTTGGGCAGGCCGACCTCGTACGCGTCCGGGTACATCAGCGCCCAGCGGACGTCGGCGGACTCCCACGGCTTGACCGTGGAGTTCAGCTCTCCACCGACGTACTGAATCGGCTTCTGCACGTGCGGGAGCAGGGCTTCGAGCTGCGGGAAGACAGACTCGGCAGCAGACATCTCGAACCTTCGTGGGGCTGGCAGGGGGCGAGGGCGACTCTCAAGCGTACCCGGTGCTCAGTGGGTGAGCGGTTCCCGCAGCTCTGGGGCCGAGGCCTTGGCCCAGACCTCGGGGAACTCGCGTTCGCCCGCGGCACCGGCCGCCTCCTCCTGGCCGTGCAGGAGTCCCCAGGTGAACGCGGACTCGCCGGCCGCGTGGGCCTGGATGCCGAGGTCGCGCAGGGCCTCGCGGGCGACCACGCTGTCCTGGTGGTCGCCGAGGAGGGACTGGACGGCCTTCACTCGTTTGGCGAAGCGCTTGGCGGCCTTGCCGAGGCTGGGCCTGGCGGCCTCGGCGGCGTAGCGGGCGCGCTTGGCGGCCTTGCGGGCGTCGTGCATCGCGAGGTCGCGGTCGTGGCCGGTGTGGTGGGCGAGGGCGTGATCGACGCGGGTGGCGAGGCGGTCGTAGTCCTTGAGGACGGCGCGGGCGAGGACCGGCTCCGGGGCGTCCTGGGCATCCTTGCGGAGCGGCGGGTCCGCGAGGAGCGCGTCGAGGGCGTCGAGCAGCGCGAGGTGGCGGGCCGAGTCGAGGGCGGCGAGGGCCTTGCGGCGGGCGCCACCGCTGTGGGCGTTGTTCCAGATCCGCAGGCGGGCGCGGACGGGGCCGAGGGCGAGGGTGCGGGGGAGCTCGTCGATGCGGGCGCGGAGGCGGGCGTGCAGGACCTCCTGGTCGCGGGCGAAGCCGAGTTCGCCGGCGAGCCACTTGAGCTCGTCGCCGATCGGGTCGGTGGCGGTGCGGTCCAGGACCTTGCGGTAGCTCTTGAAGGCGCTGCGGAGGCGTCGGCAGGCGACGCGCATCTGGTGCACGGAGTCGGGCAGGTCGCGGCGCACGGCGGGGTCGAGCGCGACGATCGCGTCCACCTGCTCCCGTACGTACGCGAGGACACGGCCACCGGCGGTGTCGTCGTCCGCCACCGGCGACTCGTCCGCCTCAGGCGCCTGGTCGGCCGTCTCCTCCAGCGCCCTCGCCAGTTTCGACGCGGACGACGACGGGCGGATGCCCGCCTTCCTCAGGCGCCTGTCGACCGCGTCCAGGATTCCGGGTTCCGCGTCGTCCGCGAGTTCGACCTCGATCTCCGTCCAGGAGGTGTCCGGGCCCTCCGGGAGGCGGTTCGCGTGGACCGTGTCGACCGAGAGTTCGGCGAGGAGGGCGCCGGTGTCGTCCACCAGGTGGTGGACCTGGCGCGAGGAGCGCAGGCGGACGACCGGGACGACGGACTCGGCGCGCGTGCGGGAGCGGACCAGGCCCGCCAGGGCCTTGGGGAGGGACTCGGAGAGCGGGGCCCTGATCTCGTCGCGGATCCCGGACGCGACCGGGAACTTGAGGTGCCAGCCCGCGTCCCCGCCGCCCGTGCGGCGGCGCAGGGTCAGCGAGTCCGCGGCGAGCCGCAGGTCCGGGGTGTCGTAGTAGACGGCGTCGAGTTCGGCGACGCCCCGGTCCTCGACCGAGGCGACGCCGGGCGCCCGTGTCAGGTCCGGCAGCTCCGTCCGGGCCGTGGCTTCGTACTTCCGCTCGATCTCGCGCTTCGTCTCCGCCATGAATCGAATCTAGACGGGAAGTGAACCGAAGGGGAGGCCGTCGCGCAGGGATCGCACCACTCAGGCCGTTATCGGCCGCTGCACCTTGATCGACTGGAGCAGTCCGATCGCCACCCACACCGCGAACATCGACGAGCCGCCGTACGACACGAAGGGCAGCGGCAGACCCGCCACCGGCATGATGCCGAGCGCCATGCCGATGTTCTCGAAGGACTGGAAGGCGAACCAGGCGATGATGCCGGCCGCGACGATCGTGCCGTAGAGCTCGGTGGTCTCCCGGGCGATCCGGCAGGCCCGCCAGAGGATCACGCCGAGCAGCACGATGATCAGTCCGCCGCCGAGGAAGCCGAGCTCCTCGCCGGCGACGCTGAAGATGAAGTCGGTCTGCTGCTCGGGCACGAACTGGCCGCTGGTCTGGTGGCCGTTGAAGAGCCCCGCGCCGTACAGGCCTCCGGAGCCGATCGCGATGCGCGCCTGGTTGGTGTTGTAGCCGACGCCCGCCGGGTCGAGTTCGGGGTTGGCGAAGGCGGCGAAGCGGTTGATCTGGTACTCGTCGAGCAGGCCGAGCGCGGTGACGGCGACCGCGCCCGCGACACCGGCGCCGATGAGGCCGAGGACCCAGCGGTTGGAGGCGCCGGAGGCGAGGAGCACACCGAGCACGATCACCGCCATGACCATCACCGAGCCGAGGTCCGGCATCAGCATGACGATGGCCATCGGCAGCGCGGCCAGCAGCAGCGACTTGGCGACGGTCTTGTGGTCCGGGTGGATCTGGTCGCCCGCGTCGACCTTGGCGGCGAGCAGCATCGCCATGCCCAGGATGATCGTGATCTTCACGAACTCGCTGGGCTGGAGCGAGAAGCCGCCGCCGATCACGATCCACGCGTGCGCGCCGTTGATGGTCGCGCCGAGCGGGGTGAGGACGGCGAGGATCAGCACGATCGAGATGCCGTAGAGGATCGGGACCGCGGTGCGCAGGGTGCGGTGGCCGAGCCAGACCGTGCCGACCATCAGGGCGAACCCGATGCCGGTGTTCAGCGAGTGCCGGAACAGGAAGGCGTACGGGTCGCCGCCGTTGAGCTCGGTGCGGCCGCGGGTGGCGGACCAGACGAGCAGCGCGCCGATGAAGGAGAGCGCGAGCGCGGAGAGCAGCATCGGCCAGTCGAGCCGGCGCACCACCGAGTCGCGGGCGGCGAGCTTCGCGAAGGTGCCGCGCTCGGGGGCGTACCGGGAGACGGAGAAGCCGTGGGGTGCGGTCATCGGTTCAGTCCCCAGTCCTGGCGTGCGGCGGCGGCCCCGCGAGCGGCTGTTGTCCGTCCTTCTGCTTCTCCGGGTCGACGAGCTGCGACTTCGGGTCGTACGCCTTGATGTCCGGCGCGTCGATCGAGCCGTCGGCCTGGACCTTCGGCAGCGCCGACTGCGGCTTGGGCAGGAGGGCGCGCTTGAGGTCCTGGTTGCCGGCGTCGTCGAGGCCGTAGAGCGCGTCGTAGATGTTGCGCACGGCGGGGCCGGAGGCGCCGGAGCCCGTACCACCCTGGGAGATCGTCATGACGATCGTGAAGTCGTCGGTGTACGTGGCGAACCAGGAGGTCGTCTGCTTGCCGTAGACCTGGGCGGTACCCGTCTTGGCGCGCATCGGGATCTTGTCCTGCGGCCAGCCGCCGAAGCGCCAGGCGGCGGTGCCGCCGGGCTCGACGACCGAGCGGAGCCCCTTGTCGAGGTCCTTGATCGTCTGGGCGTTGACCGGCAGCTTGCCGTGGGCCTCGGGCTTGATCTCCTCGACGCTCTTGCCGTCGGGGCTGATCACGGCCTTGCCGATGGTGGGGTTGAAGAGGGTGCCGCCGTTGCTGATGGCGGCGTAGGCGGTGGCCAGCTGGACGGGCGTGATGAGGACGTCGCCCTGACCGATGGAGAAGTTGATGCTGTCGTAGGCCTTCAGCTGGTTGCCCTCGAGGCAGCTCTCGTAGGCGATCTGCTCGACGTAGCTGCCCCCCTTCTTGCCCTGCTTGCACCAGGCGTCCTTGTTGGCCTCCCAGAACTTCTGCTTCCACTGGCGGTCCGGGATACGGCCTGTGACCTCGTTCGGCACGTCGATGCCGGTCTCGGAGCCGAAGCCGAAGTCACGTGCGGTCCGGTAGAACCAGTCGTGGGCGTCCTTCTTGGGCTTGAGGCCGCCGTCGCGGTTCCACTCCTGGTGGCCGAGACGGTAGAAGACCGTGTTGCAGGAGTACTTGAGGGCGTCGCCGAGGGTGATGGGGCCGTGTCCCTGGGACTCGAAGTTCGCGAAGCTCCGGTTGCCCATGCTGTAGGAGCTGCTGCAGAGGTACTTGTCGTCGAAGTCGTAGCCGGCCCGTACTGCCGCGCTCGCCGACACGACCTTGAAGACGGAGCCGGCCGGCGCCTGCCCCTGGATGGCCCGGTTGAGCAGCGGGTAGTTGGAGTCCTTGCTGGTGAGCCGCGCGTAGTCCTTGCCGGAGATGCCACCGACCCAGGCGTTCGGGTCGTAGTCGGGCTGGGACGCCATCGCGACGACGCGGCCCGTCTTGGACTCCATCACGACGACGGCACCGGCGTCGGCCTCGTACTTCCGGCCGGTGATCTTGTCGGTCTCGCCGCGGACCGTCTTCATCGCCTGGGCGAGCTCGTACTCGGCGACGGACTGGACGCGGGCGTCGATGCTGGTGACGAGGGTGGAGCCGGGCACACCGGGATCGGACTGGGTCTGGCCCATGACCCGGCCGACCTTGTCCACCTCGTACGACGTGACGCCCGCCTTGCCGCGCAGCTCCTTGTCGTAGGTGCGTTCGATACCGGAGCGGCCGATCTGGTCGGAGCGGAGGTACGGCGACTCGGAGTCCTTGGCCTTCTGGATCTCCTCGTCGGTCACCGGCGAGAGATAGCCGAGCACCTGCGCGGTCTTGGCCTTGCCGGGTGCCGTGTAGCGGCGTACGGCGGTGAGTTCGGCGCTGATGCCGGGGAAGTCCTCGGTGCTCTCCCGGATCCGCAGGGCCTGCTGCGTGGTGGCCTCGTCGGTGATCGGGATCGGCTGGTAGGGGGAACCGTTCCAGCAGGGCTTCGGGGTCTGCGAGTCGCAGAGCCGGACCTTGTCCATGACGTCCTTGGGCTTCATGCCGAGGACGCCCGCGAGGCGGGTGAGGACGGCCTTGCCGTCGTCCTTCATCTTCATCAGGTCCGTGCGGGACGCGGAGACCACGAGCCGGGTCTCGTTGTCGGCGAGCGGGACGCCCCGGGCGTCGAGGATCGCGCCGCGGACGGCGGGCTGGACGACGCGCTGGATGTTGTTGCTCTTCGCCTCTTCGGCGTACTCCTTGCCGTTGCGGATCTGGAGGTACCAGAGGCGTCCGCCGAGGGTGAGGAGGAGGGAGAAGACGAGGATCTGGATGATGACGAGCCGGACCTGGACCCTGGGGGTCCGCCCGGTCTCCGGGATGTTGCTCATACTGCCGGTGCCCCCTCGCTCACAGTCGCTTGACTCCCTTGATGCGTCCGGCGCGTGCCGCTCTCGTACGGGCCGCCTTGACGCGCAGGCCGCCGCGCTGGTTGCCGATCTGCAGGCCGGTGCCCGAGCTGAGCCAGCCGGAGGCGACGTCCGTCCCGCCGGAGCTGTCGGCGGTGAGCGGGTCGTTCTCCGCGCGCCGGGCGAGCGCCATGATCAGCGGCACGGTGAAGGGCGCGAGGAGGAGGTCGTAGAGGGCCGCGGTGAACAGCAGGAAGCCGAGGCCGACATGGCGGGCGGCGGTGTCACCGACGAGGGCGCCGACCCCCGCGTAGAGCAGGGTGGAGCCGATCGACGCGGCGACGACCACGGCCATCGGGCCGCTGGCGGACTTGAGCTTGCCGTTGTCGGGGCGGGCCAGTCCGGCGAGGTAGCCGATGACGCAGAGGACCAGCGCGTAGCGGCCGGCGGCGTGGTCGGCGGGCGGGGCGAGGTCGGCGAGGAGGCCGGCCCCGAAGCCGATGAGGGAGCCGCTGACGGGGCCGTACACGAGCGCGAGACCGAGGACGGTCAGCAGGACGAGATCGGGTACGGCGCCGGGGAGCTGGAGGCGCGCGAGGACGGAGACCTGGATGACCAGGGCGACGACGACGAGCGTGGTGGAGAGCAGGATCCGGTTGAACTTCATGCCTCAGTCCCCCTGCTGATCGTTCTGCTGCTCGTTCTCGGGCATCTGCCCCGGCGGTTGCTGTTGGCCCGGCTGCTGACCCGGCTGCTGCTCCCCCTGCGGCTGCTCGCCGCCCTGTACCTGACCCTCGACCTGGCCCTGCGGCTGCTGCTCGCCCGCCGGGGGCTTCGGGGTGACCGTGACGGTGACGGTCGGCGCGGGCTTCGGCTTGGGCGGCAGGACCGTGTCGCGCGGGTTGGTGCGCGGGGCCTGGACGACGACGCCGACGATGTCGAGCTTGGAGAAGCTGACGTACGGGCGGACGTAGATGTTGCGCGTGAGACCGCCGCCCAGCGGGTCGACGCGGACGACCTCGCCGACCGGGACGCCGGGCACGAAGGGCTTGTTCGCCTGCGAGCCGAAGGTGACGAGCCGGTCGCCGTTCTTCACCTTCGCCTTGCCGTTGAGGAGCTGGACCAGGAGAGGTCCGTTGCCCTGGCCGGTGGCGAAGCCGAGTTCGTCCGAGTTCTCCATGCGGGTGCCGACGGTGAAGTCGGGGTCGCTGGCGAGGAGCACCGTCGAGGTGGAGGGGCCGATGGTGGTGACGCGGCCGACGAGACCCGAGCCGTTGAGCACGGTCATGTCCCGCTCGATGCCGTCGTTGGCCCCGGCGTCGATGGTGACGGTCCAGGAGAAGCCCTGGGCCGCTCCTATCCCGATGACCTCGGCGCCCTTGATGCCGTACTGCCCGGCGCCGGCCGTCTTGAGCAGCGTGTCGAGTTCGCGCAGCCGGCTGCGGTTGCGGTCGTCGCTGCCGAGCTTGGCCTTGAGAGCGGCGTTCTCGCGCTCCAGGGCGGCGAGCCGGTCGTGCCGCTCGCCGGAGTCGCGTACCGCCCCTATGGCGTTGCCGATGGGATCGACGGCCGCCGCGACACCGTTCTCCACCGGTCCGAAGACCGCCGCGGCCGCCTGGCGGGCGCCGTCGACGGGTGACTCCTCGCCGCCGCGGATGTCCACCGTGATCAGTGCGAACGCGATGGCGATCAGCAGCACCAGGAGCAGCCGGCTCTCTCGTGTGTCCCTCACGTGCGGCGGCCGTGCCTTTCCTCGTGGTTCGGTTGCTTCGTGCGGTTCGTGCGATTGGTGCCGGTTTGTGTCGCTATATCAACGATCGGCCGTACGGGAGGTCTTGCCACCCGTGCGGCCGATCGCTGGCCGAAAGCCGCTCATTCGTTATCGGCGGGGCTGGGAGTCCAGGACCTGCTGGAGCGCCTCGAACTCCTCCACGCACTTGCCGGAGCCCAGCGCCACGGAGTCGAGCGGATCCTCGGCGATGTGGATCGGCATCCCGGTCTCGCGGCGGAGCCGCTCGTCCAGGCCGCGCAGCAGGGCGCCGCCACCCGTGAGAACGATGCCGCGGTCCATCACGTCACCGGAGAGCTCGGGCGGGCACTTGTCGAGCGTCGTCTTCACGGCGTCGACGATGGCGTTGACCGGCTCCTCGATGGCCTTGCGGACCTCGGCGGCCGAGATGACCACGGTCTTGGGCAGACCGGAGACGAGGTCACGGCCGCGGATCTCGGTGTGCTCGTCCTTGTCGAGGTCGTAGGCCGAGCCGATGGTGATCTTGATCTGCTCGGCGGTGCGCTCACCGAGGAGGAGCGAGTACTCCTTCTTGATGTGCTGGATGATCGCGTTGTCGAGCTCGTCGCCGGCCACCCGGATCGACTGTGCCGTGACGATTCCGCCGAGCGAGATCACGGCGACCTCGGTGGTGCCGCCGCCGATGTCGACGACCATGTTGCCCGTGGCCTCGTGGACCGGCAGGCCCGAGCCGATGGCGGCGGCCATGGGCTCCTCGATGATGTGCACCTGACGGGCGCCGGCCTGCGTCGAGGCCTCGATGACGGCGCGGCGCTCCACTCCGGTGATGCCGGAGGGCACGCAGACGACGACCCGGGGGCGAGCCAGGTAGCGGCGCTTGTGGATCTTGAGGATGAAGTAGCGGAGCATGCGCTCGGTGATCTCGAAGTCGGCGATCACGCCGTCCTTCAGGGGCCGGACGGCGACGATGTTGCCGGGTGTCCGGCCGATCATCTTCTTCGCCTCGGCGCCGACCGCCAGGATGCCGCCGGTGTTGGTGTTGATCGCGACGACGGACGGCTCGTTCAGAACGATGCCGCGACCCCTGACGTACACCAGCGTGTTGGCGGTCCCGAGGTCGACAGCCATGTCACGGCCGATGAACGACATTGAGTTCCCCTTGTTTCCCATGAGGATGCGTCGGGCCTTCCCAATCGGAGCGTTGACGGCTTCTCAGGTAGGCGAGGTGGTGCGAAGTGGGTGGGTGTTCGGGTGCTACGGCGTGGAGTTTTCCATCGTAGTGCCGCCCCCACGGATACCGCGCGGTGGTCCACCTCTGTACAGGTGACGACAGGACGGTGCGATGCGTTCCCGGTCCTGTCGTTCATATGCCCGGGGGCGACCGAAATTCCTTCGGTCGCCCCAGGTTCGTTGCGGTGGATGGCTGACTTCGGGTCAGAACGGGATGTACCCGGTCGGCCCTGTCGGCCGGTCCACTCGGCCTCTCCGCCGTCGGCTCAGACCAGGCCGGGGAAAAAGATCTTCAGTTCCCTGGCGGCGGACTCCTCGGAGTCCGAGGCGTGGATCAGGTTCTCGCGGACGATGGTGCCGAAGTCGCCACGGATGGAGCCGGGGGCGGCGGCGATCGGGTCGGTCGGTCCTGCCAGGGTGCGCAGGCCCTCGATGACGCGCTCACCGTCGACGACCAGGGCGACGACGGGGCCGGACTGCATGAAGCCCATCAGCGGCTCGTAGAAGGGCTTGCCCTTGTGCTCGCCGTAGTGCTGCTCCAGCGTCTCCTGGCTCAGCTCGCGCAGTTCGAGCGCGGAGATGGTCCAGCCGGCCTTGCGCTCGATACGACCGATGATCTCGCCGATCAGGCCACGGCGGACGGCGTCGGGCTTGAGCAGGACGAGCGTGCGCTGGCTCACGGTGGGGGCTCCTTACGAATCCGGTGTGCGGGACTCAGAGGCTACAGGGCCGGATCCCCCGCCGATTACGCAGCGTCAGGCCCACCCCAGCCCACGTCCAGGGCGGGCCCGACTCGGCTCCGCGGGGTCTAGGGAGTGTCCGGCGTCGCGCCGGCCTCCGCCGCCTCCGCCTGGGCGGCCCAGCGGGCCTTGACCTCGTCGATCTTCGCGCCGTAGTGGCAGGAGGCCCACCACAGGGCGGCGAAGGCGACGCCGAGGAAGAACATCACCGGGACGAAGAAGCCGCTCGCGATCAGGGCGATCTGCAGCGCCCAGCCCATCTGGACGCCGCCCGGGCGGGTGATCATCCCGCAGAGCAGCACCGACAGCAGCATCGCGACGCCGCAGACCCACCAGACCGTGGCCATCGACAGGCTGTCGTCCTTCATGGCGACGAGCCCGGCGAAGCCGATCACGAAGAACTCGCCGATCAGCGTCGAGGCACAGAGCGTACGCATCGGATTCAGCGCCTTCCCAGCAGCAGCCGGGCGTCCCCGACCGTGAAGATCGAACCGGTCACGAGCACACCCGCGCCGCTGAACTCGCCCTCTTCCTCCGCGAGGGTGATCGCCGCCTCGATCGCGTCGTCCAGACGCGGCTCGACGACCACGCGGTCCTCGCCGAAGACCTCCACGGCGATCGCCGCGAGCGCGTCGACGTCCGTGGCGCGCGGGTTGGAGTTCGCCGTCACCACGACCTCGGCGAAGATCGGCTCGAAGGCTTCGAGCAGCCCCTTGGCGTCCTTGTCGGCGCTGGTGGAGACCACGCCGATGAGCCGGGAGAAGCCGAACGACTCGCTGATGCCGTCGGCCGTGGCCCGCGCGCCGTGCGGGTTGTGCGCCGCGTCCAGGATGACCGTCGGGGACTTGCGGACGACCTCCAGGCGGCCCGGCGAGGCCACCGAGCCGAACGCGCGCCGGATGGTGTCGATGTCCAGCGTGCGGGCGTGCTCCGCGCCGATCCCGAAGAAGGCCTCGACCGCCGCGAGGGCGACCGACGCGTTGTGCGCCTGGTGCGCGCCGTGCAGCGGCAGGAAGACCTCTTCGTACTCGCCGCCGAGCCCTCGCAGGGTGAGCAACTGGCCGCCGACCGCGACCTCGCGCGAGACGATGCCGAACTCCATGCCCTCGCGGGCCACCGTCGCGTCGACCTCGACGGCCTTCTTCAGCATGACCTGCGCCGCGTCCACCGGCTGCTGGGCGAGGACGACCGTCGCGCCCTGCTTGATGATCCCGGACTTCTCGACCGCGATCTCGCCGGGCGTCCCGCCGAGGCGGTCGGTGTGGTCCAGGTCGATCGGGGTGACGACGGCGACCTGCGCGTCGATCACGTTCGTCGCGTCCCAGGTGCCGCCCATGCCGACCTCGACGACCGCCACGTCCACCGGGGCGTCGGCGAAGGCCGCGTACGCCATGCCGGTGACGACCTCGAAGAAGGAGAGGCGGTACTCCTCGCGGGAGTCGACCAGCTCGATGTACGGCTTGATGTCCTGGTAGGTCTCGATGAACCGCTCGGCGGAGATCGGGGCGCCGTCCAGGCTGATGCGCTCGGTGATCGTCTGCACGTGCGGCGAGGTGTACCGGCCGGTGCGCAGCTCGAAGGCGGCGAGCAGGGCCTCGATCATCCGGGCCGTGGACGTCTTGCCGTTCGTCCCGGTGATGTGGATGGAGGGGTACGCGCGCTGGGGCTCGCCCAGGACGTCCATGAGCGCCGCGATACGGGTCACCGAGGGCTCGAGCTTGGTCTCGCCCCAGCGGGTCGACAGCTCGGTCTCGACCTCGCGGAGTGCCTTGTCCACCTCCGGGTCGGCGGGCCGGGCGGGCACCGGGTCGCCCTGGGGCGGGCCGGACTGCGCGCGCAGCGTACGGCTGCCGGCCTCGATCACCGCCAGGTCGGGGTCTCTGTCGGTCTCGGAGGCGACGATGTCGTCGAACGGGTCGGACTCGCCGGACTGGTCGCGGGGCTCACTCACGGGCCCAGTCTACGGAGCGGCACCGACAGGACCATGGACCCACCCCTTTCGGGACTTTCGGCCCACCGTCCGCGGAAGCGGCCGGGCAAACTTGGCGATCATGGACATAGGCATCGACCTCGGCACCGCGAACACCCTCCTCTACGCCCGCGGCCAGGGCATCGTGCTCAACGAACCGTCGGTGGTGGCGGTCCAGGAGGGATCGCGCTCCGCGCTCGCGGTCGGCACGGAGGCGAAGGAGACGATCGGCCGGACGCCCGGTTCGATCACGGCGATCCGGCCGCTGCGGGACGGGGTGATCAGCGACTACGAGGCCGCCGAGGAAATGATCCGGCACTTCGTCCGCAAGGCGGTGAAGGGGCGCAGGCCACGGACCCGGATGGTGGTCTGCGTGCCGAGCGGGGTGACGCCGGTCGAGCGGCGGGCGATCGTGCACGCCTCGCGCTCGGCGGGCGCCCGCGCGGTCCATCTCATCGAGGAGCCGATGGCGGCGGCGATCGGTGCGGGGCTGCCGGTCTCGTCCCCGCGCGGCTCGATGGTCGTGGACATCGGCGGCGGTACCACGGAGGTGGCGGTGATCTCGCTCGGCGGCATCGTCACGGCGCGGTCGCTGCGGGTGGGCGGCGACCGGCTGGACGCGGCGATCACCGACTTCGTACGCAAGGAGCACTCGCTGCTGATCGGCGAACGCACGGCGGAGGACGTGAAGGTGGCGATCGGCTCGGCGTGGCCGGTGCCGGGCGAGGAGGAGCGGGAGCGGGCGACGTTCACGGTACGGGGCCGGGAGAAGGTCAGCGGGCTGCCGAGGACCCTGGAACTGACGGTGGCGGAGGTGCGGGCGGCCCTGGACGAGCCGGTGGAGGCGATCATCGCGGCGGTGCGGGCGACGCTGGAGGAGTGCCCTCCGGAGCTCTCGGGCGACGTGATGGAGCACGGCATCGTCCTCACGGGCGGCGGCGCGCTGCTGCCGGGCCTGGACCTGCGGATGGCCTCGGCGACGGGCATCCCGGTCTTCGTCGCGGACGACCCGCTGGACTGCGTGGTCCTGGGCTCGGGCCGCTGCGTGGAGGACTTCGACAGCCTGCACCGGGTGCTGGGGCGGGCGGAGCGGGCGCGCTGACGCCCTGCGCCAGCGCCGGGGACTATGTCCGGTCGAATCCCGTCGGCAGCAGCGCCGTCACCGTGTACGTGTCGCCGTCCGGGCCCGCCGACAGGCTGCCGCCCATGCTCGTGACCCGCTCCTCCATGGAGAACAGGCCGGTGCCCGTGGAGACCGGGGCGCGGTCCGGCGGGGTCTCGGGGAGCGGGTTGCGGACCTCGACGCGCAGGTCGCGGCCGGCCACCTCGATCGTGACCGTCACCGGCAGCCCGGGCGCGTGCTTGGCCGCGTTCGTCAGGCACTCCTGGACGACACGGTGGACGGCCGCCTGCCGCAGCGGCGAGAGCGCCTTGGCCTCCTCGGCGACTTCGAGGTCGACCGGGCCGCCCATCCGCTCGCTCTCGTCCGCGAGCGCGGCGAGCCCTTCGAGACCGGGTGTCGCCGCTCCCCCGTCGGCCCGCCGCACGAGGGTCTCGTTCAGCATGTGGTGGGCCCGCCGGGCGGTGTCCGCGAGCTCCTCGAAGTCCGTGTGGTGCGTCGCGCCCCTGGCCCGTACGGCGAGCACCTCGGCCCGTACGGCGAGCACGGTCAGCTCGCGTCCCACCAGGTCGTGGACGTCCCGCCCGACCGAGATCCGCTCCTCCTGGACGGCCTGCCGGGCCGCCGCCTCCGCTCGCTGGGACTCCAGGGCGCGCACCAGGTCCTGACGGTTCGCGCCGATGCCGACGCCGGCCGCGAGCACGCCGATCGGCACGACGAGGCTGAGGAAGTCGCTGAGGGTCTCGCCGTGCCGGGCCGGCCAGCCGGGCATGAGGAAGAGGCCGTACGCCACGGCCACGTAGAGCACGGTCGCGACGACGCCGACCGCGCGCCCCCGGAACCGGCCGAGGGAGTACAGCGCGAACTGAATCATCGTCAGCTCGTGCAGCCAGCCCATCAGGGCGAGCGCCACCAGGTACGGCACCCAGGGCAGCCGCCGCCGCAGGACGAGCGTCGCGGCCCCGGCCGCCAGGACCAGGGAGGCGGTGGCGCCGGTCAGAGAGTTGTCGGCGCGGGCCAGGCCCGGCACGTCGAGGGACATCAGGGCGAAGGCGCTCACCGCCGTCACGACGTCCAGCGCACGCGGCGAACCCGCCCACCGGTCCACGCGGCGGCGCAGCGCGGGGAAGGCGGGCAGTCGGGACATGCCCTCCATCATCCAGGGTCTTTCGACCCGCCACCCCGGACCTAAGTCACTTCTCGTGTGAGATCGGGCACTCCGGTCAATACGTCGTTAAAGACCCGCCTCCGCAACGCCGAGACGGCGGGCGTGGGCTCCTGAAACGGGAGGAGGGCCCGGAACCGATCGGTTCCGGGCCCTCCCGCGCCGTCTGAGGCTGTACGCCTGCTTAGGCCTGCCTACGCCTGCGGCAGCCGCTCCAGCTGCGCCTGGATACGGGCGATGTCCTCGTCCGCCTTGGCGAGCCGCGTACGGATCTTGTCCACGACGTTGTCCGGCGCCTTCGCAAGGAACGCCTCGTTGCCGAGCTTCCCGTTGGCCTGCGCCTTCTCCTTCTCGGCGGCGGCCAGGTCCTTCGCGAGCCGCTTACGCTCGGCCGCCACGTCGATCGTGCCGGACAGGTCGAGCGCGACCGTGGCCCCGGCGACGGGCAGGGAGGCGGTGGCCGAGAAGCCCTCGCCCTCCGGCTGGAGGCGCAGCAGCTGACGGATGGCGGCCTCGTGCGGGGCGAGGGCGGTGCCGGTCACGTCCAGACGGGCCGGGACCTTCTGGCCGGGCTGCAGACCCTGGTCCGAGCGGAACCGGCGGACCTCGGTGACGACCTGCTGGACCAGCTCGATCTCCTTCTCCGCCGCGTCGTCGCGGAAGCCGGAGTCGGTGGGCCAGTCGGCGATGACGACGGACTCCTTGCCGGTGAGCGTGGTCCAGAGCGTCTCGGTGACGAACGGGACGATCGGGTGGAGCAGTCGCAGCATGACGTCCAGGACCTCGCCGAGGACCCGGCCGGAGACCGTGGCGCCCTTGCCGCCGGCGAAGAACGTGGTCTTCGACAGCTCGACGTACCAGTCGAAGACCTCGTCCCACGCGAAGTGGTAGAGCGCGTCGGCGAGCTTCGCGAACTGGTAGTCGTCGTAGAACGCGTCGACCTCGGCGACCGTCTTGTTGAGCCGCGAGAGGATCCAGCGGTCCGTCGCGGACATCTCCGACGGGTCGGGCAGCGGGCCCTCGACCGTCGCACCGTTCATCAGCGCGAAGCGGGTGGCGTTCCAGATCTTGTTGGCGAAGTTCCGGGAGGCCTTGACCCAGTCCTCGCCGATCGGGACGTCGACGCCCGGGTTGGCACCGTTGGCCAGGGTGAAGCGGACGGCGTCGGAGCCGTACTCGTCCATCCAGTCCAGCGGGTTGACCGCGTTGCCGAAGGACTTCGACATCTTCTTGCCGAACTGGTCGCGGACCATGCCGTGGAGAGCGATGGTGTGGAACGGCGGGGTGCCGTCCATCGCGTACAGGCCGAACATCATCATCCGGGCGACCCAGAAGAAGAGGATGTCGTAGCCGGTGACGAGGACGGAGTTCGGGTAGAACTTCGCGAGGTCGTCGGTCCGCTCCGGCCAGCCGAGCGTGGAGAACGGCCACAGGCCGGAGGAGAACCAGGTGTCCAGGACGTCGGTGTCCTGGTGCCAGCCCTCGCCGGTCGGCGGCTGCTCGTCGGGTCCGACGCAGACGATCTCGCCGTTCGGGCCGTACCAGACGGGGATGCGGTGGCCCCACCACAGCTGGCGCGAGATGCACCAGTCGTGGAGGTTGTCGACCCAGTCGAAGTACCGCTTCTCCATCTCCTGCGGGTGGATCTTGACCTTGCCGTCGCGGACCGCGTCACCGGCGGCCTGGGCGAGCGGGCCGACCTTGACCCACCACTGCATGGACAGGCGCGGCTCGATGGTGGTCTTGCAGCGCGAGCAGTGGCCGACGGAGTGGACGTACGGACGCTTCTCGGCGACGATCCGGCCCTCGGCGCGCAGCGCGGCGACGATGGCGGAGCGGGCTTCCAGTCGGTCCAGACCCTGGAAGGGGCCGTGGGCCGTGATGACCGCGCGCTCGTCCATGACGGCGAGGTTCGGCAGGCCGTGGCGCTGGCCGATCTCGAAGTCGTTCGGGTCGTGGGCGGGCGTGACCTTGACGGCGCCGGTGCCGAACTCGGGGTCGACGTGCTCGTCGGCGACGACCGGGATCCGGCGGCCGGTCAGCGGCAGCTCGATCTCCGTGCCGACCAGGTGCTTGTACCGCTCGTCCTCGGGGTGGACGGCGACGGCGGTGTCGCCGAGCATCGTCTCGGCGCGGGTGGTGGCGACGACGATGGAGGCGTCGCCGTCCCCGTACCGGATGGAGACGAGCTCGCCGTCGTCGTCCTGGTACTCGACCTCGATGTCGGAGATGGCCGTCAGACAGCGCGGGCACCAGTTGATGATGCGCTCGGCGCGGTAGATCAGCTCGTCGTCGTAGAGCTTCTTGAAGATGGTCTGGACGGACTGGGAGAGCCCCTCGTCCATGGTGAACCGCTCACGGGACCAGGCGACGCCGTCCCCGAGTCGCTTCATCTGGCCGGAGATCTGACCGCCGGACTCGGCCTTCCACTGCCAGACGCGCTCGACGAACGCCTCGCGGCCCAGGTCGTGGCGGGACTTGCCCTCCTTGGCGAGCTCGCGCTCGACGACGTTCTGGGTGGCGATGCCCGCGTGGTCCATGCCGGGCTGCCACAGCGTCTCGTAGCCCTGCATCCGCTTGCGGCGGGTGAGGGCGTCGATCAGCGTGTGCTCGAAGGCGTGGCCCAGGTGCAGCGAGCCGGTGACGTTCGGCGGCGGGATGACGATGGTGTACGGAGGCTTCTCGCTGTTCGCGTCGGCCTCGAAGTAACCGCGCTCTACCCAGCGCTCGTACAGCTTCCCCTCTACTTCGGCCGGCGCGTACTGGGTCGGCAGTTCGGGGTTGGCTGCTGGCTGCTGCTGAGTGTTCTCGGTCACGGGGTCAGTTTAGGGGTGTCGCAGGGCTGTCCCGAAACGCGTTTGTTCCGTAACGGTGTGCCCCCCGCCGCCCATGTGGGGCACGGCTTCCGACAGGATGTTCGCTACGCATAAACATCCTGTGAGGGGAACCTGTCCATGAGCTACAACCAGCCGGGTCCGTACGGCGGTCAGCCGCAGCAGCCCGGGCCGTACGGCCAGCCGGGCCCCTACGGTCAGCAGCCGGGTCCGTACGACCAGCAGCCGCAGCCCGGCTACGGCTACCCCCAGCAGGCTCCTCAGGGCGTACCGCCGCAGCAGCCCCCGTACGGCTACCCGCAGCAGCAGCCCCAGTGCGGCCAGCAGCCCCCCTACGGCGCCCCCCAGGGCCCCGGCGGCTACCCGCCGCCCCCGCCGGCCGTGAAGAAGTCGAAGACGGGGCTGATCATCGGCGCGTCGGTCGTGGCCCTCGCACTGATCGCGGGCGGCGCCTGGTTCTTCACCCAGGGCGGTGGCGGCTCATCGGTCGCGAACGACGGCCCGCACAAGCTGATCACTCCGGAGACGGTGCTCACCGAGTACAAGAAGTCGAAGGAGGAGGAGGCCGGCGTCGGTGGCTCGGACGACGACTTCCTGAAGGACGCCGAGAAGAACGGCGTGAAGAACGCGAAGCAGGTCGAAGCCGGCTACGAGGTGAAGGACACCTCGAACCCGCTGGCGGGGAAGCTGATCGAGTTCGGCGGTGTCTACGGCGAGATCGCCGACCCCGAGGCCGTCGTGGACGGCGTCTCCGCCACCATCAAGGCCGAGTCCGAGAAGGACAAGGACGCCGAGGCGGAACTGCTCGGTGAGCCCAAGCCGTACACCCCCGAGGGGTTCGACGGCGCGGTCCTGAAGTGCCAGCAGATCAAGAGCAAGCCGAAGGCCGGTGCCGACGCGGGTGCGGGTCCGACGGAGTTCACGATGTCGGTGTGCGTGTGGGGTGACCACAGCACGCTCGGTTTCGTGCTCCCCATGGACATGGCCTCGATGCTGAGCGGCAAGGGCACCGCGCCCGAGCAGGCGGCGGCGATCACCGCCAACCTCCGCAAGGAAGTCCGCGTCAAGCTCTGACCCGACGCCGCACACGGAGAGGGGCGCCCCCGGTGGGGGCGCCCCTCTTCGTGTTCGTGGTGCTCAGGCCGACTTCTCGTGCCGCCCGTCGTTCTTCACGATGCGGGGGACCAGCGTCGGGTTCACGTTGTTGTGGACGACGTCGGCCGTGATGACCACGCGGGCCACGTCCTTGCGGGACGGGACCTCGTACATCACCGACATCAGGACCTCTTCCATGATGGCCCGCAGGCCACGCGCGCCCGTGCCGCGCAGGATCGCCTGGTCGGCGATGGCCTCCAGGGCCGGGCGGTCGAAGTCCAGCTCCACGCCGTCGAGTTCGAAGAGGCGCTGGTACTGCTTCACCAGCGCGTTGCGCGGCTCGACCAGGATCTTGAGCAGGGCCTCGCGGTCCAGGTTGTGGACCGAGGTGATGACCGGGAGGCGGCCGATGAACTCCGGGATCATCCCGAACTTCACCAGGTCCTCCGGCATGACCTCCTGGAACTGGTCGCTCGCCTCGATCTCCCGCTTCGAGCGGATCGTCGCCCCGAAGCCGATGCCCTTGGCGCCCGCACGCGACTCGATGATCTTCTCCAGGCCGGCGAAGGCGCCGCCCACGATGAAGAGCACGTTCGTCGTGTCGATCTGGATGAACTCCTGGTGCGGGTGCTTCCGACCGCCCTGCGGCGGAACCGAGGCCGTCGTGCCTTCCAGGATCTTGAGCAGGGCCTGCTGCACGCCCTCGCCCGAGACGTCGCGCGTGATCGACGGGTTTTCGCTCTTGCGGGCGACCTTGTCGATCTCGTCGATGTAGATGATCCCGGTCTCGGCCTTCTTGACGTCGTAGTCCGCCGCCTGGATCAACTTGAGCAGGATGTTCTCGACGTCCTCGCCGACATAGCCGGCCTCCGTCAGCGCCGTCGCGTCGGCGATGGCGAACGGGACGTTGAGCATGCGCGCCAGCGTCTGGGCCAGCAGCGTCTTGCCGGAGCCCGTGGGGCCCAGCAGCAGGATGTTGGACTTCGCCAGCTCGATGGCGTCGTCACGGCCCGCGCCGCCGCCGTTCTCGCCGGCCTGGACGCGCTTGTAGTGGTTGTACACCGCGACCGAGAGGGCCTTCTTGGCCGGCTCCTGGCCGACCACGTACCCCTCGAGGAACTCGTAGATCTCGCGGGGCTTGGGAAGCTCTTCCCAGCGCACCTCGCTCGTCTCCGCGAGTTCTTCCTCGATGATCTCGTTGCAGAGGTCGATGCACTCATCGCAGATGTACACACCGGGTCCCGCGATGAGCTTCTTCACCTGCTTCTGGCTCTTTCCGCAGAACGAGCACTTGAGCAGATCGCCGCCATCACCGATGCGTGCCACGAGGTGCTTCCCCTTCGCCTGGGAGCGCTTGGTTCAGCGACTCCTGGTGCCTCATATTCGACGGTACCTTGCCGGGCCCCCCGTTCGGGCCCCCCTTGGCACGGTTCACATGGTCGTGATTCGGCCACGCGGACCGTGCCAGGGGAAGGTCGAGCGTCAGGCTGCCGCGGCGGCCGTGCTCTTGCGGGTCGAGACGATCTGGTCGACCAGGCCGTACGCGAGGGCGTCCTCGGCGGTCAGGATCTTGTCGCGCTCGATGTCGTCGCGGATCTTCTCGATCGGCGTGGACGAGTGCTTGGCCAGCATCTCCTCCAGCTGGGTGCGCATGCGCAGGATCTCGTTGGCCGCGATCTCCAGGTCGGAGAGCTGCTCACGGCCGGTGCCGCCGGACGGCTGGTGGATCAGCACGCGGGCGTTCGGCAGGGCCATCCGCTTGCCGGGCGTACCGGCGGCGAGCAGCACGGCCGCGGCGGAGGCCGCCTGGCCCATGCAGACCGTCTGGATGTCCGGCTTCACGAACTGCATCGTGTCGTAGATGGCCGTGAGGGCGGTGAAGGAGCCGCCCGGGCTGTTGATGTAGATCGAGATGTCGCGGTCCGGGTCCATCGACTCCAGGCACAGCAGCTGCGCCATGACGTCGTTGGCGGAGGCGTCGTCGATCTGCACGCCGAGGAAGATCACGCGCTCCTCGAAGAGCTTCGCGTACGGGTCGTACTCGCGGATGCCCTGCGAGGTGCGCTCGACGAAGCGCGGGACCACGTAGCGGTTGTCCATCGGCGCGCCCGTGTAGAGGCCGCTCGCGGAGAGGTTGTTCTGCATCTGGTTGTTCACCGTCCTGGTGGCGTTCGGTGGGCTGTGGTCTTCAGCGGACTGCCGGGCTCAGGCGCCCGTGCCGCCGCCGCCGGGAACGCCCGCGGCGTGCGTGATGATGTCGTCGATGAGGCCGTAGCTCTTGGCCTCGTCCGCCGTGAACCAGCGGTCGCGGTCACCGTCGCGAATGATCGCCTCGACGGTCTGACCCGAGTGGTGGGCCGTGATCTCGGCCATGCGCTTCTTCGTACGCAGGAGGTACTCGGCCTGGATCTTGATGTCCGAGGCCGTGCCGCCGATGCCGGCGGAACCCTGGTGCATCAGGACGTCCGTGTTCGGCAGCGCGAAGCGCTTGCCGGCGGCGCCGCCGGTGAGCAGGAACTGACCCATGGAGGCCGCCATGCCCATACCGATGGTGACGACGTCGTTCGGGATGTACTGCATGGTGTCGTAGATGGCCATGCCGGCCGTCACCGAGCCACCGGGGCTGTTGATGTAGAGGTAGATGTCCTTCTCCGGGTCGGCTGCCAGGAGGAGCATCTGCGCGGTGATCTTGTTGGCGATCTCGTCGTCGACCTGCTGGCCGAGGAAGATGATCCGCTCGCCGAGCAGCCGGTTGTAGACATGGTCGCCGAGGCCACCACCGATGGACGGCTCACCCGCGGCGTAAGGCTTCAGATTCGTCACGTATCCACCTGCTCGTCTCCGACGGCTCCGGCCGTCTCAGCGTCTCGTTCAGAGGGCAGTGCCCTCGTATTCATGGACCCTAACGCGCAGGTAGGACAACGCCATCCCGGTTCCCGAACTGTTCGCTGGGAGCGCAAGGTTACCGAAGGCTCCAGGGGGCCTGAATACGGGCACGGGCCCGGCGCACAGCAGTGCGTCCGGGCCCGTGGACCAGCGGTTCAGTGCGAGGCGGAGGGCCTCTTACTTCTCCTCGGCGACCTCGGCCTCACCGGTGACGGCCTCGACCGTCTCGGCGGCGTTCTCGGCCTCGTCCTCGTCGTCCTCGAGGTCGACGGTCTCACCGTTGGTGTCGACGACCTTGGCGGCCTCGACGACGACCGCGAGGGCCTTGCCGCGGGCGACCTCGCCGACGAGCATCGGCACCTGGCCACCCTCGACGACGGCCTGGGCGAACTGGTCGGGGGACATGCCGGAGGAGGCGGCGCGGCGCATGAGGTGCTCGGTGAGCTCCTCCTGGCTGACGTTCAGCTTCTCCTTGTTGACGAGCTCATCGAGGATGAACTGCGTCTTGATGCCCTTCTCGGCCTGCTCCTTGGTCTCCGCCAGGAACTCTTCCTCGGTCTTGCCCTGGATCTCCAGGTACTTCGCGAGGTCGAGGCCCATCTGGCCGAGCTGGTGGTGCTCCAGGTTGTGCTTGCGGGTGTTGATCTCGTCCTCGAGCAGCTTCTCGGGCATCGGGACGTCCGCCAGCTTCAGGAGCTCGTCGAGGACGCGCTCCTGGGCCTGGGTGGCCTGGTCGAACTGCTTCATGTTCTCGAGGCGCTTGCGGCTGTCGGCCTTGAGCTCGTCGAGGGTGTCGAACTCCGACGCGAGCTGCGCGAAGTCGTCGTCGAGCTCGGGGAGCTCACGGGCGGCAACGGCGGTGACCTTGACGGAGACCTCCGCGTCCTTGCCCTCGGCGGAGCCGCCCTTCAGCTGCGAGGTGAAGGTGGCCTCGCCGCCGGCCTCCAGGCCGGTGACGGCCTCGTCGATGCCGTCGAGGAGCTCGCCGGAACCGATGGTGTACGAGACGCCCTGGGCGACGCCGTCCGGGAGGACCTCGCCGTCGACCTTGGCCTCGAGGTCGATGGTGACGACGTCACCGTCGGCGGCGGCGCGCTCGACCGGGTTGGTGGAGGCGAAGCGCTCGCGCAGCTGCTGCACGGACTTCTCGACGTCCTCGTCGGTGACCTCGACCGCGTCGACGGTGACCTCGATGCCGGAGTAGTCCGGGATCTCGATCGTCGGGCGGATGTCGACCTCGGCGGTGAAGGCCAGCAGCTCGCCGTCCTTCAGCTCCGTGATGTCGACCTCGGGCTGACCCAGCGGGTTGACCTCGGCCTCGTTGACGGCCTCGGTGTAGAACTTCGGGAGGGCGTCGTTGACGGCCTCCTCCAGCACCGCACCACGGCCGAACCGCTGGTCGATGACACGAGCCGGGATCTTGCCCTTACGGAAGCCCTTGACCGTGACCTGCTGGTTGATCTTCTTGTACGCCGCGTCGAGGCTGTCCTTGAGCTCCTCGAAGGGCACCTCGACAGTGAGCCGAACCCGGGTCGGGTTCAGGGTCTCCACGGCGCTCTTCACGGTTCGGTCTCCTTGGTGGCTGATTCTTGGAATCTGCCGGTGCCGCTTGGTGGCGGTTCCGGCCGATCGGCCCGGTCAGAGAGACACACGGGCACGCAGCTTGCATAGTAACCGCAAGCGGGATGAGGCCCACAACGCGATCTTGCGATGCCTGATCTCGGTGGTCGGGGTGGCGGGATTTGAACCCACGGCCTTCCGCTCCCAAAGCGGACGCGCTACCAAGCTGCGCCACACCCCGTCGGTGCGACACGTAGGGTACATGCACGGAGACAGTGCGACGCCCCCTCTTTATGGGGCGTGCGGGGACCGCCCGGGACCCGCTACGATGCTGTCCGTGCCGCGGCCCTCGTGACCTGCGGCGCATCCTTTGCGGGCGTAGCTCAATGGTAGAGCCCTAGTCTTCCAAACTAGCTACGCGGGTTCGATTCCCGTCGCCCGCTCTTCCGGCCTCGGGGCCGGGCCGGAGATCACTCCTCCGGCCCGGCCCCGAGGCGTTTTCCGTGGTGCGGCCGCAGGATGGGCATTGACCTGTTCGTCCTCTTGTTCCTGCCGCATCGGAGGCAGCCGTGAAGGATCTGAAGTTCGAGGAGAAGCGCGCGCTGTCCCGGATCGAGGCGGCGGATCAGCTGTCCGCGCTCGCGGACGCGCTGCGCGAGGGCGGCGAGGCGGAGATGCGGTTCGGCTCCGGGACGCTGAGTCTGCGCATCCCCGACAACGTCCGCAGCGAGGTGGAGTTCGAGGTCAGCGACGGGGAGATCGAGCTGGAGATCGAGTTCAAGTGGCCCACGGGGACCCCCGCGAAGGCCAAGGCCCCCGCCGCGGCCGCGCCCGGCGCGGAGAAGCCCGCGAAGAAGGCGGCGCCCGCCAAGCGCACGCGGAGCGGCGCCGGCGGGAGCACGAGGACGAAGCGGGCGGCGGCGAAGAAGGCCTGAGCAAGGCCTGAACGGGGTGGCGGCCCCTGGATCCGGGATCGACTCGAAGGCGACGCGGGAACGGCTCGGGTCCGAGAGCTCGGCAGAGACTCAGGAGAGTCCCGGGAGCGGCTCGGGTCCGAGCGCTCGGCAAAGCACTCGGAAGAGTCTCGGGAGCGGCTCAGAACTTGATGGAGCCCACCGTCTGCGTTATCGAGTCCAGGAAGCGCTGGATGTCGTCGGCCATGCCCGTCGAGGCGAGGAAGAAGCCGAAGAGCACGGCAACGACGGCCGGGCCGCCCTTCAGACTCCCGCCGCGGATCAGCACCACCAGGACGATCGCCAACAGCAGCACCACGGATAGCGAAATGGCCATACTGATCACACCCTCGGTCGGTCCCACCTAGCCGCCCGGGAGCGCACGTCACAGAGCACCCCCGCTGCATC
Organism: Streptomyces sp. NPDC026092; assembly: GCF_040638605.1. Taxonomy (NCBI): domain Bacteria; kingdom Bacillati; phylum Actinomycetota; class Actinomycetes; order Kitasatosporales; family Streptomycetaceae; genus Streptomyces; species Streptomyces sp. NPDC026092. The sequence goes on from NZ_JBEZYN010000005.1 coordinate 229,350, forward strand.
CATCGTGCCACCAACTTCTTTCCCACCGACGCCGGGTGACGAATCGTCGGCGTAAGAATCGAGCCAACCCGCGCGATTTTCGTCTTGATCGTTTCGCGCGGGGTACGGCCCCAGGTCAGTCGGTGGAGAGCCCGAGCAGTCCCCGTACGGTGGCGTACTTGCCGGTCAGCCGGGTGCGGGTCGGCTCGTCGAGCGCCGCGAGGCGCGCCGGGTCGGCGTTGTGCGCGAGGTCGGCCTCCTTCACCAGGAGGGCACCGGGAACCGCCAGGATCCGCCGGGTGTACGACGCGAGATCCTCGCCCGGCCGCTTGGTGAGCGCGAGCACCATGTCCTTGACCGCGCGCGGGAGTTCGGCCGAATCCAGCCACTCGGCGGAGAGGGCGTCGTCCTCGACGGAGTCGTGCAGCCAGGCCGCCGCGATCTGCTCCTCGCTCCCGCCCCGGGCCCGTACCCCCTCGGCCACCGCCCGCAGATGCTCGGCGTACGGACGGCCCGCCTTGTCGGTCTGGCCCTCGTGGGCGGCGACGGCGAGGGACTCGACCTGGGCGAGGGTGAGGTGCGGCATGCGCCGACTCTACGGCGCCGGGCGGCGCAGCGCGGCGCGTGCGGGCAGGCTCGTGGACAGCAGGCCGAGGGCCACGACGGCGGCCGCGAAGCTGCCGTAGAGGAGCGGCGGGACGGTGGGGGCCGCGCCGGTCAGACCGTTGGTCATCGGGACGAGCGTGGCCAGGGCGATCCCGGTGCCCAGGGCCAGGCCGGCCAGGGTGACCAGGAGCGCCTCCCAGCGGATCATCCGCAGGACCTGGCGGCGCGTGCTGCCGATCAGGCGGAGCGTGCCGAGTTCCCGGCGGCGGTCGAGGACGGTCATGACCAGGGTGTTGGCGGCGGCGATCGCGGCGAAGCCGCCGAGGACGGCCGCCATCGTGGTGTTGGCCCAGGCGTTCAACGCGCGCTCGGTGCTCTGCGCGGTGGTCCAGCCGGCGGGGTCGGTGACCGTGCCGAGGCCGGTGAGGACGGCCGCCGTGCCACCGCGGACGAAGAGTTCGGTGGCGTACGGGGAGGTCACGTGGCCGGTCAGGGCGGCGGCGGGCAGGGTGACCTCGGCCAGACCGAGGCCGCGCGTGTAGGTGGCGACGAGGCGCGGGGCGGCCTTCGTGCCGTCGGGGAGCAGGAGCTCGACGCGGTCGCCGGTCGCCAGGTCCATCGCGTCCGCGAGCCGGGTGTCCAGGGCGACCGTGCGGGGAGTGAGCGCGGCCAGGGAACCCGTACGGACCCCGAGGTCCAGGACCGGGGACGGGTCTCCGGAGACGGCCTGGGCCGAGGCGGTACGGAAGCCCTGGCTGTCGGACGGGAGCAGGACGGAGGTCCGCTGGACCGCGACGGCGGCGGCGACGCCCGGGGCCTCGGCGGCGCGTGCGGCCGCGTCGGTGGGCAGCCCGGCGGGTGCGGTGACGACGTGGTCGGCGACGACGGCGGCGCGCTGTTGGTCGGCGGTGGCGCGGTCGGTGCTGGTGTGCAGGAAGACGAGCGTGGAGGCGAAGGACATCGCGAGCACGATCGGGGTGAGCGCGGAAGCGAGCCGGCGGGCGTTGGTACGGGAGTTGGCGGCCGCCAGGTAGCCTGCGGCGCCGGAGCCGCGCAGCGGCAGCCCGAAGAGGCTCGCGCAGAGCCGGGCCAGGAGCGGCCCGAGCAGGGCCACGGCCAGCATGAAGAGCATCACGACGCCCAGGGCCGTGTTGGCGGCGTCCTCGCCGGACAGCGAGGCGGCGACGCCCGCGAGGGCCGCTCCGCCGACGGCGGCGGCGAGGCCGAGCGGCGTACGGACCTTGCCGAGGGCGCGGCGCTCGACGGCGGCCTCGGCGAGCGCCTCGCCCGGCTTGGCGCGGGAGGGGCGGCGGGCGGCCAGGAAGCCGGCGAGCAGCGCGGTCGCGACGACGGCGAGGAGTGCGACGGCGAACGGGATGGGGCCGAGGTCGAGGGCGAGGGCCTCGGGAACGGCGCCCTTCTCCTTCAGCTGCCCGAACCACCAGGCGGCGAGCGCGGCGCCCGGCAGGCAGCCGAGGAGTCCGGCGACCGGCGCGACGAGGAGGGCCTCGGTGGCGATGGAGCGCCGGATCTGGCGCGGGGTCGCGCCGATGGCGCGGAGCAGGGCGAACTCGCGGGCGCGCTGGCCGACGGAGAGCGCGACGGTCCCGGCGGCGGTGAAGACCGCGACGAGGGTCGCGATGCCGCCGAAGGAGCCGCCGAGCGCGGTGAGCAGTTCCTTGGCGGCGGGCAGCGCGGCCCCTTCGGCGAGGGCCCGGTCGTCGCCGGTGTGCACCTGGGCGCGGTCGCCGAGGGTGCGGGCCACCTGGGCGGCCAGCGCGTCGGGGCCCGTGCCGGGCTCGGGCAGGACGGCGATGGCGTCGACCGTGCGGGGGTGGCCAGAGAGAGCGAGCGCCCGCGCGTCGGAGAGCCAGACGCCGGGGCTCGCGGTGACGCCGGAGACCGTGAACCCGCGCTCGCCGACGGGGGTCGAGAGCGTGATCCGCTCCCCCACGCGCGCGGTGGCGTCGGCGACGACGGCCTCGTCGGGGCCCGGGGGCCGGCCCGCGGCGAGGGTCACGCCGGTGAAGGCGGTGGAGGACCAGCCGTGGGCGCTGAGCGTCGCCTTGTCCGTACGGACGGGAAAGGTGACGTCGCCGATCGCGCGGGCCGCCCCCGGGGCCTTGGCGGCCTCGGCGACCAGGGAGGCGTCGAGCCGAGCCCGGTCCGGGACGGCGGCCGACTCGGTCTCCTTCTCGCCGCCCATGGTCACCGTCCGGTGGACCTCCTGGTCGGCGGCGGCGACGACGGGCGCACCCGCGTACCGGTCGGGCGGGACGGTGGCGGTCACGCCGGTCTGGAGGAGGAGCCCGCAGCCGGAGACGACGGCGGCGGCCAGGAAGAGGGCGACGAAGGTGCCCACGAAGGACGAGGGCTTGAAGCGCACGGCGGCGCGGGCGAGGCCGTTTGGCCGGAACAGGCGGGGCATCAGGCGGCTACCCCGGCGGGCGCGGCGGGCGCGGTGAGCGCGCGCATCCGGTCGGCGATCCGTGCCGGGCTCGTCCGGGGCAGGGTGTCGGCGATGGCCCCGTCGGCGAGGAAGAGGACGCGGTCGGCGTGGGCGGCGGCGACCGGGTCGTGGGTGACCATGACGACGGTCGCGCCGAGGGTGTCGACGGCGCCCCTGAGCAGGGCGAGGACCTCGGCGGCGGTCGTGGTGTCCAGGGCGCCGGTGGGCTCGTCGGCGAAGACGACGTCGGGGCGGGTGACGAGCGCGCGGGCGAGGGCCACGCGCTGCTGCTGGCCGCCGGAGAGCTCGGAGGGGCGGCGGGCGCCCTTGTCGCCGAGGCCGACCTGGCCGAGGACCTCGGTCGCCCTGCGACGGTCGGGCCGCTGCCCCGCGAGCCGCATGGGAAGTAGCACGTTCTGCTCGACGGTCAGCGAGGGCAGCAGGTTGAACGCCTGGAAGACGAAGCCGAGGCGGCTGCGGCGCAGTTCGGTGAGCCGGTTCTCGCTCATCCCGGTGATCTCCGTGCCGCCGAGCCGGACGGAGCCGGCGGTGGGGCGGTCGAGGCCCGCCGCGCACTGCAGGAACGTGGACTTGCCGGAGCCGGAGGGGCCCATCACGGCCGTGTAGCTGCCGTGCGGCAGGGCCAGGTCGATCCCGCGCAGCGCGTGGACGGCGCCCGCGCCCCGGCCGTACTGACGGCGCACGCCGGCCAGTTCGACGGCGAGGCCGGTGCCCGCGGGCGGTGCGGGGTGCTCGGAGCGCTTGGCGCGGCGCAGGGCAGCCATGGGGGTTCCTCCGTGGGTTCGTGACGATGTCTCGAACGTACGGATCGGGGCGGTACGGGAACCATGGCGGCTGCCGGTCGATCTTGGGTGGGGATTCCCCCACCTTCGGCCTTCAGGAGGTCGGGCGGTCAGCCCCTGCGGCTGATGAGCAGCAGCGCGCGGTCGTCGTTGACGTCCTTGGCGCAGGCCTCGATCAGATGCCAGGCGGCGCCCTCGAAGCCGGAGGCGACATAGCGGTCGGCCTCGCCGGTGAGCCGGTCGATGCCCTCGGTGATGTCCCGGTCGGCGGCCTCGACGAGCCCGTCGGTGAAGAGCATCAGGACGTCGCCGGGCCGCAGGGAGCCCTTGACGGGGTGGAACTCGGCGCCGTCGTAGACGCCGAGGAGCGGCCCCTCGCCGGACTTCTCCTCCCAGCGCCCGGTGCCCGCGTGGAGCTGGAGCGCGGGCAGGTGCCCGGCGGAGAGGAGTTCGTAGTCCCCGGACTCGAGGTCGAGGACCAGGTGGATGGAGGTGGCGAAGCCCTCGTCCCAGTCCTGGCGGAGCAGGTAGCCGTTGGCGGCCGGCAGGAAGGCGTGCGGGGGCAGCGAGCCGAGCAGCCCGCCGAAGGCCCCGGAGAGCAGCAGTGCGCGCGATCCGGCGTCCATGCCCTTGCCGGAGACGTCGGTCAGCAGGACCTCCAGGGTCCGGCCGCCGTGGGTGCGGGCCGCGACGACGAAGTCGCCGGAGAACGACTGGCCGCCGGCCGGGCGGAGCGCCATCTCGCGGTGCCAGCCCTTGGGGAGCCGGGGCAGGGCGCTCTGGGCCCTGATCCGTTCGCGCAGGTCGAAGAGCATCGTGCCGCCACGCCGCCAGGGCACGCCGACGCGGGCCCGGAACTGGGCGATGAGCAGGCCGAAGAACCCGCAGGCGGCGACGACCAGGACCGTGCCGGGGGTGACCCGGGCGGGGCCCTCCGTGTACGGGCCGAGCACGAGGGCCTCGACGATCAGGGCGCCGGCGGCGGCCGCGTACAGGGCGAGCAGGCTCGCGGGGCGGAGCAGCAGGCCGCCGGCGACGATCGGCAGGACGAGCGTGGCGGGCGCGCACCACACCGGGTCGGCCAGGGTGCCGAGGGTGATGGCCGGAATCGTGAGCAGCAGCGCGCCGAAGGCGAGCCAGTCGGAGCCCTCGCCGCGGAAGTAGTCGACGCCGGATCTGCGCAGCGCGACGCGGGCCCGGTGTGCGCTCCTGCGCATCCGGGCGGGGTACGAATCGACACCCGCGCGAGTTCTCATTGGCCTGGACCCTATCCACCCGGCAGGACCTCGTGCAGGGGGACCCCTAAGACAATGCGAGCGAAAACGGGTCGCGTCGGGCTGCCGTGCGCTGGTATCGATGGCATATGACGACTGAACTGCGTGTACTCGAACCGGCCGAGTGGGACGAGTGGTACGGAGTCCTCGAGCTCGCCTTCGGCGGTGTGGCGGAGTCGCCGGAGGAGCGTGCGCTCTATCGGAGTCTGACCGAGTGCGAGCGCTCGTACGGGGTCTGGGACGGCGAGAGCTGCGTGGCCACGTCGGGGGCGTTCTCGTTCCGGCTGTCCGTCCCCGGCGGGGCGCTCGTGCCGGCGGCGGGGGTCACGATGGTGGGGGTGGCGCCGACGCACCGGCGTCGCGGGATCCTGACCTCGATGATGCGGCGCCAGCTCGACGACGTGCGGGCGGGCGGTGAGTCTCTGGCCGTGCTGACGGCCTCGGAGCCGGAGATCTACGGCCGGTTCGGCTACGGCGTCGCCGCGTACACGACGCGGGCGACGATCGACACGAACCGGGTCCGGCTCGGTGTGCCCGAGGGCACGGACGACGTGACGTTGCGGCTTGCCGATCCGGTGAAGGCGCTGGGGGCGTGCGAGGCGGTGTACGCGCGCCGGGTGGCGACCCGGCCGGGGATGCTCGCCCGGCAGCCCGGCTGGGAGAAGCAGGCGCTGCTCGACCCGGCGAGCGACCGGGGCGGGGCGTCGCCCCAGCTGTGCGTGCTCGCGGAGCGGGCCGGGGAGGTCGTGGGCTTCGCGCGGTACGCGATCAAGCCGGATTGGTCGCCCGCGGGGGCCGAGGGCGTGGTGATCGTGCGGGATCTGGAGGCGCTGGATCCGGCGGCGGAGGCGGCGCTGTGGCGGTTCCTCTGGTCGGTCGACCTGACGTCGACGGTACGGATCCACAGCCGGCCGGTGGACGACGCGTGGCAGCACCTGGTCTCCGACGTGCGGCGCTGCGCGCCGACGCAGCGGGACGGGCTGCACCTGCGGGTGGTGGAGGTGGGCGCGGCCCTGGAGGCGCGGACGTATCAGGCGCCGGTGGACGTGGTCTTCGAGGTCACGGACACGTTCTGCCCCTGGAACGAGGGACGGTGGCGGCTCACGGGCGGCCCGAAGGGCGCGGTGTGCGTCCGTACGGACGATCCCGCCGATCTGGCGCTGTCGGTAAGGGAGTTGGGCGCGGCGTACCTCGGCGGCACGAGCCTGACGTCGCTGGCCGCGGCCGGGCGAGTACGGGAGCTCCGGGCCGGGGCGCTCGTGGAGGCGTCGGTGGCGTTCGGGTCCCCCGTGGCGCCGTGGCTGCCGCACGGGTTCTGACAGGGCCGCCCGGCCGGCGTCAGCGGTGCTGGCAGGCCGGGCACCAGAAGAGGTTGCGGGCGGCGAGGTCGGCGGTGCGGATCTCGCCGCCACAGATGTGGCAGGGCTGGAGGGCCCGGCGGTAGACGTAGACCTCGCCGCCGTGGTCGTCGACGCGCGGCGGGCGGCCCATCGCCTCGGGGGTGTGCTCGGGGCGGACGGTGTCGATGCGGCCCAGGCGGACGCCCTCGCGCATCAGGGCGATCAGGTCCGTCCACATCGAGGACCACTCCGCGCGCGTGATGTCCTTGCCCGCGCGGTACGGGTCGATGCCGTGGCGGAACAGGACCTCCGCCCGGTACACGTTCCCGACGCCCGCGACGACCTTCTGGTCCATCAGCAGGGCCGCGATCGTCGTACGGGAGCGGGAGATGCGGTGCCAGGCCTTCTCCGCATCGTCGCCGCCACGCAGCGGGTCCGGGCCCAGGCGGTCGTGTATCGCCCGCTTCTCGGGGTCCGTGATCAGGGCGCACGTGGTGGGGCCGCGCAGGTCGACGTACGACTCGGGGTTCGCGAGCCGCAGCCGCACGGTGTCCGTGGGCGGCGGCGCGGGGGCGTCGCCGAAGTTCACCTTGCCGAAGAGGCCCAGGTGGATGTGGACCCAGCCCAGGCCGGCGAAGGCGAGGAAGAGGTGCTTGCCGTGCGCCTCGGTGGACTCCAGGACCGTGCCGTCGAGCAGCGCCGCCGAGTCGGCGAACTTGCCCTGCGGGCTCGTCACCCGCACGGACCGGCCGCCGAACCGTTCCCGGTGGTCGGCGGCCAGTCGGTGGATCGTGTGCCCCTCGGGCATCAGGCCGTGGGCTCCTGCGGGTGGTGGGCCGGGATCGCGGGGAGTTCGCCGGTGGTCTCGTAGACGCTGAGCATCTCGATGCGGCGGGTGTGACGCTCCTCACCCGAGTACGGGGTGTTCAGGAAGATCTCGACGAACTTCGTCGCCTCTTCCTCGGTGTGCATCCGGCCGCCGATGGAGATGACGTTGGCGTCGTTGTGCTCGCGGCCGAGGGCGGCGGTCTGCTCGCTCCAGGCGAGGGCCGCGCGCACCCCCTTCACCTTGTTCGCGGCGATCTGCTCGCCGTTGCCGGAGCCGCCGATGACGATGCCCAGGCTGTCCGCGTCCGCGGCCGTCTTCTCGGCGGCACGCAGGCAGAACGGCGGGTAGTCGTCCTGGGCGTCGTAGATGTGGGGACCACAGTCGACGGGCTCGTGGCCATGGGCCTTCAGCCACTCGACGAGGTGGTTCTTGAGTTCGTAGCCGGCATGGTCCGAGCCGAGGTACACGCGCATGGGTCCGAGTGTGGCACGCGCCGGGCTGGGTAGCGGTCAGCGGGGTCGGGGGCAGGACACGACCTTGGTCCGGATCGGTATGGACCTTTGGCCCTTACGCAACGATCCGGAGTCGGACCTTCCGATAAGCCGCGAGTCCGGGGTTCAATGCTCGGGCTCGTGACCCGAGCGACCGCCACACGTTAGGAACCGTTCATGAACCCGCAGCCGACCCTTGCGAAGGAAGGCTCTGCCACCGGTAACCCCGGTGATTCGCAGTCTTCCGACGGACTCAAGGCCGGACTCAAGAACCGGCACCTCTCGATGATCGCCATCGGTGGCGTCATCGGCGCCGGACTCTTCGGCGGCTCCGCGGCCGGCATCAAGGCCGCCGGCCCCGGCATCCTCCTGTCCTACGCGCTCGTGGGCACGATGGTCGTCTTCGTGATGCGGATGCTCGGCGAGATGTCCGTCGCCAACCCGACCTCCGGCTCCTTCTCGGCCCACGCCGACCGGGCGCTCGGACGCTGGGCGGGCTTCTCCATCGGCTGGCTGTACTGGTTCTTCTGGGTCGTCGTGCTCGCCGTCGAGGCGACCATGGGCGCCGACATCCTCAACGGCTGGATCCCGGCCGTCCCGCAGTGGGCCTGGGCGCTCATCGTGATGGTCGTCCTGACCGTCACCAACCTCGGCTCGGTCGCCTCCTACGGCGAGTTCGAGTTCTGGTTCGCGGGCATCAAGGTCGTCGCCATCGCCGCGTTCATCGTGGTCGGCGGGCTCGCGATCTTCGGCGTGCTGCCGGGTGCGGACACCTCGGCCGCCGGTCTGAGCAACCTCACCGAGCACGGTGGCTTCCTGCCCAACGGCTACGGCGCGATCCTCACGGGCATCCTGATGGTCGTCTTCTCCTTCATGGGCAGTGAGATCGTCACCCTCGCCGCCGGCGAGTCCTCGGACCCGCGCCGCGCGGTCGCCAAGGCCACCAACAGCGTGATCTGGCGCGTCGGCATCTTCTACCTGGGCTCGATCCTGGTGGTCGTCTCGCTGCTGCCGTGGAACGACCCGTCGCTGGAGAAGGACGGCTCGTACGTCGCGGCGCTGAACTCCATCGGCATCCCGCACGCCGGCCAGATCATGAACGTCATCATCCTGACCGCGGTGCTGTCCTGCCTGAACTCGGGCCTCTACACCGCCTCCCGCATGGCCCACTCCCTCGGCCGCCGCGGTGACGCGCCGAAGGCCTTCGGCAAGACCAACGCGAAGGGCGTGCCGACGGCCGCCATCATCGGATCGGTCATCTTCGGCTTCGTCGCCGTCTTCTTCAACTACAAGTGGCCCGACACCGTCTTCGCCTTCCTGCTGAACGCGTCCGGCGCCATCGCGCTCTTCGTCTGGCTGGTCATCTGCTTCTCGCAGCTGCGCATGCGGAAGATCATCCTGCGCGAGGCCCCGGAGAAGCTGCTCGTGAAGATGTGGCTCTTCCCGTACCTGACCTGGGCGACCATCGCGATGATCGTCTTCGTCCTCGGCTACATGCTCTACAACGGCGGCTCCGCCCGTGAGCAGGTCCTGCTGTCGCTGCTCGTGGCCGGACTCGTGGTGGCCATCGCCGTGGTCCGCGACCGCCTCGGCAAGAACGTGGAGCCGGCGGACGCCGTCACCAAGGACTGAATCCATACCTGACGGGTTCTGTCAGGTATCGGCGGAAAGCTCTCCGTGTCCCAGGGAAACCCCCAAGGAACGGAGAGCTTTTCCATGTCCTTCACCGCCCAGCACGTCTTCCGTCCCGGCGACACCGGGTACGACGAGGAGATCGCCGGCTTCCAGACCGGCTTCGCCGTCCGCCCCGAGCTCGTGGTCGGCGCCACCGACGCCGAGGAGGTCCGCGCGGCCGTCGCGTACGCCGCCGAGCGGGGCCTTCCGGTCGCCGTCCAGGCCACCGGGCACGGGCTGCCCGGCGCCTCGGAGGGCGGGCTGCTGATCACCACGCGCCGGATGGACCAGGTACGCATCGACGCGGACGCCCGCGTCGCGCGGGTCGCGGCCGGGGTGCGCTGGGCGCGGGTCGTCGAGGCGGCCGCACCGTACGGGCTCGCCCCGCTGAACGGCTCCGCGCCGAGCGTCGGAGTGGTCGCGTACACCCTCGGGGGCGGGCTCGGGATCCTCGCCCGCGAGTTCGGCTGGACCGCCGACCATGTGCGGTCCCTGGAGCTGGTCACCGCCGACGGCACCCTGCGCGAGGTGACCGCGGCGAGCGATCCGGAGCTGCTCGCAGGGCTGCTCGGCGGCGGGCCCGGCCTGGGCGTGGTCACCGCCCTGGAGGTCGGCCTGGTCCCGGTGGCCCGGCTCTACGGCGGGGCGCTCGCCTTCGACGGCACCCGGACCGACCCGGCCGCGGTCCTGCGCGCGTACGCCGAGTGGACGCAGACGGTGCCGAAGACCCTGACCTCGTCGCTCGCCGCGCTCGTCTACCCCGACCTGCCGATGCTTCCGCCGCACCTGCGCGGCCAGTACGTGCTCTCGGTACGGGTCGCCTTCACCGGGGACGCCGCCGACGGCGAGCGGCTCGTGGCCCCACTGCGTGCGATCGGCCCGGCGCTCTCCGACTCGCTGCGGGAACTGCCGTACGCCGAGAGCCACACGATCCACAGCGACCCCGAGTTCCCGCACGCCTACTGGGGCGACGGGATCCTGCTGAGCGAACTCGACCTGGCCGCGGCCGCCTCGGTGCTGGACCTCGCCGGGCCGAAGGCCGGCCGGATGGCGATCGTGCAGATCAACCACCTGGGCGGGGCGCTCGCCGAGGAGCGGCCGAACTCCGTGCCGTACCGCGAGGCGGCCTTCCTGGTGCGCGCGCTCTACCCGCTGGACGAGAACGGTGTGGAGCCGGTCCGCGCGCTCCACGCGCGCGTGGAGGAGGCGTTGGCACCCCGGGCGCTCGGCCGGGCGGTCAACTTCGTCTTCGGCGACGGGCAGCGGAGGGAGGGGCTGTACGACGCGGAGACGCGGAAGAGGCTCGCCCGGCTGAAGTCGGAACTCGACCCGGCGAACCTCTTCGGATGAAACGTGCGATGAAGGCGCGTACTCAGCCCTTGCGGCCGAGCAGCTTCCACGCGGTCGGCAGCGCGCCCATCGCGAGCGCGGCCTTGAGCGCGTCGCCGATCAGGAACGGGGTCAGGCCCGCGGCGACCGCCTGCGGGAGGGTCATGCCGGTGGCGAAGGCCAGGTACGGCACGCCGACCGCGTAGATGACCGCGGAGCCGAGCACCATGGTGCCGGCCGTGCGGAGCACGGAGCGGTCGGCGCCGCGGCGCGCGAGGGCGCCGACGACGGTGGCGGCGAGCAGCATGCCGAGGATGTAGCCGAAGGACGGCATCGCGTAGCCGGAGGAGGCCTGGGCGAACCACGGCACGCCCGCCATGCCCACGACCGCGTACAGCGCGAGGGAGAGGAAGCCGCGGCGGGCGCCGAGCGCCGTGCCGACGAGCAGGGCCGCGAAGGTCTGGCCGGAGACCGGGACCGGCGAGCCGGGGACCGGGACGGCGATCTGCGCGGCGATGCCGGTGAGCGCGGCGCCGCCCACGACGAGGGCGATGTCCCTGGCCCGGGAGGACGGCAGCAGGTCGGCGAGGACCGTCCCGGAGCGGAGGGGACGGACGGGGGCGGCGGCGGTGCTCATCGGTACTCCGCGGGGGTGAGGGAGGTCAGGACAGGTTGACCGTAGTCGAGGGGTGAACGCTCGATCACCATCAGCCGCCCACAAAGGGGAGGTTGAGCGCTTGGTGGAGATCACACAAAGAACCGGTTCCATGCCTCGCACCACGTGACGCTTGTCACGGCGGGGAGCTGGACCGGGGGCCATTTTGCGCCAAGGGGCGATCAGCGGAGAGACTGTGGGGTCTCCATAAACGCTTCCGAAGGCCCGAGCCCCTCATGCACGACGCACCACCCGCCTCCCCGGCTCCCCTGGCCCCCGAACCCGAGCCGCTCTCGCACGGGCTGAAGCAGCATCATCTGACGATGCTGGGGCTCGGCGGGGTGATCGGCGCCGGGCTCTTCGTCGGCTCGGGCGCGGGCATCGCGGTCGCGGGGCCCGGGATCGTCCTCTCGTATCTGATCGCGGGCACGCTCGCGATGCTGGTCATGCGGATGCTCGGCGAGATGTCGGCGGCGATACCGGCCTCCGGCGCCTTCTCCGTCCACGCGGAGCGGGCGCTCGGCCGCTGGGCGGGCTTCTCGGTGGGCTGGCTGTACTGGTTCCTGCTGGTCGTGGTCCTCGCGGTGGAGGCGACGGGCGCGGCGCAGATCGCGCACGGCTGGGCGCCGGGGGTCCCGCAGTGGGGCTGGGTGCTGATCTTCATGATCGTGTTCACCCTCGCCAACCTGGCGGCGGTGAAGAACTTCGGCGAGTTCGAGTTCTGGTTCGCGGCCCTGAAGGTCGGCGCGATCGTCCTCTTCCTCGTCCTCGGCACGCTGGCGATCCTCGGCCGGCTGCCCGACACGGACCCGGTCGGCATGGCGAACCTCTCCGGCCAGGGCGGCTTCCTGCCCAACGGCTGGGGCGGGGTCGTCTCCGGTGTCCTCGCCGTCGTCTTCGCCTTCGGCGGTCTGGAGGTCGTCACGATCGCGGCCGCGGAGTCGGACGACCCGGCGCGCAACGTGGCCCGCGCGGTGCGCAGCGCCGTGTGGCGCATCCTCTTCTTCTACGTCGGTTCGATGCTGGTCATCGTGACCCTGCTGCCGTGGACCTCGATGAAGCCGGGCCAGTCGCCGTACGTCGCCGTCCTCGACTCGATCGGCGTACCCGCGGCCGGCCAGATCATGAACATCGTGGTCTTCGTGGCGCTGCTGTCGGCGCTCAACGCGAACCTGTACGGCTCCTCGCGGATGGTCTTCTCGCTCGCCGAGCGCGGCGAGGCGCCGAAGGGGCTGCTGAAGGTGTCGGGCGGAGGGGTGCCGCGCCGGGCGGTGCTCGCCTCGGTGGCGTTCGGCTTCGTCTCCGTACTGCTCAATCTGAAGTGGCCGGATTCCGTCTTCCTCTACATGCTCAACGCCGTCGGCGCGGTACTCCTCTTCGTCTGGGGTCTGATCGCGGTCTCGCAGCTGCGGCTGCGCCGCCGGATCGAGCGCGAGGCACCGGAGACCCTGACCCTGAGGATGTGGGGCTTCCCGTGGCTGACCTGGACGGCGCTCGCCGCGATGGCGGCGGTCCTGGTCCTGATGCTGACCGACGACGGGGCGCGGCCGCAGGTGCTGTGGTCGGGCGCGGCCACCGGAGCCGTCCTGCTGGTGGCGTGGGTGCGCGAAGTGCGCACGAAGCGGAGATAGTCCTTCACCTTGTGTGAAGCTCGTGCCCGTATAGCGGACATCTGTTCCCTGTAAGCGGTGCGTCCGCCCAGACTGTGGGCCGTTCCCCCGTCTCGGCCAATGAACAGGGCTGCCCATGTCACGGACCACCGCGCCCGAGCCCGTCGACCGCAAGGTCGACGAAGCGCCCCCTGCCGAAGGCCTCACGCACGGCCTCAAGCAGCGCCACCTCTCGATGATCGCCCTCGGTGGCGTCATCGGCGCCGGCCTCTTCGTCGGCTCCGGTGCCGGTATCGCCGCCGCCGGTCCCTCGATCGTGGTCGCGTACGCCATCTCGGGGCTGCTCGTCATGCTCGTGATGCGCATGCTCGGCGAGATGTCGGCGGCCAACCCGGCCTCCGGCTCCTTCTCGGTCCACGCCGAGCGGGCCATCGGCCCGTGGGCGGGCTTCACGGCGGGCTGGGCCTTCTGGTTCCTGCTCTGCGTGGCCGTCGGCCTGGAGGGCATCGGCGCGGCGAAGATCATGACCGGCTGGTTCCCGGACAGCCCGGAGTGGGCCTGGGTCGCCCTCTTCATGCTGGTCTTCTGCGTGACCAACCTGGCGGCGGTGAAGAACTTCGGCGAGTTCGAGTTCTGGTTCGCGGCCCTGAAGGTCGGCGCGATCGTCCTCTTCCTCGGCATCGGCGTCCTCGCCATCGTCGGCGTCCTGCCCGGCACGGACGCCCCCGGCTCCGCGAACCTCACCGGCGACGGCGGCTTCTTCCCGAACGGCTCCGAAGGCCTGATCGTCGGACTGCTCGCCTCGGTCTTCGCGTACGGCGGTCTGGAGACCGTCACCATCGCCGCCGCCGAGTCCGAGCACCCCGTGCAGGGTGTCGCCAAGGCGGTCCGTACGGCGATGTGGCGCATCGCGCTCTTCTACATCGGCTCGATGGCCGTCATCGTGACCCTGGTCCCGTGGGGCGACAAGGCGGTCGTCGAGAAGGGCCCGTACGTCGCGACCCTCGACCACCTGGGCATCCCGGCCGCGGGCCAGATCATGAACGTGGTCGTCCTGATCGCCCTGCTGTCGGCCATGAACGCCAACATCTACGGCGCCTCCCGGATGGCCACCTCGCTGGTCGCCCGCGGCCAGGGCCCGAAGGCGCTCGGCCGGACCTTCGGCGGCGTCCCGCGCCCCGCAGTGCTCGTCTCCTCCGTCTTCGGCTTCGCCTGCGTGCTGCTGAGCTACTGGCGGCCCGACGACATCTTCATCTGGCTGCTCAACACCATCGGCGCGATCATCCTCGTCGTCTGGTTCTTCATCGCCGTCTCGCAGCTGCTGCTGCGCCGCCGCACCGAGCGCGAGGCGCCGGAGAAGCTCGTCGTGAAGATGTGGGCGTTCCCGGTGCTGACCTGGGTGGCGCTCGCCGGCATGGCGGCGATCTTCTTCCTGATGGCCCGTGAGGAGGGCACCCGCGTCCAGCTGTACTGGACCGGCGGCCTCACGGCGATCCTGGCCGTGGTCGGCCTCGTGCTCCAGAAGAAGCGCGCGCGGGAGCCGCAGGACGCCTGACCCACCCCGTACGAACGTCGAACCCCCGGACCGGTCCTCGGTCCGGGGGTTCGGCGTTTTCCACCCCGAGCCACCCCCCGAGCCGCCCCCGACCCGCCTTCGCTACGCCACGAGTCCTAGGCCCAAGGACTGATCAACCAGGGGGCGGTCCTGCTGTTAGCCTGCACCTGCATATAGGTTGCAATAAGCATCAGTAGCAGCGAGAGGCTCGGCACATGGCGATCTACACCCTTCCGGAACTGCCGTACGACTACGCGGCACTGGAGCCGGTGATCAATCCGCAGATCATCGAGCTGCACCACGACAAGCACCACGCCGCGTACGTCAAGGGCGCCAACGACACCCTTGAGCAGCTGGAAGAGGCGCGCGACAAGGAGCAGTGGGGCTCGATCAACGGCCTGGAGAAGAACCTCGCGTTCCACCTCTCCGGCCACATCCTGCACTCCATCTACTGGAACAACATGGACAGCCCGAAGGACGGTGGCGGCGGCGAGCCGCTGGCGGCCGACGGTGTCGGTGAGCTCGCCGACGCGATCACCGAGTCCTTCGGTTCCTTCGCGAAGTTCAAGTCCCAGCTGACCAAGGCCTCCGCGACCACCCAGGGCTCCGGCTGGGGTGTCCTCGCGTACGAGCCGATCAGCGGCCGGCTGATCGTCGAGCAGGTCTACGACCACCAGGGCAACGTCGGCCAGGGCTCCATCCCGGTCCTCGTCTTCGACGCCTGGGAGCACGCCTTCTACCTGCAGTACAAGAACCAGAAGGTCGACTTCATCGAGGCCATGTGGCAGGTCGTCAACTGGCAGGACGTGAACAAGCGCTACCAGGCGGCCAAGACCTCCGTGCCGCTGATCTCCTTCTGATCCGCGTTCCGCACCACCTTCCGGTCCCCGTCCGGACCGGACCCCGCTCGTCCTGCTCGTGATCGTCTTCTCAACCTTCACTTGCAGGCGGATGAAAGAAGAACCCCCGCGATGACAGGAATCGCGGGGGTTCTTCCGTGTGGGGAGCGGGAGTGACTACTCGAAGCTCGGGGCCGCCGTCCGCGTCCGCTTGATCTCGTAGAAGCCGGGGGTCGCCGCCACCAGCAGTGTGCCGTCCCACAGCCGGGCCGCCGCCTCGCCGCGCGGGGTCGGGGTGACGACCGGGCCGAAGAAGGCGACCTCTTCGCCGTCGGCGCCCGGGACGGAGATGACCGGCGTGCCGACGTCCTGGCCGACCCGCTCGATGCCCTCCTTGTGGGAGGCGCGCAGCTCGGTGTCGTACGTGTCCTTGTCCGCGTACTCCGCGAGGTCGGCCGGGAGGCCGACGTCCGACAGGGCGCCGACGATCGCCTCGCGCGTCGGGCCCTCGCCGTTGTTGTGGAAGCGGGTGCCGAGCGCGGTGTAGAGCTTGCCGACGACCTCGTCGCCGTGCAGCTGCTGGGCCGCGACCACCACGCGGACCGGGCCCCAGGCCTTGGTCTCCAGCATGTCGCGGTACTCGGCCGGGAGCTCGTCCAGCTTGTCCTCGTTGAGGACGGCCAGGCTCATCACCTTCCACCGGACGTCGACCGGGCGGACCTTCTCGACCTCCAGCATCCAGCGGGAGGTCATCCAGGCCCAGGGGCACAGGGGGTCGAACCAGAAGTCGGCGGTGGTCCTGCTCTCGGACATGTCACTCCTCGTGGATGGATACCGTTGCGCCGCCTGGAGCAACGCCACGACCCGACCCGGGCATTCCCCGAGTGCCGCGTGACAGTGGCACATGGGAGGATCGGTGCTGTTTCGAACGAGCCACGAAGGAGTGACCGTGCCCGGTGAGAATCTGTCCCGCGACGAGGCCCGCGAGCGGGCCGAGCTGCTGTCCGTCGACGGGTACGAGGTCGCCCTGGACCTGCGCTCCGCGGTCGGGGAGTCGAGCGAGGAGGTCCGCACCTTCCGCTCGGTGACGACGATCCGGTTCCGCCGCACGGGCACCGGCACCACCACCTTCGTGGACCTGATCGCCCCCGCCGTCACCTCGGTGGAGCTGAACGGCCGCGCGCTCGACCCGGCCGTCGTCTTCGACGGCGCGCGGATCGCCCTGGACGGCCTGGCCGACGAGAACGTGCTCGTCGTGGACGCCCGGTGCGCGTACAGCCGCACCGGCGAGGGCATGCACCGCTTCGTCGACCCGGAGGACGGCGAGGTCTACCTCTACACGCAGTACGAGCCGGCCGACGCCCGCCGCGTGTACGCCACCTTCGAGCAGCCCGACCTGAAGGCCCCGCACCTCTTCTCCGTGACGGCCCCCGAAGGCTGGACGGTGTGGAGCAACGGCGCCGGGGAGCGGGACGCCGAGGGCGTGTGGCGGTTCGCGGAGACGGCGCCGATCTCGACGTACATCACGTGTGTCGTCGCCGGGCCGTACCACTACGTCACGGACACGTACACGCGCGCGCTGGCCGACGGGACCGAGCTGGAGATCCCGCTCGGCGCGATGTGCCGCAAGGGGCTCGCCAAGCACTTCGACGCGGACGACGTCTTCCTGATCACCAAGCAGGGCTTCGACTTCTTCCACGACAACTTCGACTTCCCGTACCCCTTCGGGAAGTACGACCAGGCCTTCGTCCCCGAGTACAACCTCGGCGCGATGGAGAACCCGGGCATGGTGACCTTCCGCGAGGAGTACATCTACCGGGGCAAGGTCACCCAGGCCGCGTACGAGCGCCGGGCCAACGTCATCCTGCACGAGATGGCGCACATGTGGTTCGGCGACCTGGTCACCATGGTGTGGTGGGACGACCTGTGGCTGAAGGAGTCGTTCGCCGACTTCATGGGCTCCTTCTCGCTGGCCGAGGCGACCCGGTTCACCAACAGTTGGGTGACCTTCGCCAACAGCCGCAAGTCCTGGGCGTACCGCGCCGACCAGCTGCCGTCCACGCACCCGATCACGGCCGACATCCGTGACCTGGAGGACGCCAAGCTGAACTTCGACGGCATCACGTACGCCAAGGGCGCGTCGGTCCTGAAGCAGCTCGTGGCGTACGCGGGGCGTGACGCGTTCCTGGAGGGCGTGCGCCGCTACTTCAAGCGCCACGCGTACGGGAACACGCGCCTGGCGGACCTGCTGTCCGTCCTGGAGGAGACCTCGGGGCGCGACATGAAGGCGTGGTCGCGGTCCTGGCTGCAGACCTCGGGCGTCAACACGCTGACGCCGGAGGTGACGTACGACGCGGAGGGCCGGATCACCGAGCTGGCCGTCGTCCAGGGCAGCGACGCCGTGCTCAATCAGCCGACTCCGTCGGCGGGCCGCCCGCACCGGGTGGCCGTGGGCCTGTACGAGCTGTCGGCGGACGGCGAGCTCGTGCGGTACGCGCGGGCCGAGGCGGACGTGGTCGGCGCGCGGACGGTCGTGGCGGAGCTGGCCGGTTCGGCCCGGCCCGACCTGGTCCTCGTCAACGACGACGACCTGACGTACTGCAAGGTCCGTTTCGACGAGGGCTCGCTCGCGACGCTGCGGGCGCACCTGGGCGACATCACGGACCCGCTGGCGCGGGCGCTGTGCTGGTCGGCGCTGTGGAACCTGACGCGGGACGGGCTCATGCCGGCCCGGGACTTCGTCGCGGTCGCGCTCGACTTCGCGGGGCGCGAGACGGAGATCGGCGTGCTCCAGATGGTGCACGCCTGGGCGCGCTCGGCGGTCACGCACTACGCGGCGCCCGCGTGGCGCGCGGAGGGTGGCCGGCTGCTCGCCGAGGGCGGGCTGCGGGAGCTGCGCGTGGCCGAGCCGGGCAGCGAGCACCAGCTGACGTGGGCGCGGTTCTTCGCGGCCGCGGCCGCGTCGGAGGCGGACTTCCAGCTCCTTGAGGGCCTGCTCGACGGTACGGCGAAGATCGACGGCCTGGACGTCGACCAGGAGCTGCGCTGGGCGTTCCTTGAGCCGCTGGCCACGCACGGCCGCGCGGACGAGGCGCGGATCGGCGAGGAGCTGACCCGCGACGACACGGCGACCGGCAAGCGTCACCAGGTGCGTTGCCTGGCCGCGCGGCCGTCGGCGGCGGTCAAGGCGCAGGCCTGGGCGCAGGTCGTCGAGTCGGACGCGCTGTCGAACGCGCTGGTGGAGGCGACGATCGCGGGCTTCGTCCAGCCCTCGCAGCGGGAGCTGATCGCGCCGTACGCGGAGAAGTACTTCGCGGCGATCGAGCGGATCTGGGCGGAGCGGTCCATCCAGATCGGCATGGACGTCGTCCGCGGCCTGTTCCCGGGCCTCCAGGACGACGAGTCGACGCTGGCGGCGACGGACGCGTGGCTCTCCGAGCACGAGGCCGCGGCGCCGGCCTTGCGCCGCCTGGTCCTGGAGTCGCGGGACGACCTGGCGCGTGCGCTGCGCGCGCAGGCGTGCGACGGGGGCGCGGGCGCGTAGGGCGTGAGCTCGTCGTGGCGGCGCGCATGGTGCGCGCCGCCCACGACGAACAGGGCTTATTCGGCACTCGAACGTGCGTACTTTAGGGCGAGGTTGTCCCGGTTTGGCGACGCGCTTGTAACAGCGGTTAGGGAGGGGGCGGGGAGCGGAAGACCCCCGGCATGAACCAGAACACCCCCATCACCCCCCGTCCCCTCCCCCTCACCACCGACCGGCTGCGCGCCGCGCTGCTGCACGCGCACCGGCCCGGCGCCGCGCCGGCCGCGCGCGAGGCCGAGGCGATGATCACCGGGCTCGCCGCGCTCACCCTGCACCGGTTCTCCTCCGCTCCCCCGCTGCTCGCCCTGGACCGGATCGACGTCCTGGTCCCCCGCACCCGCCGGCTGCGCTCCACCGGCAGCGTCCGGGTCGTGCGCGCGCAGGACATGCCCGAGCCGCTGTACCTCTCCGGGGTCCCCGTCGCCCCGGTCGCCCGGGCGCTCGCCGACGCCGTGTCCGCGCTCGCCGACGCGCCCACCGTGCGCGGACTGCTCACCGAGGCCGTACGCGGCGGCCACTGCGAACCCGGCACGGTGGTAAGGGAGTTGAACCGCGCGCGGCTGCTCAACCGGCCGCACGTCGTGGACGCCGTCGACTCGCTGCTCGCGGAAGGCCGCAGCATCGCGGAGGAGCGGCTGTACGAGATGGTCCGGGAGTTCGGGCTCCCGGACCCGATGTGGAACGTCGACCTTCGACTCCCCGGCGGCCCGCACCTCGGCGGCCTGGACGCCTACTGGCCCGACCAGGCGGTGGCCGTGGAGCTGGACACCCGGGCACCCCGGCAGGACGACGACGCGCTCTGGTCGGAGTACACCCGCAAACGCGAGCACCTGGAACGGCTCGGCATCACGGTCGTCCACATCACCCCGCGCAAGCTGCGCGAGGCGATGGACCAGCAGGCCACCGTGGTCCGTACGGCCCTGATGGCCGCGTCGGACCGGCAGCCCGCCGCGTACGTCGTCGTCCTGCCCCGGTGAGCGTCAGCCCTTCGGCGCCGTACCGCAGAACTCGGCCTCGATGACGGTCTGGCTGTCACCCGCCCAGTCCGCGTTGAAGTTCATGGCGAGCGAGTGCTCACCGTCCCGGGTGGCGACCGCCTCCGAGGAAGAGCCGTGGATGCCCCCACCGTGGCCCCACACCTCCTTGCCGCAGCTCAGCTTCACCTGCATCAGCCCGAGCCCGTAGTGGTACGCGGGGTGCTCGGCGCCCACAGGTACGGCCCGCGTCATCTCGCGCATCTCGGCCCTCGGGAGCAACTTCCCCTTGAACAGGGCCCGGTAGAACGTCTGCAGATCGTTGGAGTCGGAGATCATCTCGCCCGCCGCGTACGCGAGGGACGGGTTCAGTTCGGTGACGTCGTGGACCGTCGTCGCGCTCGGGTCCCTCGAGAGCTTCGAGTACGCCCGTGAACTCGGCTGCGGCATCTTCGACTTCGTCCCGGGAACGCTGGTGGCCCGCAGCTTCAGCGGCTTGAGGATCCGCCGCTCGACCTCCTTGCCGTACGGGCGACCGGTCGCCTTCTCGATCACCATGCCCGCCAGGACGTAGTTGGTGTTGGAGTAGTTCCAGGAGGTGCCGGGCGCGAAGTCCGGCTTGTGGGTCATGGCGATGGCGACGAGCTGCTCCGGGGTCCAGGTGTCGTAGCGGTGCTTCAGGAACTCCTCGCTGAAGACCCGCTGCTCGAAGCCGGCGTCGGAGGTGACGTCGTAGATGCCGCTGGTGTGGTTGAGGAGCTGGCGCACGGTGATCTTCCGGCCGTCGTGGCCGTTGCCGCGGACCACGCCCGGCAGCCACTTCTCGACCGGGTCGTCGAGGTCGAGCCGGTCCTCGGCCTGGAGCTGGAGGAGGACGGTGGCCACGAAGGTCTTGGTGATCGAGCCGACCCGGTAGCGGTCCTGGCCGCCGCGCTCGCCCGCCGTCCCGGTCCAGCCGGCGCGGCCGGTCCGGGCCTGGGCGACGGCCCCGGGCACCCCTTCGGCGACCGCCGCGTCGAGGGCCCGCTGGGTGGCGGTGTGGTCGGGCTTCTTCGGCGCGGTGGCGGCCACGGCGGGTGCGGCGAGCGCACCGGCGGTGAGCGCGGCCGCGGCGGTGGCGGCCGTCGCGGCGAGGAGGGTGCGGGCGAGGCGTGCGGATGTCATGCGGGTCCCCTGTTCATGTACCTGCGTACTGCCGTGTACTGCGGTCGCGGGAGGGGACTGCGGAGGCGGGGCGGAGGGTTGAGCGGGACTGCTCCGGTTGAGCGGTATTCAGCCGTTCGCCGGATCGGCGAGGCGGGAGCGGCCGACGGGCGGCCGTTCGCGCCACAACTGCAGGCCGATGTCGACGAGTTCGACGCGGGTGAGGTCGGAAACGGAGGCGAGAGGGTGCCAGGCGGCGAGGTCGGTGGAGCCGCCCGTCTCGTTGCGCAGGGAGCCGCCGGTGACCCGGGACTCGTAGATGATCCGCAGGCCCTGGAAGTCGCCGGGGCCGCCGAGCCTGCGCAGCCAGCCGCGCCGGATGGAGTCGATGCCGAGCAGCGCGACCGGCTCGGTCAGATAGCCGGTCTCCTCCTCGACCTCGCGGACGACGGTGTCCACCGGCTCCTCGCCGTGGTCCATCCCGCCACCGGGCAGCGTCCACCGCTTGGCCCCGGCGCGGTCCACCCAGCGGGCGAGGAGCACCTCGTCGTCACGGACACACACGGCGTAGGCCGCCACCCTCAACTCCTGTTTCATGGAGTGAGGTTAGAACCAGTACGTGGGGTACGTCCGCCCCGTCGCACGGGCGCCCGCGAGGCCGACGGCGACGAGCAGCGCGCTGGCGAGGGCGAGCAGCGCGAGGAAGGTCCAGAACGGCGGGTTCTGGAGGGTGACGATCACGGCCGTGGCGGCCGCGGGCGAGTGCGGGGTGCGGGCCGCCATCATGACGCCGAGCGCGAGACCGCCGGCGAGAGCGGCGCCCCAGAGGGACGGTCCTGTGACCAGGAGGACCGCGAAGCCGGTGAGCGCGGAGAGGAGCTGGCCGCCGACGACCGAGCGGGGCTGGGCCAGCGGCAGATCGGGCGCGCCCGCCACCAGCGCCATGCTGGCCGCCAGGGGCGGGATCAGCAGCGGCTGGTGGAGGGCGGTGCCCACGGCGACCAGGGCGAGCAGGGCGGTGACGCTCACGGTGGTCGCCAGGGCCACGGTCCTGGGGTGCGGTCGGGCGGGTGGAGTGGCGGGTGGAGTGGCTGTCGTCATGCGGGGTCCAGGGGCAGGGGGCTCACGGGCGGGCCGAAGGGCGGATCGAGGGGCGGGTTCGCCGGGGAGAAGTCGGGGTCCGACCAGCGCAGGGGGCTCGCGGACGGGGACTCCACGATCCGTTCGATCAGGAGGCGCGTGGTGCGATTGCCGTCCTGGCCGTACGCGGTGTGTGCCGTGCCGGACAGTTGGAGCGTGGTGCCGGTCCGCCAGTCGAGGAACAGCAGGCCCGCGCGGCTGTCGGCCTCCAGGTTGCCGAGGGTCAGGAACATCGCGTTGCCGGGGTAGTCCCGCCAGCTCAGTTCGGTGGGCGACTCGACGGTCACGAAGCCGGGGAAGCCGCCGCGGTGGCTCGCGTCCATGCCGTCGGGGGCGGTGGTCGCGATGAAGAAGGTGTCGGCGGCCAGGACGAAGCCCGCCTGGCTCTCGGTGAGCGCGGTGCCGTGGCGCGGGGCGCCGGGCGGGGTGGTGAGGTCGGGCGCGTACAGCTCGCGCTTCTGGATGTACTTCGGGCAGTTGGAGAAGACCTGCTCCGCCTCGACGGTGAAGCCGCGGGCGCTGGGGCGGGCGATGCCGTTGAGGCGCATGCGGCGGCGGGTGCGGGGGTCCAGGGCGATCGTCCCGACGGGGTCGGGGCCCGGGCCGGGCGGCGGGGCCGCCACGGAGATCGTGTGCGGGCCGGTCGCCCGGGCGAAGCCGGGCGTGCCGGTCAGGAGCGTGCTCCAGACCTGGCCGTCGCCGTCGGCCGCGGCGAGGACCAGCATCGGCTGGAGCTCCAGGAAGGCGGCGGCGATGGGGCGGATGCCGTTGGTGATGGAGCGGCCTACGTGTGCGGCGATGTCGGCGACGCCGACGCGTTCCTGGACCGCGCGGGAGCCTGCGTTGTAGGCGTCCATGGCATGAGCCTTTCGTGTACGGGGCCGAGGCCGGGGGCCCGGGGTACGGGCCCTCGGCGCGGGCAGCGCGTCCGTGCGTCGTGCCCACGGCGGGGCGATCCGCAGCGCGGGGCAGCGCTCCTCTAGAAGAAGCCGCAGGTCGGGGCGCCCTCTGTGGGGGCGTGGGTGTGCTCGCCGCCCGTGGGGGCGAAGATTTCGAGGCGGGTGCCGTCCGGGTCGTGGAAGAAGATGCCGCCGGAGGCGCCGCCCTCGGAGTGGGGGACCACGCCCTCGTACGCGAAGTCCGTGCCGCGCGCCTTCAGGGCCTCCTCCGCCGCCTTGACCCGCTCGATCGACTCGGCCTCCCAGGCGAGGTGGTGCAGGCCCGCGCGGCCGGAGTCGTACGCGCCCTCCGCCTGCTGCCAGAGGGTGAGGACGAGCTGGCCGGCCTGGCCCAGGAACGCGTACCGCCGGCCCTCCTCCTTGCCCTCGCCGAGCACCTCGAAGCCGAGCACGTCCCCGTAGAACCCGAGCGAGCGCTCCAGGTCCGTGACGTTGAGCCCCACGTGGTTGGTCTTCAGCGTTCCGATCGCCGTCACGGCGATTCCCCTCTCCTCGGACGGGCTAACCATTGATGGCAACTTTAGAGGTTAGAGCACGGGTGCGCAACCGGTCACGTAACCTTGAGGGGTTAGTTCAGCGAGAAGGGTGCCCGTCATGACCGTTTCCGATCCGCGGCCCCTGGTCGGCGAGCCCGTCTCGCTCGACCTGCTCAACACCCGCTGGATGATGGACGGCGTACGCCAGGACCTGCTCACCGACACCGACGGCCTCGCCGTCTGGCTCGGCGCCAACGGGCTCGACGCGCGCTTCACCGCCGACGCGACCACCCTCCGCCACACGCTCACCGCGCGCGAGGCCCTTTCCGGCCTGGTCGACCGGCCCGGCGACCCCGACGCCGTCGCCCGCGTCGACGCCGTCCTCGGGCACGGCCGCATCCGCGCCACGCTCACGACCGAGGGGCCGGGCGAGCTGCCCGAATTCGCGGAGCCCGCCTGGGGCCCCGGGTGGACCGCCGCCCGCGACTACCTCGACCTCCTGCGCACCGCACCCGACCGCATCCGCTCCTGCGCCCACGACGCGTGCATCCTGCACTTCTTCGACACCTCGCGGAACGGCACCCGGCGCTGGTGCTCGATGGCGATCTGCGGCAACCGGGCCAAGGCGTCGCGCCACTACGCCCGTACAAAGGAGAACTAACCGGCGGTAAGCGGGAGTCGGCTCGCCCCGTTTGACGGCGTTACGTCCTCTGTGGCGGATCGCGCCCTGTGGCGGATGTGTGCCATGACCACATCCCGCCGATTCCAACCCTCCACAAACCCCTGTCACTTGCGAAAGGCTGAGCGGTCATCCGGTACCGGAATCCGGACCCTCTTCTTTCACAAACAGGGATGTAAATGACCACCCCCGAAACTCAGAGCTCCATATCCGGGCGCTCGACCTCCGGGCACAGACGCGCAGCCCGGATCGCCGCCGCCGCGGGACTCGTCACCGCGCTCATCGCGGCCGGTGCCGCGCCGGTCCTGGCCGTCGACGCGCCGGCCACCACCACTCCCCCGGTGAAGTCCGCCGGATCCGGCGACAAGCTGGGCCCGACCGACGCCCAGCGCCTCAGCGAGGCCGAGGCGACCGGCGAGAAGAACGTCACGATCCTCGTCGCCACCGCCCCCGGCGCCACCGAGCAGGTCGCGGGCCAGCTCGACGCCGTCCAGGGCGCCTCGGTCGGCCGTCAGGAAGACAAGCTCGGCTACGTCCGCGCCACGATCCCGACCGCCAAGGCCGAGGCCGCCATCAAGGCGGCCACCAAGCTCTCCACGGTCCAGGCGATCGACCTCCAGGCCGAGATCCCGCTGGACGACCCGACCCCCGACGCCGGCACCGCCGGCGCCGTCGAGGGCACCACGGTCTCCACGACGTACCCGGCCCCGAGCAAGAAGACGCCGGCGAAGAACCCGTACAACCCGTCGCACGAGACGGGCGCCGTCGACTTCGTCGAGGACCACCCCAAGGCCGACGGCCGGGGTGTCACCATCGGCATCCTCGACTCCGGCGTGGACCTCGGTCACCCGGCCCTGCAGAAGACCACCACCGGCGAGCGCAAGATCGTCGACTGGGTCACCTCGACCGACCCGCTGACCGAGGGCGACGGCACCTGGCGCGCCCAGATCACCCCGGTCGCCGGCCCGGTCTTCACCGCCTCCTCGCAGTCCTGGAAGGCGCCCGCGGGCTCCTACCAGTTCAGCCGCTTCAACGAGGCGATCACCGCGGGCGGCGACCCGGCCGGTGACATCAACCGCGACGGCGACACGGCCGACCTCTTCGGCATGCTGTACGACCCGGCCGCCGGCACCGTCCGCGTGGACACCGACCAGAACAACGACTTCACGGACAACGCGCCGATGAAGCCGTACAAGGACGGGTACCGGGTCGGCTACTTCGGTACCGACAACCCGGCCACCGAGGTCGTCGAGAAGACGCCGTTCGTCGTCGAGATCCGCAAGGACGTCGCGATGGACCCGCTCGGCGGGACCTGGGTCGGCAAGAAGGCCGACTTCGTCAACATCGGCGTCGTCGAGTCCTCGCACGGCACGCACGTCGCCGGCATCACCGCCGCCAAGGGCCTCTTCGGCGGCCGGATGAACGGCGCGGCGCCCGGCGCGAAGATCGTCTCCTCGCGCGCGTGCACCTGGACCGGCGGCTGCACCAACACCGCCCTCACCGAGGGCATGACGGACCTCGTCGTCAACCGCGGCGTCGACATCGTCAACATGTCGATCGGCGGCCTGCCCGCGCAGAACGACGGCGACAACGTCCGCGCCCGCCTCTACACCCGGCTGATCGACCAGTACGGCGTGCAGCTGATCATCTCGGCCGGCAACAGCGGCCCGGGCATCAACACGATCGGCGACCCCGGCCTGGCCGACAAGGTCGTCTCGGTCGGCGCGGCGATCTCCAAGTCGACCTGGGCCGCCAACTACGGCTCGGCCGTCACCAAGTCGTACGCGATGTTCCCCTTCTCCTCGCGCGGTCCGCGTGAGGACGGCGGCTTCACCCCGACCATCTCCGGTCCGGGCTCGTCCGTGAACACCATCCCGACCTGGCAGGCCGGCGCCGGCGTGCCCGAGTCCGGCTACGCGCTGCCCGCCGGCTACGGGATGCTCAACGGCACCTCGATGTCCTCCCCGCAGGTCGCCGGCGCCAGCGCGCTGCTGATCTCGGCCGCGAAGCAGAAGCGGATCGAGCTCGACCCGCTGACCCTGCGCACCGCGCTCACCTCGACCGCCCAGCGGATCCCTGGTGTCGCGGCGCACGAGCAGGGCTCGGGC
Source organism: Streptomyces sp. NPDC026092 (assembly GCF_040638605.1). Lineage (NCBI taxonomy): Bacteria > Bacillati > Actinomycetota > Actinomycetes > Kitasatosporales > Streptomycetaceae > Streptomyces > Streptomyces sp. NPDC026092. The sequence goes on from NZ_JBEZYN010000005.1 coordinate 255,845, forward strand.
CTCATCGACATCAACGAGGCCTGGGAGTCGATCAAGGACGGCGCGACCGCCCACGACTACAAGGTCCAGGCCCCGGTCGACACCGCGATCTTCCCGGCCCCGCACACCGGCACCGGTGTGTACGACCGTGAGGGCGGCCTCAAGGTCGGCCAGAAGAAGGTCTACGACGTCACCATCACGCGCACGAACGGCCCGAACCGGCCGATCGAGCACGACCTGGAGCTGAAGTACAACGACGGCACCTTCCGGATCCTCGGCGACGACGAGATCGACCTGCCGCTGAACCAGCCGGTGACCGTCAAGATCCAGGCGAAGCCCACCTCCGCCGGTGTGCACAGCGTGATCCTGGAGGCCGACGACGACCGCACCGAGGGCGTCGACAAGCAGATCCTCGCCACCTCGGTCGTCGCGTCCGACCTGGCCGCGCCCGGCTTCGGCTTCTCCGGGACCGGCTCGGTCCAGCGCAACAGCCACAAGTCGTACTTCGTGACCGTGCCGGAGGGCGCCAAGACCCTCGAGGTCGCCCTGGGCGGTCTGAAGGAGAAGAGCCAGACCCGGTTCATCTCGATCCACCCGTACGGTGTGGCCTTCGAGTCCACCGCGTCCAACGTGTGCTACCCGCACTACAACCCGGGCAACGGCTGCCGTGCGGACCTGCGTTCGTACGCCAACCCGACGCCGGGCGTCTGGGAGATCGAGGTCGAGGCGCGCCGCACCTCTCCCGACCTGGACAACCCGTACAAGCTGGACGTCTCGGTGCTCGGCGCCGAGTTCGACCCGGCCACGCAGACCGTCGCCGAGGCGAAGGTCGGCACCCCGGCGGCCGTCGAGTGGACGGTCACCAACAAGTTCGCCGGCATCGAGGGCAAGCTGAAGGGCGGCCCGCTGGGCTCGCTCAAGGCCGAGACGCCGACGATCAAGCACCACGAGCAGCAGACGAAGACCGTCACCATCGGTGAGGGTGTCGAGCGCCTCGACGTGGCGATCGGCAACACCTCGGACAAGGCCGCCGACCTGGACCTGACGGTCCTGCGCGACGGTGTCCAGGTGGGCCAGGCCGCGGACGGCGACTCGGAGGAGGCCGTCTCGCTCGTCAAGCCGGCCGCCGGTACCTACACGATCGTGATCGACGGCTACTCGGTGCAGGCCGAGGGCGGCACGACCTTCGACTACAAGGACGTGTACTACTCGGCAGCGCTCGGCAGCGTCCAGGTCGACGCCGCCAAGAGCTACCCGCTGGCCAACGGCGCTTCCGCCAAGGTCGGCGCCGAGGTGGTCGTCGCCGGTGCCGCGCCCGAGGGCCGGCAGTTCTTCGGCGAGGTCCAGCTGGTGAACGCGCGCGGCACGGTCGCGGGCGCCGGCAGCGTCGTGATCGGCAAGGTCACCCCGTAACACCGCGGTACGCGTGACACACGCGTGAGGGGCGGGCGCCGGAACCGGTGCCCGCCCCTTCTCCGTCTCCGCCCCTGTCCCCGTGTCCCCGTGTCCGTCTTCTCACTCGTCCCGATCCTCGGACAATGGATTGGACAAGGCGGGCCGGGACATACGCATCATGGACGGCAGCAGCCTGCACAAACGTACGGAGGAGTCCCCGTGAAGGTCGGAATCGTCGGAGCCACCGGTCAGGTCGGCACAGTCATGCGCAAGATCCTGGCCGAGCGGAAGTTCCCGGTCGACGAGCTGCGGCTCTTCGCCTCCGCCCGCTCCGCCGGCACCGTCCTCGACGGGGTCACGGTCGAGGACGCCGCCACCGCCGACTACACGGGCCTGGACATCGTCCTGTTCTCCGCGGGCGGCGCGACCTCCAAGGCCCTCGCCGAGAAGGTCGCCTCCCAGGGCGCGGTCGTGATCGACAACTCCTCCGCGTGGCGCCGCGACCCCGAGGTCCCCCTGGTGGTCTCCGAGGTCAACCCGCACGCGATCAAGGACCGCCCCAAGGGCATCATCGCCAACCCGAACTGCACCACGATGGCCGCGATGCCGGTCCTCAAGCCGCTCCACCAGGAGGCCGGCCTGACCGCGCTGATCGCCACGACCTACCAGGCCGTCTCCGGCTCCGGTGTCGCGGGCGTCGCCGAGCTGCGCACCCAGGCGTGCGCCGTGGCCGAGAACGCCGACCAGCTGGCGTTCGACGGCGAGGCCGTGGAGTTCCCCGAGCCCGCCGTCTACAAGCGCCCGATCGCCTTCAACGTGGTCCCGCTGGCCGGTTCGATCGTCGACGACGGCACCTTCGAGACCGACGAGGAGCAGAAGCTCCGCAACGAGTCCCGCAAGATCCTGGAGATCCCCGGGCTGAAGGTCTCCGGCACCTGCGTGCGCGTCCCGGTCTTCTCCGGCCACTCGCTCCAGGTCAACGTCCGCTTCGAGCGTCCGATCAGCGTCGAGCGCGCCTACGAGCTGCTCAAGGACGCCGAGGGCGTCGAGCTCTCCGAGATCCCGACCCCGCTCCAGGCGGCCGGCAAGGACGCCTCGTACGTGGGCCGCATCCGCGTCGACGAGACCGTCGACAACGGTCTGGCGCTCTTCCTGTCCAACGACAACCTGCGCAAGGGCGCCGCGCTGAACGCGGTGCAGATCGCGGAGCTGGTCGCGGCGGAGCTGAAGGGCTGACGCCGATCCGTACCCGAGGGGCGGCCGTCCGGAAGGGCGGCCGCCCTTCGGCGTCCCGCGGCCCGGCCGCTCGGTCACGGTCGGGCAGGATTCGGACAACGCGTTCGAAGCCGGGCCTCGGGTGACAGGATCCGGGCATGACCCAGTTACCGAAGGGCGCCCACCTCCCGGTGCCCGCCCGGGCGCTCCAGGTCGCCGTCGCCTGGCGGGCCGTCGCCGGCGGGCCCGACGTGGACGTCTCCGCGCTGCTGCTCGACGGCCGCGGGCGGGTGCGCGGGGACGGGGACCTCGTCTTCTACGGCCATGTCGAGCACCCCTCGGGCGCGGTGCGGCACCTGGGCAGGTCGGCGCCCGGGGTGCCCGGCAGCGCGGCCGCGGACTGGCTGTGGCTGGACCTCGCGCGCGTGGAGCCCGCGATCGGCCGGATCGCGATCGCCGCCTCCACCGACGGCGGGACGTTCGGGCAGCTGCCCGAAGCGGACGTCCGGGTCACGGACCTCTCCGGCGCACCGCTGGCGTACGTCGCGCTCGGGGACGCGACGAGCGAGACGGCGTTCGTCCTCGGCGAGTTCCACCGGTGGGAGGGCGGCTGGCGGTTCCACGCGGTGGGGCAGGGGTACGTCTCCGGTCTCGCCGGGCTCGCGACGGACTTCGGCATCGTTGTCGAACCGCCCCCGGCCCCGATCCCGGGCCCGGGCTACGTCCCGCCGCCCGCCGCGCACGCGGCCCCGGTCGCGCACTTCGGCGACCCCTTCCTCACCTCGTTCCGGCCCTCGACCCACCAGGGCCGGGGGAAGGAGACCGTGCACTGCGATCCCGCGCTGCCGCCGGGCTGGGCGCTCCTGGAGATCGAGTCGAACCACTCGATCTCCACCACGATCGAGTCCTGCGACTCCCAGGGCCGGGCCCAGGGCTTCCTGCTCATGGCGTACGAGGACGAGGTCCGCGCCCGTACCGTCGCCGTCGTCCCGCCGGACCGGCCGCTGAGGCTGCGGGTCGACGCGGACACCCCCTGGACGCTGCGGGTCCTCCCCCTCAGCCACGCGCGCCGTTTCGACAGCCACATCGAGGGCCGGGCCCACGACCTCGTCGTCTACGAGGGACCGCCCGGTGTCCTCGACTTCCTGCACCGCGGCCAGTCCTCCTTCACCGTCCACCGGCACACTCCGCCCCGGGAGCCGGAGTACGACGCGGAGGACCAGGAGCTGCTGGTCGACGAGGTCGGCGAGGTCCTCGTCAGCGCCGCCGTGCCCGGTCCCGGGCTGCTGCGGATCAGCGGGGACGGCCCTTGGAAATGTGCCGTGCGACGGTGAGGCACGGCGTGGAAGGATGGCCCAAACGTCACGAAACCTAGGAGATGACCGGGTGCCTGGCACAAACCTGACCCGTGAAGAGGCGCAGCAGCGGGCGAAGCTGCTGACCGTGGACGCGTACGAGGTCGACCTCGACCTCTCCGGTGCGCAGGAGGGCGGCACCTACCGGTCCGTCACCACCGTCCGCTTCGATTCCGCCGAGGCCCACGCCGAGACCTTCATCGATCTCGTCGCCCCCGCCGTGCACGAGGTCGTCCTCAACGGCCACGCGCTCGACGTCGCCGCCGTCTTCCGCGACTCGCGGATCGCGCTGGCCCATCTGCAGCAGGGCCCGAACGAGCTGAAGGTCGTCGCGGACTGCGCGTACACGAACACCGGTGAGGGCCTGCACCGCTTCGTCGACCCGGTCGACGACCAGGCGTACCTCTACACGCAGTTCGAGGTGCCGGACGCCCGTCGCGTCTTCGCCTCCTTCGAGCAGCCGGACCTGAAGGCGACCTTCCAGTTCACCGTGAAGGCGCCGAGCGGCTGGACGGTGATCTCCAACTCGCCGACCCCGGAGCCCAAGGACGACGTGTGGGTCTTCGAGCCCACGCCCCGCATCTCGACGTACATCACGGCGCTCATCGTCGGCCCGTACCATTCGGTGCACTCCTCGTACGAGAAGGACGGCCAGACCGTTCCGCTCGGCATCTACTGCCGTCCGTCGCTGGCCGAGTTCCTCGACTCGGACCACATCTTCGACGTCACGCGCCAGGGCTTCGACTGGTTCCAGGAGAAGTTCGCGTACGACTACCCCTTCGCCAAGTACGACCAGCTCTTCGTGCCGGAGTTCAACGCGGGCGCGATGGAGAACGCGGGCGCGGTGACCATCCGCGACCAGTACGTCTTCCGCTCGAAGGTGACGGACGCGGCGTACGAGCGCCGGGCCGAGACGATCCTGCACGAGCTCGCGCACATGTGGTTCGGCGACCTGGTCACCATGGAGTGGTGGAACGACCTGTGGCTGAACGAGTCGTTCGCGACCTTCACCTCGGTCGCCTGCCAGGCCTCCGTGGAGGGGACCCGCTGGCCGAACGCCTGGACCACCTTCGCCAACGCGGAGAAGACCTGGGCGTACCGGCAGGACCAGCTGCCGTCCACCCACCCGATCATGGCCGAGATCAACGATCTCGAGGACGTGCTGGTCAACTTCGACGGCATCACCTACGCCAAGGGCGCCTCGGTGCTCAAGCAGCTGGTGGCGTACGTCGGCCAGGACGAGTTCTTCAAGGGCGTCCAGGCGTACTTCAAGGCGCACGCCTTCGGCAACACGCGCCTGACCGACCTTCTGGGCGCCCTCGAGGAGACCTCGGGCCGTGACCTGAAGGCCTGGTCGAAGCTGTGGCTGGAGACGGCCGGCATCAACATCCTGCGCCCGGAGATCGAGACCGACGAGAACGGTGTGATCACCTCCTTCGCGGTCAAGCAGGAGGCCCCGGCGCTGCCCGCCGGCGCCAAGGGCGAGTCGACGCTGCGTCCGCACCGGATCGCGATCGGCTTCTACGACCTGGACGCGGCCGGCAAGCTGGTCCGCTCCGACCGCCTGGAGCTGGACATCGAGGCGGCCGAGCTGACCGCCGTACCGCAGCTGGCGGGCAAGCCCCGTCCGGCGGTCGTGCTGCTCAACGACGACGACCTGTCGTACGCCAAGGTCCGGCTCGACGAGGTGTCCCTGAAGAACGTGACCGCGCACCTCGGCGACTTCGCCGAGTCGCTGCCGCGCGCGCTGTGCTGGGCCTCCGCCTGGGACATGACCCGCGACGGCGAGCTGGCCACCCGCGACTACCTGGACCTGGTCCTCTCCGGCATCGCCAAGGAGAGCGACATCGGTGTGGTGCAGTCGCTGCAGGGCCAGGTGAAGGCGGCCCTCGACCTGTACGCGGCGCCGGAGTGGCGTGAGGCCGGGCTGACCCGCTGGACCGACGCGACGCTCGCGCACCTGCGCGCGGCCGAGCCGGCGAGCGACCACCAGCTGGCGTGGGCGCGGGCGTTCGCGGCGACGGCCCGCACGCCGCAGCAGCTGGACCTGCTGGCGGCCCTGCTCGAGGGCGGCGAGTCGATCGAGGGCCTGGCCGTCGACACCGAGCTGCGCTGGGCGTTCGTGCAGCGGCTCGCGGCGACCGGCGTCTACGACGAGCCGGAGATCGCGGCCGAGCTGGTGCGGGACAAGACCGCGGCGGGCGAGCGGCACGCGGCGACCGCGCGGTCGGCGCGTCCGACGGAGGCGGCGAAGGCCGAGGCGTGGGCGTCGGTCGTGGAGTCCGACAAGCTGGCGAACGCCGTGCAGGAGGCCGTGATCGGCGGCTTCGTCCAGACCGACCAGCGTGAGCTGCTCGCCCCGTACACGGCGAAGTACTTCGCCGCGATCAAGGGCGTCTCGGAGACCCGCAGCCACGAGATGATCCAGCAGATCGTGGTCGGGCTCTACCCGACGCTCCAGGTCTCCGAGGAGACCCTGGACGCCACGGACGCGTGGATCGCGGCGAACAACCCGGCGCCGGCGCTGAAGCGCATGGTGACCGAGTGCCGGGCGGGTGTCGAGCGCGCCCTGAAGGCGCAGGCGGCGGACGCGGCCGCCGCGTAGCCACCGCGTAGGTGCAGAAGACGAAGGGGCACCCTCCCCCACGGAGGTGCCCCTTCGTCCGTTTGAGGTCCGCTCGGCGGGTGGGCGTCGGCGCGCGGCCGCCCGCCGGGCGGAGACTGTGGGTCCGCTGTGTTCGTCAGCCGCCGAGCGCCGTGTAGCGGGCGCGCAGGTCGGCCGCGCCCTGCTCCGTCAGCGCGCCGTGCAGCCGCATGCGGGCCACACCGCCGTCGGGGAAGGCGTCCAGGCGGACGTGGGTGACGACGGCCTGCGCGGGGAGCTTGAAGCGGTGCAGGGTGTCGGGCTGGAGCCTGGTCCGGGGGATGATCTCGAACCACTCGCCCGCCTCGCCGTTGCGGCCCTGGAGCGCGATCCAGCCGGCCGAGTTGCCCTTGAGGTACGCGGTGTCGATCTCGACGGCGCGTACGGCGCCCTGGGCGGCGAGCCGGAAGCGGACCCAGTCGTTGGTGCCCCGGACGCGGCGGCGGCGGTTCTCCCAGCCGTCGTCCATCTTGCGGGAGGTGCCGGGCAGGATGATCTGGGTCGGCGAGGAGTAGAACTTGTCCGACGCGTCCTCGTACACGCCTCCGTTGAGTACGGAGATCAGGTCGAGGGTGCCGAGCAGCTCCAGCCACTCCGGGTCCGCGACGACCTCGCCGTGGACGCGCAGGCGCGCGATGCCGCCGTCGGGGTGCTGGCAGACCCGTACGTGGGTGAAGCGGCGCTCGGCGTCGATCGCAAAGCCGTTGGCGGCGTGGCCGCGCACGGGGGTCGGCGGGACGAGCTCCTCCCACTTCACGTCGTCGGCGAGAAGCTGCTCCGGGCTCGGCGAACCCTCCACGGCGGCGGCCTGGATCGACACCCGCTGCGGGTAGTTGCCACGGAAGTGGGCGGTGTCGACGATGATGCCGCGGATCACGCCGGGGGCGCCGAGCCGGACGATCGCCCAGTCGTGGTCCTCGGGGGCGGGGAAGACGTTCTCGGCGTCGGCGCCACGGCGGCGGCGGGTCTCCCAGCCGTCCATGATCTTGCCCTTGTGCCCGAAGTGCTCCGGGTCGAAGACGGCGCGCTCGCGGACGAGGAGGTTCTCCCGCTCGGCGAAGAACTCGTCGTTGGCGGCGACGACACCGGCGCCGAGGCGACGGTCGGCCAGGTCGACGAGCTCGGTGAAGGGGAAGTCACCGGTGCGGTAGTCGGCGTACGGGTCGCCACCGCCGTAGGGAGCGGCGTCGTTGGCGTGCGGGTCGGCGTTCGCGGCGTTCTCGTCGAGGCTCATGGAACGACTGTGCGCTTCCAGGACGCAGCGGGTCCATCGAATGTTTTCGACAGGTGTGTTCAGTTCTACTGAACGGTCTCGCGCTGGACGGCCGCCTGCCGGAGCGCGGCGAGGACCCGGGCCACGGCGGGGCCCTCCTCGGCCCCGCGCCGTACCGCCGCGACGACATGGCGGCGCGGCTGGTCGGCGGCGAGGACCCGCATGACGACCCCGCGCTCGCCGCGCCGCTCGGCGGAGGCCATCCGGGGGACGAGCGCGACGCCCATCCCGGCCTCGACCATGGCGAGGATGGCGGTCCAGCCGGCGGCACTGTGGGCCTGCTCGGGGACGAAGCCGGCGGCCTCGCAGGCGGCGGTGGTGATCTCGGACCAGGGCCCTGAACCGCCGAAGATCCAGGGTTCGGCGGAGAGGTCGGCGAGCCGGAGCCCGGGCGCGTCGGCGAGCGGGTGGTCGGCGGGCAGGGCGACGTCGAGCGGGTCGGCGAGGAGCGGGACCCGGCTGAACTTGGGGTCGCGCGCGGAGGGGGCGTGGGCGGCGAGCGAGAGCGCGAGGTCGACGTCGCCGGTGGAGAGGAGTTCGTACGCCTCCGCCGCCTCGGCCTCGCGGACCTTGACCTCGAGCCCGGGGTGGGCGGTGCGCAGCTGCTGCACGGCGGGGACGACGAGGGCGGGCACGGCCGTGGAGAACGCGGCCACCCGCACCTGCCCGGCCTCGCCGCGCAGATAGCCGTCCAGTTCGGCGTCGGCGCGCTCCAACTGGGCGAAGACGACCTCGGCGTGCCGCAGCACGAGATGGGCGGCGTCGGTGAGCCGGACCCGCCGCCCCTGCGCCTCCAGGAGCTGCACGCCGAGCTGCTTGGCCAGGTTGGTGAGCTGCTGGGAGACGGCCGAGGGGGTCATGAGCAGCGCCTCCGCGGTCGCGGTGACGGTGCCGCGGTCGCGGAGGGTACGGAGGATCTGGAGCTTCTTGATGTCCCACTCGGTCATGGGGCGCAACCTACCGGGCGCCCCATGGGGATCCGTCACGTCCTGGCCCGGGCGCTCGCAAGCGCCACGCCGCCGAGGATCAGCGCCATGCAGGCGCCGCCCAGAAGGCCGAGTTCCTCGCCGAGGAGGGCGTACGAGAGGAGGGCCACGCAGACCGGCTGGAGGTAGTAGACGACTCCGGCGCGGGCCGCGCCGATCAGGGCGATGGCCTTGTTCCAGGCGAAGAAGGCGACGGCGGAGGAGAAGACTCCGACATAGAGGAGCGCTCCGACGGAGCCGGGGGTCGGGGCGAAGCCGCCCTGGACTGCGAGGCTGACGCCGTACGCCGGGAGCAGCATCAGGGCGCCGAGCACGAAGGTGGTGAAGAGGAAGGCCAGGGCGCCGATCTCGGCCGGCTTGCGCTTGAGCAGCGCGCTGTACGAGGCGAAGGAGAGGGCGGCCGCGAACATCCACAGGTCCCCCGCGGTGAAGTCGACGGCGGGGGAGCCCTTGCCGACGAGGAGCAGCACGCCGAGCGCGGCGAGGAGCATCCCGGCGGTGCGGCGGGCGCCGAGACGTTCGCCGCCCAGGCGGGAGTAGAGCGCCATGATCACCGGGGAGGCAGCCATGATCATGCCCATGTTGGAGGCGGAGGTGGTCAGTCCGGCCTGGTGCACGAGGGTGTTGTAGAGGGCGACGCCGAACAGCGAGGCCAGGGCGACGTACCCGAAGTGGCGGCGGATCAGGTGCCGTTGCCGCCAGGCCTGCCGGGCCGCGAGGGGGGCGACGGCGACGAGGGCGATGACCCAGCGCCAGAAGACGGCCTGGACCGGCGGGACGGAGTCGGCCATGTCCCGGGTGGCGACGAAGCTGCCGGACCAGACGACCGTGGCGACGAGCGCGAGGAGCAGCCCGACGCCCGCGCCCCGCGCGAGGCGGCGCGGGGCGGTGGGGGTGGTCGGGGTGGTCCCTGCGGTACGGACGTGGTCCAGGAGCGCCACGGTGGTCCTTTCGGTCGGTGTGGCCTCTACCGTCGCACCGGGGAAACCTCCAGGTCCATCGAAAGTTTCCGATCATTCCGTTCAGGTGAGCTGAACGGTTCGGTGTTCTTCGGAGTACGGGGGTTCAGCTGACCGAAGAGCGTGGCACCGAAGGCGATCGCCATGCCGGCGAGCTGGACCGGGCCGAGCGCCTGGCCGAGGGCCACCCAGCCGACGACGGCCGCGGTGATCGGCGACAGCGGGCCGAGGAGGGTCACGGAGGAGGCGCTCAGCCGCTCGATCCCGCGGAACCAGAGGAAGTAGGAGATCGCGGTGTTGCCGAGGGCCAGGTAGGCGTAGCCGAGCAGGTTCGTGGAGTCCAGGGCGGGCGGGGCGCCCTCGACGAGGGCGGCGATCGGCAGGATCACCAGGCCGCCGGCGGTCAGCTGCCAGCCGGTGAGCGCGAGCGCGCCCGCCCCTTCCGGCCTGCCCCAGCGCTTGGTGAGGACGGTGCCGGCCGACATGGAGAGCGCCGAGAGGAGCCCGGCGAGCACGCCGACGAGGTCGAGGGCGGCTCCCGCCTTCAGGACGACGAGGCTGACGCCGAAGGCGGCGGCGACGGCGGTGAGCAGGGTCCGGGCGGTCGGCCGGTCGCCGAGGAGGAGCGCGGCCAGGCCGACCACGAAGAGCGGGCCGACGGAGCCGACGACCGCCGCGACGCCGCCGGGGAGCCGGTACGCGGCGAGGAAGAGGAGCGGGAAGAAGGCGCCGATGTTGAGCGCCCCGAGGACCGCCGCCTTCCACCACCAGGCCCCCCGCGGCAGCTTGCGGGTGACGGCGAGGAGCAGGAGTCCGGCGGGCAGGGCGCGCATGAGGCCGGTGAAGAGCGGTCGGTCGGGCGGCAGGAACTCGGTGGTGACGAAGTAGGTGGAGCCCCAGGAGATCGGGGCGAGCGCGGTCAGGGCGACTACGGCGGCCTTGCGGGACATGACGGGTCCCCCCTTGTCGGAGCGGTTTCGAGCGACTCGTTGGCGAGCGACCCACCGGCGAGTGAGGTGGTGGCGAGCGACTCACCGGTGAGCGGCTTGCCAGTAAGTAGCTTAGCAGTAAGCTACTTACTGGCAAGTGGCTTTCTCGTGAGATGCTTTCGGGCATGGACCGCACAGAACCCGCGACGCACGACGCCGTCGACGCCATCACCGACCAGTGGGCGGTCGTCCGCCCCGACCTGGACACGCTCCCGATGGCCGTCTTCGGGCGGATCTACCGGCTGGCCGGGGCTATGCGCGGCCGGGTCGACAAGGCGTACGCCCCCTACGGGGGCATGTCACTCGGGGAGTTCGACGTCCTGGCGACCCTGCGCCGCTCGGGGGCGCCCTACACCCTCTCGCCGCGCGAGCTCACCGCCACGCTGATGATCACCACGGGCGGGATGACGGGCCGGCTGGACAAGCTGGAGAAGGCGGGTCTGCTCAGCCGCAGCCCCGATCCGAACGACCGGCGCGGGCTGCGGGTGACGCTCAGCGAGCGCGGGATGGAGCTGGTGGACCAGGCCGTCGGCGCCGGTCTCGCACAGCAGCGGGAGGCGCTGGAGACCGCGCTCACGGCCGAGGAGGCGGAACAGCTGGCGGGGCTGCTGCGCAAGCTCCTGGCGACGACGGTGGTCTGAACGGGGGCGAAGGGCGGGGCCTCGAGCCCCCCGTGGGAGTACACACGAGGGCGCCGCGCCGGTACGCGTGTACCGGCGCGGCGCCCTCGAAAAGCGACGGGGTCGTCAGGCCTTCTTGGGCCTGTCGGACTTGTCGAGCACCATCACGAGACCGGCGATCACCAGGAACAGCACGATCGGCGCGGCCACGAACAGGCCGAGGGTCTCCACGACACTCAGCTTGGGGGCCGGGTCGTCACCGTCGTCGCGGGTCAGCGCGAGCGCGGGGGACGACATGAGCAGCATCATCAGCGTCGTACCGGCCGCGACAGCACCGGCGCGCAGGGCGTTCTTCTTGTCCACGGTGCAAACGTAGCGAACAGCTAAACGGGGCGCGCGTCCGGGGGTGCCGTACGGGACCCGGCGAGGGGGGCGAAGACCTCGAACAGGCGGTGTGCCCGGGGCGAGGCGGCCAGCTCCTCCAGGGTCGTCGGCTGCCCCTCCGGGCCCGCCACCGGCAGCCGCCAGTTGGGGTACTGGTCCCAGGTCCCGGGCAGGTTCTGGGGCCGCCGGTCCCCCACCGCGTCCGGCAGCCACACCCCGACCATGGCGGCCGGGGTCCGCAGCAGGAACCGGTGGACGGCCCTGACCTCGGCCTCCTCGTCGCCCGGGCCCTCGGGCAGCAGCCCGAGCAGCTCCAGGTACGTCAGCCACTCGCCGACCTCCGCCGCGTCCCTGGCGCGCTCGTGCCCCAGGTCGCCGGTGAGCAGCCCGAGCCGGTGGCGCAGGGCGACGTGGTCGCCGGAGAGCCGGGCGGCGGTGGAGGGCAGGTCGTGCGTGGTGGCCGTGGCCACGCAGTCGGTGCGCCACTCCTCGGGGGCCAGCGGGCGGCCCGTGCCCGCCCAGTCCCGTTCGAACCAGAGCACGGAGGTGCCGAACACCCCGCGCCGCGCGAGCGCGTCGCGGACCCCCGGCTCGACCGTGCCGAGGTCCTCGCCGATGACGACCGCTCCGGCCCGGTGGGCCTCCAGGGCGAGGACCGCGAGCATCGCCTCGGAGTCGTAGCGGACGTAGGTGCCCTCGGTGGGTTCGCGGCCCTCGGGGACCCACCAGAGCCGGAACAGGCCCATGACGTGGTCGATCCGCAGCGCGCCCGCGTGCCGCAGGAGCTCCCGCAGCAGGCCGCGGTACGGGGCGTAGCCGGAGGCGGCGAGGGCGTCAGGGCGCCACGGCGGCAGACCCCAGTCCTGGCCGCGGGAGTTGAAGGCGTCGGGCGGGGCGCCGACCGACATGCCGGCGGCGAACGCGTCCTGGAGCGCCCAGGTGTCGGAGCCGTCGGGATGGACGCCGACCGCGAGGTCGTGGACGATCCCGACGGCCATCCCCGCCTCCCGCGCGGCCGTGCTCGCGGCGGCCAGCTGGCGGTCGGTCAGCCAGGCGAGCCGGCAGTGGAAGTCGACCCGGGCCGTCAGCTCCTCGTCGGCGCGGACGGCCGCGGCGGCGGAGAGCGGATCACGCAGCTCCTCGGGCCAGGACCGCCAGTGGTGGCCGTGCCGTTCGGCGAGGGCCTGGTAGGTGGCGTGGTCCTCCAGGGCGCGGCCCCGCTCGGCGAGGAAGTCGCGGTACTCGGCGCGCCGGCCGGGGCCGAGCTCCACCGTCGCCACCAGCGCCAGGGCGCGCCGCTTCAGCTCCCACACCGCGTCCCGGTCGATCAACGCGCCTTTGCGCAGCACGCGTTCACGCAGCTCGGCGGCGTCGGCGAGGATCGCGTCCAGGCGGTCGCGGTACTCGGGGCCCACGAAGTCGTACTCGGGGATGTCCTCGATCCGCAGATGCACGGGGTCGGGGAAGCGGCGGGAGGACGGGCGGTACGGGGACGGGTCGGAGGGCGCCCCGGGCACGCCCGCGTGCAGCGGGTTGACCTGGACGAAGCCGGCGCCGTGCGTCCGGCCCGCCCAGGTGGCGAGTTCGCGCAGGTCGCCGAGGTCGCCCATGCCCCAGGAGCGGGCGGAGAGCACCGAGTACAGCTGGGCGAGCAGCCCGAAGACCCGCCCTTCGGGCCGGGGCACGCGCGCGGGGGCGACGATCAGCGTGCCGGTGTCGCTCCGGCCGTCGGGGGCCTCCGCCTCGATCCGGTGGACGCCGAGCGGCAGGCCGGCCCAGTCGGGCCCGTCCACCCGCTCACCCCGCTCCGTCGTCACACGGAGCCGGGTGCCGGGCGGCAGGCCCTCGGGGGGCCGCGCGGGGCCGTCCTGCCGGTGGACCAGCGTCGGCGGGAGCAGCCGGGCCTCCCCGGCCCGCCGCGCGGCTTCCAGGGCGGCGGCGACCGCCTCGGGCGTACCGGCGTCGACGTCCAGGGCGGCGAGCACGGCCACGACCGTGGCGTCGGGCACCTGGACGGTGACGCCCTCGGACGGCTCGTACGCGGTGGCGACGCCGTGGAGGGCGGCGAGGCGGGCCAGGGTCACTTCACACTCCAGAGGTCTGGGTCGGTGGTGGACCTCGCCTGCGGCCCGGCGCGGCCCGGCGGTCACATGCCGGGGGACTCCGGGCCGCCCGAGGTCCAGGGGGCGGTGGGTTCGCTGGTGAGCGGGGCCGCCGGGGTCAGGGGCGGTTCGCTGGTGAGGGGGGCCGCGTCCGCGAGGGGCGGTTCGCTGGTCAGGGGCGCCGCGTCGGCGAGGGGCGGCTCGCTGGTGAGCGGGCCCTGTTTCGGTACCGGTATCTCGGCGAGGTGGGGGGTGGTCACGGTCACGGGGGTACTCCCGGCTTCGTCTCGACAGGTGGAACGAGCAAGCCCTACCCACCGCACCCCGTTTTACCGGCGGAACTTGGCGCGGCGGCGCCACCTCGCCGAAAGCCGGGCGGGCAAACCGGGCACATCGGCCACGCACGTTGACACCCCGCCGGACGGGTGGTGGGGTCGTGACCTACTCGTGACCAACGGGGGAGCAGAGAGGAGTTCGGCGTGCACCTCGGGCGCAGGAAGCGGACGGCGACGGCCGTGGCCGCCGCCGTGATCGGCGGGCTCCTCGGCGGCGGCGTCCCCGGCGCGGCCCAGGCCGCCCCGGTCTCCCCCGTCACCACCCCCGACGCGCCGCAGAGTCCGGCCCAGCCGGCCGTGTGGCCCCGCCCGCAGTCCCTGCGGGCGACGGGTCCCGCCGTGCGGCTCGGCGGCGAGGTGACGCTGCTCGCGGACCCCGACGCCGACCCGTACGCGGTCGCCGCGCTGCGCGAGGCGCTGCGGACGGCGGGCGTACGGACCGTCCACACGACCCTGCCGGGCGGCGGCCCCGTGCTCCGCGTGGGCGCCGCGGCCTCCCATGAGGCCCTGCGGGCGCTGCGCGTGGCCGATCGGGGCGATCTGCCGCGCGGCGGCTACCGGCTCGCCACGGGCCCGGTGGGCGGCCGGGACACCGTCGCCCTGGACGGCGTCGGCCCGGAGGGCCTCTTCCACGGCGTCCAGACGCTCCGTCAGCTGATCGAGGGTCAGGACGAAGGTCACGCCGCAGGTCAGGACGCACGTCAGGACGCCGACGAGGGGCTGATCCCCGGCGTCGTCGTCCGCGACTGGCCCGCGACCGCCGTGCGCGGCCTCACCGAGGGCTTCTTCGGCCACCCCTGGAGCCACGAACAGCGGCTCGCCCAGCTCGACTTCATGGGCCGCACCAAGCAGAACCGGTACCTCTACGCGCCCGGCGACGACCCGTACCGCCAGACCCAGTGGCGCGACCCCTACCCCGCCGAGCGGCGCGCCGAGTTCCGCGCGCTCGCCGAGCGGGCCCGCGCCAACCACGTGACCCTCGCCTGGGCCGTGGCACCCGCCCAGTCCATGTGCCTGGCGTCGGACGCCGACGTGAAGGCGCTGACCCGCAAGGTCGACGCGATGTGGGCGCTGGGGGTGCGCTCCTTCCAGCTCCAGTTCCAGGACGTCAGCTACAGCGAGTGGCACTGCGAGAAAGACCGGGAGACCTTCGGGCGCGGGCCCGAGGCGGGCGCGACCGCCCACGCGCGCGTGGCGAACGCGGTGGCCCGCCACCTGGCCGAGCGGTACCCGGACGCGGAGCCGCTCACGCTGATGCCGACGGAGTACTACCAGGACGGGGCGACCGCGTACCGCACGGCGCTCGCCGCCGGCCTCGACACCGGCGTGCAGGTCGCCTGGACCGGCGTCGGCGCCGTGCCGCGCGCCATCACCGGGCGCGACCTGGCGGGCGCCCGCGAGGCGCTGCGCAGGCCGCTGGTCACGATGGACAACTACCCGGTCAACGACTACGCCCAGGACCGGCTCTTCCTCGGCCCCTCACAGGGCCGTGAGCCGGCCGTCGCGGCCGGTTCGGCCGCGTTCCTCGCCAACGCCATGGAGCAGCCGGCGGCCTCCCGGATCCCGCTCTTCACCGCCGCCGACTACGCCTGGAACCCGAAGGGTTACCGGCCCCAGGAGTCCTGGCGGGCCGCCGTCGACGAGCTGGCGGGGCCGAACCCGGCGGCCCGCGAGGCGCTGCGGGCCCTGGCCGGCAACGACGCCTCCTCGCTGCTCGACCCGGCGGGCGAGTCGGCGTACCTGAAGCCGCTGATGACCGCGTTCTGGAACACCCGTACCTCGCAGGACAAGGCGGTACGGGAGAAGGCGGCGCGCGAGCTGCGGGCGGCGTTCACCGTGATGCGGGAGGCCCCGCAGCGCCTTGCCGGGGCCGCCGACGGCACCCTGGACGACGAGGTCGGGCCCTGGCTGGAGCAGCTCTCGCGCTACGGCCTCGCGGGCGAGACCGCCGTCGACATGCTGCTCGCCCAGGGCCGCGGCGACGGCGCCGAGGCCTGGCAGGCCCAGCTGCGCCTGGAGCCGCTGCGCGAGGCGGCGAAGGCGAGCGGGGCGACCGTCGGCGCGGGCGTCCTCGACCCCTTCCTCACGCGCGCGGTGACGGAGGCCGCGGCCTGGACGGGCGCCGACCGCGAGCGCCGGACCGGACGTCAGCCGGACGTGGCCGTCGAGCCGGACGCGTACACCCTGCGCCTCGACCGCTCACGGCCGGTGGAGACGGTGACCGTGATGACGGAGCCCGGTTCGGACGACTCCGCGCGCGTGGAGGCGTTGGTCCCCGGCGAGGGCTGGCGGGCGCTCGGCCCGGTCTCCCCGACCGGCTGGACGCAGACGGACATGAAGGGGCTGCGCGCGGAGGCGGTCCGGGTCGTGTGGGACGGCGCGGCCGGGCCGGTCGCCCCGAAGGTGCGCTCCCTGGTGCCCTGGTTCGCGGACGAGCCGCGCGCCGAGCTGGAGCTGGCCCGGTCCGCGACGGACGCCGAGATCGGCGGACCCGCGCAGAGCGTGGACGTCCGGCTCGTGGGCCGGTCCACGGACGAGGTGCGCGGGGCGCTGACGGCGCGGGCGCCGAAGGGCATCCAGGTACGGATGCCGTCGGAGGCCCGGATTCCGCGCGGCACGCGCGCGACGGTGCCGCTCCAGGTGTCGGTCGCCCCGGACGTGCCCGTGGGCGAGTACCGGGTGCCGGTCTCCTTCGCGGGCGAGGAGCGGGTCCTGACGGTCCGGGCGTTCCCGCGCACGGCGGGCCCGGACCTGGCGCGCACGGCGACGGCCTCGTCGTCCGGTGACGAGACCCCCGACTTCCCGGCGGTCTCGGCCCTGGACGGCGATCCGGCCACCCGCTGGTCCTCCCCGGCGGAGGACGGCGCCTGGTGGCAGCTGGAGCTGGCGGACCCGGCCCGGATAGGGCAGGTGGTCCTGCACTGGCAGGACGCGTACGCCACCCGCTACCGCATCCAGGTCTCCCCCGACGGCCGCACCTGGCGCACGGCGGCCACGGTCGCCGAGGGCCGGGGCGGCCGCGAGAGCGTCCGCATGGACGCGGCGGACACCCGCTTCCTGCGGGTCCAGGGCGACACGCGGGCGACACAGTACGGCTACTCGCTCTGGTCGGTGGAGACGTACGCGGTGGCCCCTCCGGCCGCACCGAGGACCTCCGAGACGCCGGAGACACCCGAGACGCCCGAGGCACCGGAGGGCACGGAACAGCCGAAGACCCCCGAGGGAGCGCGGTAGCGCCAGGGGCGCCTCGGTGAGGCGCCCCTGGCGTACGGCACGGCGTGACGACGACGAAGGCCCGGCTCAACCCGCCTTCACGGCCCCCGTGGGGGCGGTGGAGACGGCGTCGATCCGGGCCATCACGTCGTCGGCGCCGTACGGCTGCAAGTACGGCAGCCAGCGTGGGTCCCGATGTCCGGTCCCGATGATCCGCCAGGCCAGGCCGCTGGGCGGCGCGGGCTGATGGCGCAGCCGCCAGCCCAGGTCGTGCAGGTGCCGGTCGGCCTTGACGTGGTTGCAGCGGCGGCAGGCCGCCACGACGTTCTCCCAGGCGTGCGTGCCCCCGCGGCTGCGCGGAATGACGTGGTCGACGCTGGTTGCGACGCCACCGCAGTACATGCAACGCCCGCCGTCACGGGCGAAGAGGGCTCTGCGGGTCAGAGGAACGGGCCCCCGGTAGGGGACCCGCACGAACCGCTTCAGCCGGACCACACTCGGTGCGGGGATGACGCGGGTCTCGCTGTGCAGGAAGGCGCCGGACTCCTCGAGGCAGAGTGCCTTGTTCTCGAGGACGAGGACGAGCGCGCGGCGGAGCGGTACGACGCCGAGGGGCTCGTACGACGCGTTGAGGACCAGGACATGCGGCACGGATGCCTCCTAATACGCCGGCGGCGCGTGGCTCGCGCCGGGACGAACTGCTCTCAGTCTCTCCTCATGCCTGGTCGGAGCGCCACCACGTACCCGTAACGGGCTTGGAGTGTTCTCGACCACATCGGCATCGTCACCGGGTACATCCCCGCGTGAGGTCGGTCTCTCCCCCGAACAGCACAACAGGAGCACTCCTTGTGCCCCGTTAGTGTGGATGTTCGCGTACACCACGCCTGGAGGTTTCTCGTGCTCTGGTCCGCCCCGCAGACCGCCGACGATCCGCAGAAGGTCCCCGTCACCCTCGACGAGGCCGCGGAGAAGGCGACGAACGCCGCGGGCTGGGTGGAGGAGAACTGGTCCACCTGGCTGAACACCGGCCTGCGGATCCTGCTCATCCTGGTCGTCGCCCTGCTGCTGCGGATGGCGATCCGGCGCGCGCTGACCAAGCTGATAGAGCGGATGAACCGCTCCGCCCAGGCCGTGGAGGGCACCGCGCTCGGCGGGCTCCTGGTCAACGCCGAGCGGCGGCGCCAGCGCTCGGAGGCGATCGGCTCGGTGCTCCGCTCGGTCGCGTCGTTCGTGATCCTGGGCACGGCGGGGCTGATGATCCTCGGCGCGTTCCAGATCGACCTGGCACCGCTGCTCGCCTCCGCCGGTGTCGCCGGTGTCGCGATCGGCTTCGGCGCGCGGAACCTGGTCACGGACTTCCTCTCCGGCGTCTTCATGATCCTGGAGGACCAGTACGGCGTCGGTGACTCGGTGGACGCGGGCGTGGCCTCGGGCGAGGTCATCGAGGTCGGTCTGCGGGTGACGAAGCTGCGCGGCGTCGACGGCGAGATCTGGTACGTCCGCAACGGCGAGATCAAGCGGATCGGCAACCTGAGCCAGGGCTGGGCGACGGCGGCGGTCGACGTGACGGTCCGCCCGACGGAGGACCTGGACCGGGTGAAGTCGGTGATCGACGAGGCCACCGCGTCCATGGCGAAGGAAGAGCCGTGGAACGAGCGGCTGTGGGGTCCGGTGGAGATCCTCGGCCTCACCGAGGTGCTGATGGACTCCATGACCGTCCGGGTCTCGGCGAAGACGATGCCGGGCAAGGCCCTGGGCGTGGAGCGCGAGCTGCGCTGGCGGATCAAGCGCGGCCTGGACGAGGCCGGCATCCGGATCGTCGGCGGCATCCCGCTGCAGGCGGAGGACTCCCCTTCGGCCGACCCGACCGCCGGCATGGCGGCGCCCTCGGCCTTCGCCTCGGCGACGTCCCCGCAGGGCATGGCGGCCAGCCCGCTGCCGAAGCCGGACCTCACGAAGTAGCCCACCGCCCGTTTCACGGAGCCCCCGCAGGTAACGCTTTGGTTGCCTTCGGGGGCTTCGCGCGTACCCGGGTATTGACGCCCCGGTGACGGCCGCCCTACCGTCCTCCCACCGAATAGGAAACTTTCCTAACAGTGCACCTCACGTGCAGAGAGGCAGGTGCGTCGTCATGGCCGGTACGACCCCGGGCACCCCCGGCACCCCGCGCGTGCTGCGAGCCATGAACGACCGCGCCGCCCTCGACCTGCTCCTGGAGCACGGCGCGCTCTCCCGCACCCGGATCGGCAAGCTCACCGGCCTGTCGAAGCCGACCGCCTCCCAGCTGCTCGCCCGCCTGGAGGCCGCCGGGCTCGTCGTCGCCACCGGCACCACCGCGGGCCGGCCGGGCCCCAGCGCGCAGCTGTACGCCGTGAACGCCCGGGCCGCCTTCGCCGCCGGCATCGACGCGAACCCGCACCGGATCCGCGCCGCCGTCGCCGACGTCACCGGCACGGTCGTCGGCGAGTTCGAGCTGCTCACCCCCGGCCGCGGGAACGACGGCGTCGTCCGCCAGGTCACCACCGCCCTCGACGGCGCCGTCAAGGACGCCGGGATCACCCGCGCCGACGTGCACCGGCTCGTCATCGGCACCCCCGGCGCCTTCGACCCGGCCACCGGCCGCCTGCGGTACGCCTCCCACCTGCCCGGCTGGCACTCCCCCACGCTCCTGGAGGAGCTGGCGGCCGTGCTGCCGATGCCGTTCGAGTACGAGAACGACGTCAACCTGGTGGCCGTCGCCGAGCAGCGCCTGGGCGCCGCCCGGGGCCACGAGGACTTCGTGCTGCTGTGGAACGAGGAGGGCCTCGGCGCCGCCCTCGTCCTCGGCGGCCGGCTCCACCGCGGCTTCACCGGCGGCGCCGGCGAGGTCGGCTTCCTGCCCGTGCCCGGCACCCCGCTCGTACGGCAGGTCACCAAGGCCAACTCCGGCGGCTTCCAGGAGCTCGCCGGCGTCCAGTCCGTACCCCGGCTCGCCCGGTCGCTCGGGATCGAGACCGCCGAGCAGCCCTATGTGGCCACCGCCGCCCGGCTGCTCCGGCACGCCGCCGCCCACCACGGGGACGACCCCCGGTACGCGGCGCTGCTCGACCAGTACGCCGAGCGCGTCGCCACCGGTCTCGCCTCTCTCGTCGCCGTACTCGACCCCGAACTCGTCGTCCTCTCCGGTGACGCGATCGTCGCCGGCGGGGAGCCGCTGCGCGAGCGCGTCCAGTCCGAACTGGCCGAGCTCGCCGCCTCCCGGCCGCGGCTCGTCCTCGGCGACGTCGACCGGGACCCCGTCCTGCGCGGGGCCCTCGAGAGCGCCCTCGCGACCACCCGCGACGAGGTCTTCGACACGTCCCGGTAGCCCCGACCCTCGATCTCCCCTCTCCGAGAACAGCCAGCACTTCCCCCGCCCGCAGTTCCCCTCCGTCCGCCCCAGGGAGTCCTTGTCATGCCCGCACGCACGCGCAGAGCAGCCGTCGCGCTCGCCGCCACCGCCTCCGTCGCCCTCCTCGCCTCGGCCTGTACCGGCTCGGCGGACAACAAGGCGAGCGACGACCCGAACGCGCAGACCACGATCACCTTCTGGCACGGCTGGTCGGCCCCCTCCGAGGCCAAGGCGATCCAGGACAACGTCGCCCGCTTCGAGAAGGCCCACCCGAACATCAAGGTGAAGGTCGTCGGCAACATCAACGACGACAAGCTGAGCCAGGCGCTGCGCGCGGGCGGTTCGAACGGCCCGGACGTGGCCGCCTCCTTCACCACGTCGAACGTCGGCAAGTTCTGCCACACCGGTTCGTTCGCGGACCTCAAGCCCTTCCTGGAGAAGGACAAGGTGGACCTGGACAAGACCTTCTCGAAGGTCCTGCAGGACTACACCCAGTTCGAGGGCAAGCGCTGCTCGCTGCCGCTGCTCTCCGACGCGTACGGGCTCTACTACAACAAGGACGCCTTCAAGGCGGCCGGCATCACCGCCCCGCCGAAGACCTGGTCGGAGTTCTCCCAGGTCGCGAAGAAGCTGACCAAGGAGAAGGGCGACAGCTACGAGCAGCTCGGCTTCATGCCGAACTACCTCGGCTACGAGACCGTCCCCTCCCACTACATGTCGCAGTGGAACCACAAGTACTTCGACGAGAGCGGCACGTCGCTCCTCGCCAAGGACCCGGGCTTCGCCGAGATGCTGACCTACCAGAAGTCGCTGGTCGACGGCCTGGGCGGGTTCGCGAAGCTGGACAAGTACCGCACCACCTTCGGTGACGAGTGGGGCGCGAAGCACCCCTTCCACACCGGCCAGGTCGCCATGCAGCTGGACGGCGAGTGGCGGCTGAACTTCATCAAGGACGCCAAGGTCGGCTTCGAGGTCGGCGTCGCGCCGCTGCCGGTCGCCGACGACGAGGTGGCCGAGTACGGCAAGGGCTACCTCTCCGGCACGATCATCGGCATCGCGCCGCAGAGCAAGAAGCAGAACGCGGCCTGGGAACTGATCAAGTACATGACGATGGACACCGACGCGGTGGTGGACTTCGCCAACGCCATCGGCAACGTCCCCTCCACCCTGGAGGCGCTGAAGTCGCCGAAGCTGAAGGCCGACGCGAACTTCAAGGTCTTCCTGGACATCGCCCAGCACCCGCAGTCCTCCACCTCCGACGGCGCGGTGAACGGCTCGACGTACCAGGACACCTTCCAGGACTTCGCCCAGAAGTACGAGAAGGGCCAGGTCAAGGACCTGAAGAAGGGCCTTGAGGACACGGCCGCCCAGATCGACCGCGACATCGCCCAGGCGAAGTAAGACCCGGGACCGGTACCTCATGTCCTCCGACACCCTCGACGGGCGTCAGGCGGCGCTGCGGTCGAAGCGCGTGCGCAACGCGCTTCGCACCGCGGCGTTCATGTCGCCCTGGCTGATCGGCTTCAGCGTCTTCTTCGCGTACCCGCTCGTCTCGACCGTCTACTTCTCCCTGATGAAGTACGACGGGCTGAACCCGCCGACCTGGCGGGGCCTGGACAACTGGACGTACGTCTTCTCCGACCTGCCGAAGTTCTGGCCGGCGATGCAGAACACCCTCTGGCTCGCGGTCGTCATGGTCGCCTGCCGGGTGGCGTTCGGTCTCGGCATCGGCCTGCTCATCACCAAGATCAAGCTGGGTGCCGGGGTCTTCCGCACCCTCTTCTACCTGCCGTACCTGGCCCCGCCGGTCGCGGCGACGCTGGCCTTCGTCTTCCTGCTCAACCCGGGCACGGGACCGGTCAACTCGGTCCTGGAGGCCGTCGGCATCCCGGCGCCCTCCTGGTTCAACGACACCGCCTGGGCCAAGCCGGCCCTCACCGTCCTCGCCGTGTGGGGCGTCGGGGACCTGATGGTCATCTTCATGGCCGCACTGCTCGACGTACCGAAGGAGCAGTACGAGGCGGCGGAGCTGGACGGGGCCTCGGCCTGGCAGCGCTTCCGCTACGTCACCCTGCCGAACATCTCGCCGATCGTCCTCTTCGCGGTCGTCACCGGGATCATCGGCGCGATGCAGTACTACACGCAGCCGATCGTGGCCGCGAAGGTCGCGTCGGGTGTGATGGGCGGCTCCGGCCAGACCTTCGAGCCGGGCTACCCGGACGACTCGACGCTGACGCTGCCGCAGCTGGTCTACAACCTCGGCTTCGGCCGCTTCGACTACGGCGCGGCCAGCGTCGTGGCCCTCGTCCTGTTCGCGCTCTCCATGGCCTTCACCGCGCTGCTCATGCGCCGGCGGGGCGGCCTGATCGGCTCGGGTGACTGACCATGAGCTCCCTTTCCACGCTCGACCGGCCCGTGCGCGAGGCGTCCGCGGGCGCAGCCGAGAAGACGGCCCGCCGCAAGGCGCTCCTGCACTGGATCGCCGTGCACTCCCTGGGGATAGCCGCGGCCCTGTTCTTCGTGCTGCCGTTCGTCTTCGTCTTCCTGACCTCGCTGATGAGCGACCAGCAGGCGCTGACCCGCGACCTCACCCCGAACAGCTGGCACTGGGACAACTACGTCCGGGTCTTCAAGACCCCGGGCTTCCTGGACTGGTGGAAGAACTCCCTGCTGTACGCCGGGCTCGGCACCGCGCTCGTCGTGGTGTCCTCGATCCCGGTGGCGTACGCGCTCGCCAAGTTCCGCTTCCGGGGCCGGCATCTGTCGCTGCTGCTCGTCATCTCGATGATGATGCTGCCGCCGCAGGTGATCATCATTCCGATGTACCTGTTCTGGGCCAAGCAGATGGACCTCTCCGGCACGCTGTGGCCACTGATCATCCCGATGGCCTTCGGTGACGCCTTCGCGATCTTCCTGCTGCGCCAGTTCCTGCTGACGATCCCCGACGAGTACATCGAGGCCGCGCGCCTCGACGGCTGCGGCGAACTGCGCACCCTCCTCAAGGTCGTGCTCCCGATGGCGAAGCCCGGCATCGCCGCCGTGGCGCTGTTCCAGTTCTTCTACTGCTGGAACGACTACTTCGGACCGCAGATCTACACATCGGAGAACCCGGCGATGTACACGCTGAGTTACGGCCTGGAGTCCTTCAAGGGCGCGCACCACACCGACTGGAACCTGACCATGGCCGCGACCGTACTGGTCATGGCCCCCGTGATCCTCGTCTTCTTCTTCGCCCAGAAGGCGTTCGTCGAGGGAGTCACCCTGACCGGAGTGAAGGGCTAGCTGAACGATATGAAGCTCGCTGTCGTGGGGGGCGGCTCCACCTACACCCCCGAACTGATCGACGGATTCGCGCGGTTGCGCGACACCTTGCCCATCACCGAACTCGTCCTCGTCGACCCGGCCGCCGACCGGCTCGAACTGGTCGGCGGGCTCGCCCGGCGGATCTTCGCCAAGCAGGACCACCCGGGAAAGATCGTCACCACCTCCGACATCGACGCCGGCGTCGCGGGCGCCGACGCCGTCCTGCTCCAGCTGCGGGTCGGCGGGCAGACCGCCCGGAACCAGGACGAGACCTGGCCGCTGGAGTGCGGCTGCGTCGGCCAGGAGACCACGGGCGCCGGCGGTCTCGCCAAGGCGCTGCGGACCGTGCCGGTGGTCCTGGACATCGCCGAGCGGGTCCGGCGCGCCAACCCGGACGCCTGGATCATCGACTTCACCAACCCCGTCGGCATCGTCACGCGCGCGTTGCTCCAGGCCGGCCACAAGGCCGTGGGCCTGTGCAACGTGGCCATCGGCTTCCAGCGGAAGTTCGCGAAGCTGCTCGACGTGGCGCCGTCCGAGGTCCACCTCGACCACGTCGGGCTCAACCACCTCACCTGGGAGACCGCGGTCCGCCTCGGCGGCCCCGAGGGCGAGAACGTGCTGCCGCGGCTGCTCGCCGCGCACGGCGAGACCATCGCCGACGACCTGCGGCTGCCGCTGTCGGTGGTGGACCGCCTCGGCGTCGTCCCCTCGTACTACCTGCGCTACTTCTACGCGCACGACGAGGTCGTACGGGAGCTGGGCACCAAGCCCTCGCGGGCGGCCGAGGTCGCCGCGATGGAGAAGGAACTCCTGGAGATGTACGGCGACCCGGCGCTCGACGAGAAGCCGGCCCTGCTCGCCAAGCGCGGCGGCGCCTTCTACTCGGAGGCCGCCGTGGACCTCGCGGCCTCGCTGCTGGGCGGTGGGGGCTCGCCGTACCAGGTGGTGAACACGTACAACAACGGCACGCTGCCGTTCCTCGCCGACGACGCCGTCATCGAGGTGCAGGCGGCGGTCGGGCCGAACGGCCCGGTGCCGCTGCCGGTCGCCCCGCTCGACCCGCTGTTCGCCGGGCTGATCGCGAACGTCACGGCGTACGAGGACCTGGCCCTGGACGCCGCCCTGCGTGGCGGCCGCGACCGGGTGTTCAAGGCGCTGCTCGCGCACCCGCTGGTCGGGCAGCACGCGTACGCCGACGGGCTCACCGACCGGCTGATCGCGCACAACCGGGAGCACCTGGCGTGGGCGTGAACCTCAACGGCACGCTGCTGGCGGTCGACGCGGGCAACAGCAAGACCGACGTGGCGGTCGTGGGCGCGGACGGGAGCGTGCTCGGCTCGGCGCGCGGCGGCGGGTTCCAGCCGCCGGTGGTCGGGGTCGAGGAGGCGGTGGACGCGCTCGCGGAGATCGTCGGCCGCGCCGCGGCCGAGGCGGGCCTTCCCCTGGAGTTCGCGCACGTCTCCGCCTGTCTCGCCAACGCCGATCTCCCCGTGGAGGAGGCGGAGTTGACCGCCGCCCTGGAGGTTCGGGCCTTGAGCCCCTCGGTCCGGGTGTACAACGACACCTTCGCCATCCTGCGCGCCGGGCTCGACGAGCCGCGCGGGGTCGCCGTGGTCTGCGGCGCGGGCATCAACTGCGTCGGCATGCTGCCCGACGGGCGCACCGCCCGGTTCCCCGCGATCGGCAAGATCTCCGGCGACTGGGGCGGCGGCAGCGGACTCGCCGAGGAGGCGCTCTGGTTCGCCGCCCGCGCGGAGGACGGCCGGGGCGAGGCGACCGCGCTCGCCCGGACGCTGCCCGCGCACTTCGGGCTTCCCACCATGTACGCGCTGATCGAGGCGCTGCACCTGGGGTCCATCCCCTACGAGCGGCGCCACGAGCTGACGCCCGTGCTGTTCCGTACGAGCGCGGAGGGCGACCCCGTCGCCCGCTCGCTGGTGCACCGGCTGGCCGAGGAGGTCGTCGCGCTGTCGACGGTCGCGCTCGGCAGGCTCGAACTCCTCGACGAGGAGGCGCCGGTGATGCTGGGCGGCAGCGTGCTTGCCGCGCGGCACCCCGAGTTGGACGACCGGATCGCCGAACTCCTCGCCGTCAAGGCGCCGAAGGCCGTGATCGGGGTGGTCACGTCCCCGCCGGTGCTGGGCGCCGCGCTCCTCGCCCTGGACGCGGTGGCGGCCGGGCCGGAGGCAGCGGCGCGGCTACGAGGCCACTACGCCTGAAGTCCCACAGGCGTGGTGACACCGGGGCGCTCCCTTCGCGGGGGCGCCCCGGTCGTCGTTCGCCCCGGGTGTCATTCACCCCGGTCGTCGTTCACCGCGGTCGTCGTTCGCCCCGGGTGTTCACCCGTTCGAGGAGGCGCGCGAGGGAACCGATCGCGTCCGAAAAGCGTATTCATGGCAGGGGATTCGCCCACGGGGGTGGCGCGCGATGGGGCACGATAGAAACAAGATCCAGTCAATCCTGGTGTGCGGGCAGGGTCCCTGACGCCATACTGCTGGCCGGGAACGTCGGACCGAGGGGGAGGCCACGTTGACACACCCGCCGAATGCGCCTGCCGCCTCGGCAGCGGGTTCCACGCCCGTGCGCCCGGGGAGCGGTGTGCCCGCGCAGGCGACTCCGCCCGGCGCGTCGCCCGCCGCCGCCTACGTCGTCTCCACCTCCCCCGGCTCGTCGCCCGCGGCCGCGCCCGGCGGCCGCGGGGCCTGGGGCGAGGTCCGGGTGGTGCTGCGCCGCGCCGCCACGACGGAGCCGGGCAGGCTGCAGATCCTGGGCGCCGTACTGGCCCTGCTGGTCGTCGCGTTCGGGGCCGTCACCGCCTACGAGGTGTCGGACCGGGCCGGTTCGGCCGACGACGTGGTGAGCCGCAGTCAGCCGCTGAGCGCCGACGCCGCCGCGATCTACCGCTCGCTCGCCGACGCCGACACGGCCGCCGCCAGCGGCTTCCTCTCCAAGGAGCGGGACCCCGCCGGCCTCCAGAAGCGGTACAGGGACGACATCGGCACCGCGTCCCGCCTCCTGGTGAAGGCCGCGGCGAGCACCGAGGGCTCGGCGCAGTCGGCCCGCGAGATCACCGTCCTGAACGAACGACTGCCGCAGTACACGGGCCTGATCGAGCGGGCCCGCGCCGCCAACCGGCAGGGCCTGCCCCTCGGCGGCGCCTATCTGCGGTACGCGAACCAGCTGATGACCACGCAGCTCCTGCCGGCCGCCGAGCGGCTCTACGAGGCGGAGACCGCGCGCCTCGCCCAGGACGACGAGGACGCCCGCGACTGGCCGTTCCTCTCGCTCGCCCTCGGCATCGCCGTCCTCGCCGTCCTGGTCTGGGCCCAGCGCCGCACGTACGCGCGGACGAACCGGGTCTTCAACCAGGGACTCCTCGCCGCGACGGCCGCCTCCGTCGTCGTACTGCTCTGGCTGGCGGCGGCGCACACCGTCGCCCGCGCCGGCCTCGACGACGCCCGCACGCAGGGGCAGAGCTCGCTCCAGGTCCTCAACACCGCCCGGATCAGCTCCCTGAAGGCCCGGGCCAACGAGAACCTGACGCTGGTCGCGCGGGGCGCGGTCCTCACCGACGACGGCAAGAACGACAAGTACGAGACCGACTACGCGGCGAGCATGAGGACCCTGACGGACTCGCTCGCCGAGGCCCGCGAGCTCGCCGACGACGACGCCGGGCGCGACCCGCTGGCCGCCGCCGCCGAGCGTACGGCCGAGTGGCAGACACGTCACAAGAGCGCCCGGGAGAAGGACGACTCGGGCGACTACGAAGGCGCGCGCGTCAGCGTCGTCGGCCCCGACGACTCCGGTGCCGGCCCCGACGAGTCCACCGGGCAGACGTTCGACCAGGTCGACGCGGCGCTGAAGAAGGCCCTCGACCACGAGCAGCGCGAGTTCACCCAGGCCGCCGAGGGCGGCAGGGGCGCGCTCACCGCCCTCCCGCTCGGTGCGGCGGCGCTCGGCGCCCTGGGCGCCGCGGGCGCGATCATGGGCATCAACCGCAGGCTGTCGGAGTACCGGTGAGAGGGGGCGGGATGCGGAAGAGCGTCGACGGCGCGAGGCACGGCATGGCCGCGCTCCTGAGCGGTCGGCGCCCCCTGGCGCGCCCGCGCGGCTGGGGCGGGGTGGCCGCGATGGCCGTGGCCTGCGGCCTCACGGCCTCGCTGACCCTGCTGCCGCTCGCGCACGGCGGAAGCGACTCCGCCGCGGCGCCCCAGGTGACCGGCCCCGGCGTCGGCACGGGCGTCCAGGTCAAGGCGGACACCTGCCAGAACCCGGAGGCCTCGCTCACCCCGGACACCCAGGACGGCCCGGCCGTCCAGGCGATCAAGGCGCGCGGCAAGCTCGTCGTCGGCGTCGACCAGAACAGCTACAACTGGGGGTACTTCAACCCCGAGAGCAGGCAGCTGGAAGGGTTCGACATCACGCTGGCCAAGGCGATCGCCAAGGATCTCCTGGGCAGCGAGGACGCGATCATCTACCGCACGATCCCCACCAACCAGCGGGTCGCCGCCCTGGATTCGGGCAAGGTGGACCTCGTCGTCCGCACGATGACGATCAACTGCAAGCGGATCCAGCAGGTCGCCTTCTCCACCGCCTACTTCCAGGCCGGCCAGCAGGTCCTGGCCGCCAAGGACGACTCCACGATCACCGGGTACGACTCCTCCCTCGCCGGGAAGCGGGTCTGCACGGCGGAGGGCTCCACGGCGTACGAAGCCCTGGAGAAGAACTCCTTCGGCGCCACCTTCAAGGACGAGGGCGACGGCACCAAGGCGGACAAGGACCTGTACACCGTCCCGAACCAGCTGGACTGCCTCGCCCGGCTCCAGATGGGCGAGGTGGACGCCGTCGTCACGGACAACGCGCTGGCGGCGGGACAGGCCGCGCAGGACCCGGCCGTGGAGCTGAAGGGCGAGCCGTTCACCACCGAGTACTACGGAGTCGCCGCCAAGCTGGGCAACGACGACCTGGTCCGCCGGGTCAACCAGGTCCTCGTCGAGTACCGCAAGAGCGCGTGGCAGGCCGCGTACGACGACTGGCTGAAGGCGGACCTGCCCGGGATACCCGGGCCGCCCGCACCCCTGTACAAGTAGAGCGAGAGGTGATCGATGGGCGTCGCGGGCACCCCCGGCCCTGTGATGGACCGGGACGAGGTGGACCGTGCGCTGGCGCGGCTCGGCGCGGAGCACAAGGCGATCGAGGACTCGCTGCTGGCGCTCCAGGACCACGCGGGCCGCAGGCTGCTCGAAGGCGCCGAGCTGACCGGGACCACCCGGGACCGCTGGCAGACCACCGAGCGCACGATCACCCTGCTCTGGACGTACTTCGAGGCGTACACCGGCGCCCTGTACGGCGCCCGTGAGCTGCGGGCGCGCCGGCGCTGGGCCAGTCGCGAGGACCTCGTGGAGCTGACCGACCGGCTGCGCGGGGAGAGCGTGCTCGTCGCGGGCGGTGCCCAGGCGCCGGCCGCGCCGACGCTGACCGGTCCCGCCCGGCTCTCCGAGCGGTTCAGCCTGGAGCGGCTCGTCGCCCGGATGAACGAGCTGTACGCGTCCTCGCTCGACATGGTGGTGACGGCCGACGCGGTCTGGTCCGCGCTGCCCGCGCGGATAGACCTTCTCGCGGCCGAGCTGGGCCGGACGCGCTCGCTCGCGCACTCCGTCGGGGTGCGGCCGGGAGAGCATCCGGCCGGCGACGAGCTGGAGTCGATCACGGCCGAGCTGACCACGCTGCGGTCCCAGGTCGTCACCGACCCGCTGGCCTTCTGGCGGCCCGCCGTCGGGAGTTCGGCGCCGGGTGGCGGCCGTCCCGACACCGAGCGGTACGACCGGGCCGCGCGCGCCCTGGAGGACATCCGGCGGGAGATCGAGGCGGTCCTCGCCGTCCGGCAGGACTCCGAGGAGCGGCTGCTGCGGCTGCGGGACGTCCTCTCGCGTGCCGACCGGACACTCGCCGAGGCACGGGTGGCGCGCGGCGAGGTCCTCGCCAAGATCGCCGCCTCCGAGGTGCCGGCCGTCAGCGGCCCGCCGACGGTCCTCCACGAGCGTCTGGCGACGGCCGCCGAGTACCGCAGGCACGCCCAGTGGCACCGGCTCTCGCCGCTCCTGGAGTCCCTGGAGGTGGAGGCCGAGGACGAACTGCAGCGCGCCCGCGCGTCCTTGACCGCCGTCACCGCGCCGCTCGCCGTCCGCGCCGAGCTGCGCGGCCGGCTCGACGCGTACAAGGCGAAGGTGGCCCGGCTCGGCGCGGCGGAGGATCCGCTCCTGATCGAGCGGTACGACGCGGCGCGCCGAATGCTGTGGAGCGCGCCCTGCGACCTGCGGGTCGCCGAGCAGGCGGTGTTGCGGTACCAGCACGCGGCGGCCGAGGTGCTGTCCGGCCCGAGAGACGTGAGGGGGAACCAGTGGTGAGCGGGGAGTCCGTGGTGAGCAGCTGTCAGCGTCCCTCCTGCGAGGGTTCGTACGAGGACATGGGTGGCGGCGAGCTGTACTGCGACACCTGTGGGCTCGCCCCCGTCGTCTCGTCCGGGGGCATGCTCCAGTCCAATCCGACCGGCATGGCCGTGTCCGGCAAGGAGTCCGGTGCGTCGCGGTCGAGTTCGCGGGCCTCGGGCCGGGCCTCCTCGCGCTCCTCCCGCTCCTCGACCTCGCGCCGCTCGGTCTCCGGCCGGCTCTCGCGCTCGCTGTCGGGCGGCTCCACCGGCCGTTCGGTGTCGGTGCGCAGCTCCGGCTCGTCGACGGCGCAGTCCGGCCGCAACCGGCTGGGCGCGGGCCTGGTGACGATCCCGGAGGTGCCGCGCCCCGACCCGCGCGCCGCGGTGATGGAGAACCCCGAGGTTCCCGAGCGGAAGCGATTCTGCTCGCGCTCCGACTGCGGCGCCCCGGTGGGCCGTTCTCGGGGCGAGCGGGCGGGCCGTACGGAGGGCTTCTGCACCAAGTGCGGCCACCCGTACTCCTTCGTGCCGAAGCTGACCGGCGGGGACGTCGTGCACGGGCAGTACGAAGTCGTGGGCTGCCTCGCGCACGGCGGTCTCGGCTGGGTGTATCTGGCGGTCGACCGGGCGGTCTCCGACCGCTGGGTGGTCCTCAAGGGCCTGCTCGACACCGGCGACCAGGACGCGATGGCCGCGGCGATCTCCGAGCGCCGCTTCCTCGCCGAGATCGAGCACTCCAACATCGTCCGCATCTACAACTTCGTCGAGCACCTCGACCCGCGGACCGGCTCCCTCGACGGCTACATCGTCATGGAGTACGTCGGCGGCAAGTCGCTCAAGGAGATCGCCAACGACCGCCGGTCGCCGGACGGCCGGCGCGACCCGCTGCCGGTGGAGCAGGCCTGCGCGTACGGGATCGAGGCCCTGGAGGCGCTCGGCCACCTGCACAGCCGGAACCTGCTGTACTGCGACTTCAAGGTCGACAACGCGATCCAGACCGAGGACCAGCTCAAGCTGATCGACATGGGCGCGGTCCGGCGGATGGACGACGACGAGTCCGCGATCTACGGCACGGTCGGCTACCAGGCGCCGGAGGTGGCCGAGGTCGGTCCGTCGGTGGCGAGCGACCTGTACACGGTGGCGCGCACGCTCGCCGTGCTGGCCTTCGACTTCCAGGGCTACACCAACGTCTTCGTCGACTCGCTGCCCGACCCTGAGAACGTCCAGGTCCTGCGGACCTACGAGTCGTTCTACCGCTTCCTGGTCCGGGCGACGGACCCCGACCCGGCGCGCCGTTTCGCCTCCGCGCAGGAGATGGCGGAGCAGCTGACGGGCGTCCTGCGCGAGGTCGTCGCCCTCCAGACCGGCCGTCCGCGCCCGGCGCTCTCGACGCTGTTCGGGACGGAACTGCGGGTCACGGACACGGAGTTGTTCACCGAGCTGACGGGTGACGTCTCGGCCCTCGGCGCCCGGACGGGCGGCGGCGCGCGCGGCGGCCGCAAGGCCCTGCCGGCCGCGCCGGTTCCGGTTCCGGTTCAAGGTGGCGCGCTCGCCCCCGGAGCCGTACCGGACGGGCCCTTCCTCGCGCCGCTCGACGGGCGGGCCGCGGCGCTCGCGCTGCCCGTGCCGCGCGTCGACCCGACCGACCCCAACGCAGGTTTCCTGGCCGGCCTGCTGGCCTCCGCGCCCGCAGAGCTGATCGGCGCCCTGCAGACCGCGCCCGCCCCCTCCCTGGAGCTGCGGCTGCGCGAGCTGCGGGCCCGCCTGGAGATGGACGACCCGGGCGCCGCCGGGCGCGCCCTGACCACGCTGGAGGAGCGGCACCCGGACGACTGGCGGGTCGTCTGGTACCGGGGCATCACCTCGCTGGTGACCGGCGACCACGAGAACGCGGCGCTGTCGTTCGACGCGATCTACGACGCCTTCCCCGGCGAGCCCGCGCCCAAGCTGGCCCTCGGCATCTGCGCCGAGGTGCTCGGCCAGTTGGACAACGCGGCCGAGTACTACCACCTGGTGTGGGCGACCGACCCGAACCATGTCAGCGCGGCCTTCGGGCTCGCCCGGGTCCGGCTCGCGGCCGGCGACCGTACCGGAGCCGTGGGGACCCTGGAGTCCGTACCGGAGGCGTCGATCCACTACACGGCGGCCCGGGTCGCGGCGGTGCGCGCGCGGCTGCGCCGGCGGGCGGCGCACGAGCCGCTCGGCGCGGACCTGACGGCCGCCGCCGCGCAGGTCTCCGCGCTCCAGGACTTCGGTCTGGACGCGGTGCGTCAGGAGCGGCTGTCGACGGAGGTCCTCGGTTCGGCGCTCGACTGGGTACTCTCCGGTAGTCCCGGCGCGGCTCCGGACGGCGCGCGGCTGCTCGGCAGCGAACTGGACGAGCGCGGGCTGCGCTTCGGCCTCGAACGCTCGTACCGGGTGCTCGCCCGGCTCGCCCAGCGGGGCGAGGAGAGGATCGAACTGGTGGAGCGGGCCAACCGTTTCCGCCCCCGGACGTGGGTGTGAGTATGTCCCAGTTGCCCCAGCACGACCTGTCCGCCTGCCCGGGCTGCGGAGAGCCGCCGGCCTCGGCCGACCGGTTCTGCGGGGCGTGCGGCCACGACCTCACGGCCGTACCGGAGGCGGCCGCGGGGCCGGACCGTCCGACCGTCGCCATCGGTACGCCCGTGGCCTGGCCCGACCCCCCGGCGCGCGACCCGAACTCCCTCACCACGGCGACCCAGCACCCGGGCGACCTCCCGGGCACCGACTCGGGCGGCCGTGACCTGCCGACGATGGCGGTCCGCACGGACACCCCGAAGGCGGCCCCGGAGGAGGGCGACTTCACGCTGGCCGCGCCCGACCCGCGGGCCGCCGCCGCGCAGAGCGCCACCCCGCCCGCCGGGACGCCCGCCGGGGCCAAGCTGTGCGTGGCCTGCCGGTCCGGGGCAGTGGACCCGGACGGGTACTGCGAGAACTGCGGGCACGCCCAGCCGCGCGAGCGCGACCACATGGAGGAGGAGCTCTCCTCGGTCGCGGCCGTCAGCGACCGGGGCCTGCGCCACCACCGCAACGAGGACGCGTTCGCGGTCTCGGCCACCGCACTGCCCGACGGCTCCCCCGCCTCCCTGGCGATCGTCTGCGACGGCGTCTCCTCGGCGACCCGCCCCGACGAGGCCTCGGCCGCCGCCGCCCGCGCGGCCGGCCAGGCGCTGCTCACCGCCCTGCCGCGCGGCACGCACCCGCAGCAGGCCATGCACGAGGCGATCGTCGCCGCCGCGGAGGCGGTCAACTCGCTGGCCGAGGAGCCCGGCCAGGACGGCCAGGACCACGACCCG
Source organism: Streptomyces sp. NPDC026092 (assembly GCF_040638605.1). NCBI lineage: Bacteria > Bacillati > Actinomycetota > Actinomycetes > Kitasatosporales > Streptomycetaceae > Streptomyces > Streptomyces sp. NPDC026092. The sequence goes on from NZ_JBEZYN010000005.1 coordinate 289,717, forward strand.
CACCGCCACCAGAACGCCCCGGCCTGCACGATCGTCGGCGCGATCGTCGCCGACGGCCTGCTGATCGTCGGCTGGGTCGGCGACAGCCGGGCGTACTGGGTGCCGGACGACCGCACCTCGCCGCCCGCGCGGCTGACCCAGGACGACTCCTGGGCCGCCCAGATGGTCGCGGCGGGCCTGATGAACGAGGCGGAGGCGTACGCCGACGAGCGCGCCCACGCCATCACCGGCTGGCTCGGCGCCGACGCGTACGAACTGGAGCCGCACACCGCCGCGTTCAAGCCGGACCGGCCGGGCGTGGTCGTGGTCTGCACCGACGGGCTCTGGAACTACGCCGAGGCCGCCGACGAGATGGCCCGGGTGGTGCCCGCGGACGCCGCCGGGCGACCGCTGCACGGCGCCCAGGTCCTGGTCGGCCACGCCCTGGACGGCGGTGGCCACGACAACGTAACAGTGGCGCTGCTGCCGTTCACCCTCTCTCCACAAGGGGCAGGATCGGCCTGAGCGGTCGCCGGCCTTCTGTCCCCCTTCACACTTGTTTGTCGAGGAGCCTCAACCCATGGCGAACTTCTCCAAGTCGCACGCGCCCCAGTTCTCGGTGGACGTGTACCAGAACGAGTTCCTGCCCGAGGGCGGGCGGGACGTCAGCGCCATCGTCACGGTCTCCTCGACCGGCGGCGGGACCAGCCGCGGCGCGGGCCTCGGCGGTAACAGCGCGAGCAGCGGCGCGGCCGTGGTGATCATGATCGACTGCTCCGGTTCGATGCACTACCCGCCGACCAAGATGCGCGGCGCCCGGGACGCGACCGCCGCCGCCATCGACGCCCTGCGCGACGGCACCCTGTTCGCCGTCGTCGCCGGCACGCACGTCGCGAACGAGGTCTACCCCGGCAACGGCGGGCTCGCCGTCGCCTCGCCCGCCACCCGCGGCCAGGCGAAGGACGCCCTGCGCCGGCTCAGCGCCGGCGGCGGTACGGCGATCGGCACCTGGCTGAGCCTCGCCGACCGGCTGCTCGGCTCGGCCGACGTGTCGATCCGGCACGGCATCCTGCTCACCGACGGCCGCAACGAACACGAGGCGCCCGAGGACCTGCGCGCCGCGCTCGAAGCCTGCGCGGGCCGCTTCACCTGTGACGCGCGCGGTGTCGGTACGGACTGGGAGGTCAAGGAGGTCACCGGGATCGCCTCGGCGCTGCTCGGCACGGCCGACATCGTGGCCGATCCGCAGGGCCTCGCCACGGACTTCACGGTGATGGTGGAGAACGCCATGGGCAAGGAGGTCGCGGAGGTCGCGCTCCGGCTGTGGACCCCGGTCGGTGTGGAGATCGTCTTCGTCAAGCAGGTCGCCCCGACGGTCGCGGAGTTGACCGCGCGCCGCACGGAGGCCGGGCCGCGCGCCGGGGACTACCCCACCGGCTCGTGGGGCGACGAGTCCCGCGACTACCACGTCTGCGTGCGGGTCCCGCAGGCCGGGATCGGGCAGGAGATGCTCGCCGCCCGGGTCTCGTTGATCGTCCCCGACCGGCTCGGCGGCACCCCGACGACACTCGGCCAGGGCCTCGTACGGGCCGTGTGGACGGACGACATGGCGATGTCCACGTCGATCAATCCGCAGGTCGCGCACTACACGGGCCAGGCCGAGTTGGCGCAGGTCATCCAGCAGGGGCTGGACGCCCGCAAGTCCGGGGACCACGACGGGGCGACGGCCAAGCTGGGGCGCGCGGTGCAGTTGGCGGCCGCTTCCGGCAACGAGGACACTGCGAAACTGCTTTCGAAGGTGGTCGACGTCGTCGACGCGGCGACGGGTACTGTGCGTTTGAAGGCGAAGGTCGCGGAAGCGGACGAGATGACTCTCGAGACCCGCTCCACCAAGACGGTTCGCGTCAAGAAGTAGCCCGGCCAGGGGGCCGGACGACGAGAGGGGGAAGCACCGACATGCCGACCTGCCCGAACGGACACCAGTCGGTCTCCGACGACTGGTGCGAGGTCTGCGGACACCGCATGACCGGGGCGGGTGCGCCGGCGGGTGCCGTACCGCCGCCTCCCCCGCCGCCGCCCGCCTTCGGCTACCCGGGGCCCGGCGGCCCCGGCGCTCCCGGTGCTCCCGGCCAGGGGCCCGGTCCCGGGGGTTACGACCCGAACGCGACCGCCCAGGCCGAGCTCTGCCCGCAGTGCCGCACCCCGCGCGAGGCCATGGCCCCGTTCTGCGAGGAGTGCCGCTGGAACTTCCTGACCAACACCGCGACCTCGTACACGCCGGTGGCACCGCCCACGCCGCAACAGAGCCCGCCGCCCGGGCTCAACCTGCCGCCCGGCTTCCAGACCCCGCCCCGGCCCGTGCAGCCGCAGCCTCAACCGCCGCAGCCGGATCCGTACGAGTACCAGGGCTCGCGGCCCTCGCAGATGAACCGGCCGGCCGAGCCGCTCTCCGCCGACCCCACGCCGCCGCCGCAGATGCAGCCGCCGCAGGGGTTCCAGCAGGGACCGCCGCCGCCGCCGTCCTTCTTCCAGGCGCCGCCGCAGGCCCCCGCGCCGCCCGCGCCCCCGCAGCACCAGGGGCCGCCGCCGGGCGGCGACGACTGGGTGCTGCCCCCGCCCTCGCAGCACCAGGCTCCCCCGCAGGCTCCGCAGTCCCCGCAGAGCCAGGCCCCGCAGGCCCCGCAGCCGCAGTACCAGCCGCCGCGGCCCGCCGGGGGCTGGTCGGCGTACATCGGCCCCGACCGCGACTACTTCCTGGCGATGATGCAGCGCAGCGGTCCGGAGGCGACGGGCCTGAACCTGCCCGCGTACTCCCCCGCACAGCACCTGCCGCTCCAGGGCAACCAGATCAGCATCGGCCGGCGCCGCCACTCCACGGGCGAGTCCCCGGACATCGACCTGTCGGTGCCGCCGGAGGACCCGGGCGTCTCGCACCAGCACGCCGTGCTCGTGCAGCAGCCGGACGGTTCGTGGGCCGTGGTGGACCAGAACTCCACCAACGGCACGACGATCAACGGCGCCGAGGAACCGATTCAGCCCTATGTGCCGGTCCAGCTCCAGGACGGCGACCGGGTGCACGTCGGCGCCTGGACGACGATCACGATCCGACGCGGATAGCGGAGCGCGCGTCCCGGTCAGCCGGCGGGAAGGGGCCAGGCGTACGGCCCCTCCGGGTCGTCCAGCCAGGCCCACTGCCGACCGCCACTCACCGTCACCCCGAAGCGCTCCCGCTCCGGCCGCCCCTCGCGCTGCCAGAGCGAGAGCGCTTCGCGCACGTCGAGGGTCTCCTCGGTCAGCGTGCGCAGGAACTGGAAGCGGTCGTCCTCGAAGACGTGCCGGGGCAGCCCCATCGGCCGCCCGCGCGGGAAGCGGGCGTTGCCGCCGCGCAGGGCGACGAAGTACGCGGACGTGGCGAGGAAGCGCCCCTCGGCATGCGCCTCGTCGCCGACCCGGAGCAGGAGCAGCCCCGTGGAGAGCGGGGTCAGGACGAGCGCGTCGGGGCGGCACTGCGCGAGCCAGGCGTACGGGACCGAGGGCACGGTGCAGGTAGCGACGATCCGGTCGAAGGGGGCGCGGCCCGGGCAGCCCCGGGCGCCGTCGCCGGTGAGCACGGCGGGCCGGTGCCCGGCGGCGGCGAGATGGGCGCGGGCGGACTCGGTGATCTCCTCGTCGATGTCGACGGTGGTGACGTGCTCGCCGCCGAGCCGGTGGCTGAGCAGGGCGGCGTTGTAGCCGGTGCCGGCGCCGATCTCGAGGACGTCGTCCCCGTCTCGCACGTCGAGCGCCTCCAGCATCTGGGCCATGAGGGAGGGCTGGCTGGAGGAGGTGACCAGCTCCCCGTCCCGTACCCGGGTCGCCAGCGGCACGTCCCGGTAGGCCCCGCGCAGCCAGCGGGTGCGGCGGGCCGGGTCGGGGTCGCCGGACCAGCGGCGTTCGTAGCCGGCGGACCCGGAGACGTAGTAGTAGGGGACGAACAGGTGCCGGGGCACGTCGGAGAAGGCCGCGTGCCAGGCGGGGTCGTGGAGCACGCCGTACGCCTCAATCTCCCGCACGAGCGCCCGTCGCGCCCGAGCGCCCGCATCGGCGTAGTCGTCCCGCTGAGCGCCCATGCCTCCACTGTCCTGCGTGCGGGGTGGTGGGGCGAGCGCTCCCGGCGGGAGTCCTGAACCCTCGGGTCCGGGAGTCCTGGACCTCCGGTCCTCGGCCCGGGCATCTGAGACGATGGAACGGTGAACGAGATTCCGCGCGGCACGCTTCAGGAGCAGACCTTCTACGAGCAGGTGGGTGGCGAGGAGACCTTCCGACGTCTCGTCCGCCGCTTCTACCAGGGGGTCGCGGAGGACCCCCTGCTGCGCCCGATGTACCCGGAAGAGGACCTCGGACCGGCGGAGGAGCGTCTCGTGCTCTTCCTGATCCAGTACTGGGGCGGCCCCCGGACGTACAGCGACAACCGCGGCCACCCCCGGCTGCGGATGCGGCACGCGCCGTTCCAGGTCGACCGGGCCGCGCACGACGCCTGGCTGAAGCACATGCGCGCGGCGGTGGACGAGCTCGGTCTCGCCCCCGAGCACGAGAGTCAGCTGTGGAAGTACCTGACGTACGCGGCGGCCTCCATGGTGAACACCGCGGAGTGACGGCACCAACGGACGGATCCGGCGCGGAATGACCCGGCACGCGGCCTGACGGCGCGGACTGACAGATTCCGGAGTGTGAACGCCGGATAACGGTCACGATCCAGTCAAGGTCCGCCTGCAAGCGGTTTCCAGCGGCACGTGCCCTCTGAAAACATCGGACGAACGTTCGGCGGGGTTCAGGGGGATGCGTGACCGGTTTTGTACTGCTGCGTGTCAGAGCCCACCGGTTGCTGCTCGCCGCCGCGCTCCTCGCGGTCCTCCTGACCACGTCCGTCCTCGCCTCCCTCGCCGCCTTCTCCGGCTCCATCGGCAACGCCGCCCTGCAGGGCACCCTCCAGGGCCGGGCCGCGCCCGGCGCCGCGCTCGTCGTCACCGGGCAGGTGCCGGTGGACAAGCGGGAGAGCGCCGACGCCGCCGTGCGCGCGTCGGCCGGCCGGACCTTCGACGGGCTGCCGGTGGGCGTACGGAAGCTGGAGCGCTCGGGCCCGTACGCACTCCCCCGCACCCTCCAGAGCCCGGCCGCGCGCCAGGGCGAACCGGACCTCACCCATGTCGCGGCCCTCGACCGGTCGCGGCTCGCGCTCGTCAAGGGCGCCTGGCCGGGCACCGGCGCGAACGGGTCCACCATCGACGTCGCCGTCCCCGAAGAGGCGGCGAAGCGGCTGCGGATCAGGCCCGGTACCCTCCTCGACCTCGCCGACCGGCTCGGCGGGAAGCCCGTGCGGGCCCGGGTCACCGGGCTTTACCGGCCCGTCGACCAGAGCGACCTCTACTGGCAGCTGGACCCGGCGGGCGGCCGCGGGGTGAAGACCGTCGTCTTCACGACGTACGGCCCGCTGCTCGCCGACCCCGCCGTGCTCGCCGCCGGGCGGGTCAGCTCGGGCGAGACGTCCTGGATGGCGTCCGCCGACTACACCGGCGTCACCACCGAGCGCATCGCCGCCCTGAGTGCCGCCGCCTCGGCCGAGCCGAAGGCGCTCGCCACCGCCACCGCTCCGTTCGGCACGACCGTCACCGCGCGCACCTCGCTGCCCACGGTCCTGGCGCAGACCGAGCGGGCGCTGCTCGTCTCCCGTTCCACGCTGATGATCGTCGCGGTGCAGCTGGTGCTGCTCGCCGCGTACGCCCTGCTGCTCGTCGCCCGGCTGCTCAGCACCGAGCGGTCCGGGGAGACCGCGCTGCTGCGGGCCCGGGGCGGTTCGCGGCGCCGGATCGCCGGGCTCGCCGCCGTGGAGGCGCTGCTGCTCGCGCTGCCCGCCGCCGTGATCGCCCCGCTGCTCGCGGGGCCGCTGACCCGGCTGCTCGCGGACCGCTCCGCGCTCGGCGCGCTCGGGGTCCGGCTCGACGACATCCCGCTCGGTCAGGTGTGGCTGGTCGCGGCGCTCGTCGCCGTGTGCTGCGCGGCCGCCGTCGTGGCGCCCGCGCTGAGCACCGGGGACGGCGCGGGCGTCAGCCTGCGCAAGAAGCGGGCCGCGTCCCTGCCGGCGCCGGTGCGGGCCGGGGCCGATGTCGGCCTGCTGGTCGTCGCGGCCGTCGCGTACTGGCAGCTCGACCGGCAGACCGGCGGCGCCGAGGGCGTGGACTCCGTCGACGGGGGTTCCGGGGCGCTCACCGGTGACCGCGCGGGCGCCCTCGGCATCGATCCGCTGCTGGTCGCCGCCCCTGCGCTCGCGCTGCTCGCCGGTACCGTCCTGACCCTGCGGCTGCTGCCGCCCACGGCCCGGCTCGCCGAGCGGCGCGCCGCGAGCGGCCGGGGGCTGCCGGCCGCGCTCGCGGGCTGGCAGTTCAGCCGTCGGCCGCTGCGCGGCGCGGGCCCGGTGCTGCTGCTCGTGCTCGCGGTCGCGATGGGCATGCTGGCCATCGGGCAGAGCGCCTCCTGGGAGCGTTCGCAGGAGGACCGGGCCGACTTCCGTACGGGGACGGCGGTACGGGTCCTGACCAACGGCGCCGCCGAACCGGCGCAGGCCGGGCAGTTCACGGCGCTGCCCGGGGTCGGCTCGGTCGCCCCCGCGCACCGCTCCACGACGAGCCTCGCGGGCAACCGCACCGGGACCGTCCTCGCCCTCGACATCGAGCACGCCGCCGACGACTTCCGGCTCCGCGAGGACCTCGCGGACGTCCCGACCGGCCGGCTGCTGTCCTCGCTCACGGGCCGGGACGAAGCGGAATCCGGGATCGCGCTGCCGAAGGGCACCCGGGGCCTGGCCCTCGACCTGCGGCGCACGGCGCCGCGCGACACGGCGCCGGTCCAGGTGACGGTCGTCGTGGAGGACCAGTACGGGATTCCGTACCGCAGGCTCGCCGGCCGGCTGCCCTCCGACGGTCAGCGCCACCGGCTCACGCTCGACCTCGCCGCGACGCCGCAGGGCACCCGGAACGTCGGGCCGATGAGGCTGACCGGCGTCGAAGTCGACGGGACGGTCCTCGAAGGGAGCGGCGGGCCGCAGACCTTCGCGATCGAGGGGCTCCTCTCCCGCCACGAGGACGGCACCGAGCGCCCGGTCGAGGCCGTGCGCTCCCTCGCCTCCTGGCCCACCCACTACCAGGCGGTCGAGGACGGCGAACCCGAGAAGCCCGTCGCGCTGACCGGGCGTACCGCCGGGGCGACGCCCTACACGGTCGGGTTCACCGCCGGCTGGTCCGCCGGCGCGACGACACCGGACCCGATGTGGGGCGAGCAGGAGTACGGCCTGCGGATCACCGCCCCGCGCCCCGCGCCGCCCAAGACGCTGAGCGGGGTGGCCACGGACGCCTTCCTCACCGCCGCCGGAGCGAAGAAGGGCGACCAGGTCGAGGTGTCCCTCGGCGGTCTGCGGCTGAACGTGACGATCGTGGGCACGGCCCGCGAGCTGCCGACCACGGGCCCCGGCGCCACGGCCGTGACCGCGGGCGCCCCGGCCGCCACGCCCGACGACGGGGGCGCGCTCCTGGTGGACCTGCGGGCGGCCAACACCTTCCTCTCCACCGACCCCACCGCGAGCCTCGCGCCCACCGAGTGGTGGCTGACCACCGCGCCAGGCCGCGCCGGCGAGGTCGCCGACGCCCTGCGCGCCCGGCCCGACGCGGACCCCGCCCAGGTGCTCGTACGGGACGAGGCGGCGGCCGAGCTGCTCGGCGACCCGCTCGGCGCGGGCCCCAACGTGGCGCTGATGGCCGTCGCGGCGGCCGCGGCGGCGCTCGCGGCGGTCGGCTTCGCGGTGAGCGCGGCCGGCTCGACGCGTGAACGGTCGGCGGAGTTCGGGGTGTTGCGGGCGCTCGGCGCCCCGCGCCGCCAGCTCGCCCGGCTGATCGCGGCCGAACAGGGCCTGCTCGTGGGCATCGGCCTCCTGGTGGGCGTGGCCCTCGGCACCGTACTGACCCGGGCCGTCGTGCCCCTGATCGTGCTGACCGGTCAGGCGGCCCAGCCCGTCCCGCGCGTCCTGGTCCAACTTCCGCCCGGTCATGTGGCCCTGCTGCTCGCCGGGGTCGCCGCGCTGCCGCTGCTGATCGTCGCCGGGATCGCGCTCCGCCGCACGGACCCGGTCGTGACCCTGCGCCACCAGGGGGACCAGTGAAGCGCGGCGACACGACCGGCGAGTCGGCCGACGACGGCACGACCGGCTCGGAAGCCGTCGCCGACACGACCGGCTCGGAACCCGTCCCCGACACGACCTCCAAGGCCTCCGTCGACGACACGACCCGCACGGCCTCGGCAAGGAAGGCGACCGACACCATGCCCCGCAAGGACGGCCGATCGGCCTCCCCGTCGGCCGCCGGCCCCCGTAGCCGTCCCGCCCGCGCCGTCGCGCCCTGGGTGCGGACCCGGCTGCGGACCGCGCCGGGGACGGCAGCGGCCTTCGCGCTCCTCGTCCTGGTCACCGCGTTCCTCGCCGCCGCGCTCCCCAGGACCGTCGACCGGTACGAGACATCGGGTCTGCGCCACGACATCGTGACCGCCAGGCCCAGCACCACGGTCCTCGACATCACCGCCGCACAACCGACCGGGGACCTCCCCCCGGAGACCCGCGCGGACATGGTGTCTCCGGAGCACCTCGCGCGGAAGGGGGCCGAGCTGCGGGACCTGCTGCCCGCGCCGCTGCGCGTCGACCCGACCCAGTCGGCGCACGGCGTCCGTACCACCAAGCGGGTCGCCGGGCTCGACCCCTGGCTCCCGAAACCGTCCGGGCTGCCCCCGGAGTTCACCCTCACCACGGTCCCGGAGCTCGACCGCCACACGACCGTACGGGAGGGCAGGCTGCCCACCGGTGCCGAGCCCGGCCGGGCGAGCGAGGTCGCCGTCACCGCGGAGACGGCGAAGTCGCTGCGCCTGAAGGTCGGTTCGGTCGTCCACGTCCCGGAGCTGTTCGCCAAGGAGCCGCTCGCCCTGACCGTCGTCGGGATCGTCGAACCCCGCCTCCCCCAGGGCTCCTACTGGTCCGCCGACACGCTCCTGCGCACCCCGGTGCTCGCGTCGAAGGTCAGCGGCGGCGGCACCTACTTCTACTGGCAGGCCGGCCTGCTGCTGCCGCCCACCGGCACCACCACGATCCTCGCGAGCCCCGGCGAGCCCGAGGTGTACTGGCGTTTCGCCCCCGACGTCGGCGAGCTCACCGCGCAGGACGAACCCCGGCTGACCGCCGTCCTCGCCTCCGTCGCCACAGGACCCGACCTGGTGCGGATCAGGGAGACCGTCGGCGGGACCGCCTCGACCGCCACCGGCCTCGACGACATCGTCGAGGCGTACGACGGGATGCGGTCGGCGATCACGCAGGTGGTCACCGTCGCCGCCTTCGGCATCGGCGCGGTCGCGGCCGTGGTCCTCGCCATGACCGGCGGCCTGTTCGCCGCACGACGCGCCGCCGAACTCGCCCTGCTGCGCTCGCGCGGCGGTTCGCTGACCGGGATCGGCATCCGGCTGCTCGGCGAGACGGCCGTCCTGGCCCTGCCCGCCGCCGCGCTCGGGCTGCTGCTCGCGGTCCTCGCCTTCCCCGAGGCGCGGTTCCTGCCCGCGCTCGCCGCGGCCGGGGCGGTCGCGCTGCTCGCCGCGCTCGCGCTGCCCCTGCGGGCGCTGTTCCTGCACCGCAAGCCGCTCACCCACGGCGGGCGCGAGGACCTCGTCGACGCCCGCCCCTCCCGGGGCCGTACCGTCGCCGAACTCACCGTCCTCGTCCTGGCCGTCGGCGCGGTCGTCGCGCTGCGCCGGCGCGGCACCGGGGACTCCGGTGACCACCTGGTGAGTTCGGCTCCGGTGCTCGTCGCCCTGATCGCCGCGCTCGTCCTCGTACGGCTGTATCCGCTGCCGCTGCGGTGGGCGGCCCGGCCCGCTCGCCGGCTGCGGGGCGCGGTCGGGTTCCTGTCGCTCGCCCGGGCCGGGCGTTCCTCGGCGACGGGCGTGCTGCCGCTGCTCGCCCTGCTGGTGGCGCTGACGACGGCCGCGTTCGGCGGTTCGGTGCTCGCGGGGGTCGCCGACGCGCGGGACCGGGCGGCGCTCCTGGAGACCGGAGCGGACGCACGGGTGACCGGGAACGCGGACCTGGTGCCGCTCACGGACGGGCTCACGACGGCGGTGCGCGGGACGGCGGGGGTGACGGACATGACCACGGCCCAGGTCGAGTACGGCGTCGAACTGCCGAGCGGGACGGGCCTGTCGCCGGAACTCCGGACGACCGCCCTGGTGGGCGTGGACCCGGAGTCGTACAACCGGCTCGCGGGCCGGACCGGCTTCGGCCCGTTCCCGCCGGGGCTGCTCAAGTCGTCGGGCAAGGCGGGCGGCAAGCCGGTCCTGCCGGCGATCGCCTCGCCCGCGGTCGCGGAGCGGCTCGGGACCGAGCCGCGGGACCTGGTGGCGGCGGCCGGCGAGTTCGCCGTACGGGTCGTGGCGGTACGGACCAGCACGCCGGCCCTGCCCGAGCAGGACTTCCTGCTGGTCAACAGCGCCGACCTGCCGCGCGGCGAGGACACCGTCGTGCTGGCCTCCGGGCCGGCGCTGGACGCGGCGGCGCTCCGGAAGGCCGTCGCGGCGAACTCCAAGGACTTCGCGGTGGTGCTGCGGGCCGAGCGGCGCGCGGCCTACGTCGACTCGCCGATGCAGAAGGGCGCCGAGCGGATCTACCTGGCGGCGATCGGGGCGGGCGCGGGCTACGCCGTCCTCGCCCTCCTGTTGTCGCTGATGCAGTCCGCGCCGGAACGGGCCACGCTGCTCGCCCGGTTGCGGACCATGGGCCTCACGCGGCGGCAGAGCAGAAGGCTCCTCGGTCTGGAGGCGCTGCCGCAGGCGCTGCTCGCGGCGGTCGGCGGCACGCTCGTCGGCTGGGCCACGATCCTGCTGCTCGCACCGGGCGTGGACCTGGTCCGGCTCTCGCTGGCGGCGCCGCCGGGGATCGCCACGCTGGACACCGCGCCGCTGCGGGCGGACGCCTGGTCGCTGGTCCTTCCGGCGGCGGGCGTGGTGCTGCTGGCCGCCCTCGCGGCGGGGCTTCAGGCGTGGTGGTCGGCCCGTACCGGATCGATCAAGGAACTCAGGGCAGGAGACGCACGATGACGACGACCGACACCACGCTGGCCGAGCTGGAGCAGCGGGCGACGGCGCACCGGGACCGGCCCTCGTACGGGCACGACGCCCTGATCGCCTGCGATCGGCTCGTCCGGATCTTCACCACGGACGGCGTGGAGGTGCAGGCGCTCCAGGGTCTCGATCTGCTCGTCAGGGAGGGCGAGTTGATGGCCCTCGTCGGGGCGTCCGGCAGCGGCAAGTCGACGCTCATGAACATCCTCGCCGGCCTCGACGTGCCGACGGCCGGCGCGGCGAAGGTCGCGGGCTGCGACCTGCTCGCGATGGACGCGAAGGCACGGCTGCGGTACCGGCGGGACGTGGTGGGCTTCGTCTGGCAACAGACGGCGCGCAACCTGCTCCCGTACCTGACGGCCGCTCAGAACGTGGCGCTGCCGATGCAGTTGCGGGGCGGCCGGGTGCGGTCCAGGCGGAAGGCGGAGCGGGCGGAGGAGCTGCTCGCGATGCTGGAGGTGGCGGACTGCCGGGACCGCAGGCCGCACCAGATGTCCGGCGGCCAGCAGCAGCGGGTGGCGATCGCCGTCGCGCTCGCCAACTCCCCCTCGGTCCTGCTCGCCGACGAGCCGACGGGCGAGCTGGACTCGGCGACGGGCGAGCAGGTCTTCGCGGCCTTCCGGCGTGCCAACGAGGAGCTGGGCACGACGATCGTGATCGTCACCCACGACCAGGCGGTCGCCTCGGAGGTGCGCCGCACGGTCGCCATCCGCGACGGCCGCACGTCCTCGGAGGTGCTGCGCCGCACGGAGGTCGACGCGGAGGGCCAGGAGTCCCTGGTGTCCCGCGAGTACGCGATGCTCGACCGCGCGGGGAGGCTGCAACTCCCGGCAGAGTACACGGAGTCCTTGGGGATGGAGCACCGCGTTCTTCTGGAGCTGGAGCAGGACCACATCGGGGTGTGGCCGGACGAGAAGAAGAGCTGAGCGCCGTCCTTCGCCTTGTGGCTCAGGCGAAGGGCAGGGAGGACGGAAGGGTCCGTACGGCTATCGACCCGTAGGGCGTACGGAGCCGGAGCCACGGACCCGAGGCGAGCAGGGCCACCGGCACCCCCTCTCCTGGCAGGAAGCCGAGGGACTGCGCGGCGTGGACGGCGCGCAGCGGAAGCCCGGTCGTCTCGACCGTACGCGACCAGATCTCGCGCCCGATCCGGTCCCGCTCGGCGCGCGTGCGCCGTTCCGCGGGCAACTCCTCGTCCCGCGCCCGGAATTCGGCGACGGCGACGGCGACGGCGCCCCGCAGACCGGCCGCGCCGGGCAGTCCGGCGACCGGCTCCCAGCCACCTCGGGGCGGCAGGACGCCGGCCCAGGGCGGCCCGGTGACGGCGTCGGGGACGACGGCCTTGCCGGCCGACTCCTCGATGCCTTCGAGGAGTTCACCGGCGGAGACGGTGACGTCCAGCTCCACGGCGTCGACGAGGCGTGCCGTACGGATCGCGAGCACCTCGAACGACGGCGGCCGCCCGAAGACGGCGAGCGCGCCGCCACCGGCCTGGAGGCGGACGGCGGCGGCGCGGTCGTAGTGGATCAGCCGGGCCAGGAAGGCGGCGAGGTCCGCCGCCTCCCTGGCGTCGGCGAAGTGCAGCGGCGCGATCATGCTGCGGCGGCCCCGCCCTGCATCCCGTCGTCCATGTACTCCTCCAGGAACGACCGCTCCTCGGCGGAGATGCGACGCGGCCGCTGGGCCTCCAGGTCGAAGGGGACGACGACCGTCGAGGCCCGTACGTACGTCGTCTCCGGGTCCTTGATCTCGTACGCGATCGTCAGGGACGCCGCGCCTATCTTCGTGACCCAGGACTCGATGGTGACCGGCGCGTGCCGGTGCACCAGCGGACGCACGTAGTCGATCTCGTGCCGGGCCACGACGGACCCGCCGGAGAACGACGGCGAACCGTCGCCCGGCGCGAGCCGGAACATGAAGTCGATCCGCGCCTCTTCCAGGTACCGCAGGAAGACGACGTTGTTGACGTGCCCGAAGGCGTCCATGTCCGACCAGCGCAGGGGACAGCTGTAGATATGTCGCACGCTCAGCCTCGGGTCAGCTTCTTGTACGTCGCGCGGTGCGGACGGGCCGCGTCCGGGCCGAGGCGCTCGATCTTGTTCTTCTCGTAGGACTCGAAGTTGCCCTCGAACCAGTACCACTTCGACTCGCCCTCGTACGCGAGGATGTGCGTGGCGACTCGGTCGAGGAACCAGCGGTCGTGGGAGATGACCACGGCCGCACCGGGGAACTCGAGCAGCGCGTTCTCGAGCGAGGACAGGGTCTCGACGTCGAGGTCGTTGGTCGGCTCGTCGAGGAGCAGCAGGTTGCCGCCCTGCTTGAGGGTGAGCGCCAAGTTGAGGCGGTTGCGCTCACCACCGGAGAGCACACCGGCCGGCTTCTGCTGGTCCGGCCCCTTGAAGCCGAAGGCGGACACGTACGCCCGCGACGGCATCTCGACCTGACCCACGTTGATGTAGTCCAGCTCGTCGGAGACGACGGCCCACAGGGTCTTCTTCGGGTCGATGTTGGCGCGGCTCTGGTCGACGTACGAGATCTTGACGGTCTCGCCGACCTTGACGGAGCCGGAGTCCGGGGTCTCCAGACCCTGGAGCATCTTGAAGAGCGTGGTCTTGCCGGCGCCGTTCGGGCCGATGACACCGACGATGCCGTTACGCGGCAGGGTGAAGCTGAGGTCGTCGATGAGGACCTTGTCGCCGAAGGCCTTGGAGAGGTTGTTGACCTCGACGACGATGGAGCCCAGGCGCGGGCCCGGCGGGATCTGGATCTCCTCGAAGTCCAGCTTCCGCATCTTGTCGGCCTCGGCGGCCATCTCCTCGTAGCGAGCGAGACGGGCCTTGGACTTGGCCTGACGCCCCTTGGCGTTCGACCGCACCCACTCGAGCTCTTCCTTCAGGCGCTTGGCGCGCTTGGCGTCCTTCTGGCCCTCGACCTTGAGGCGGGTCGCCTTGTTCTCCAGGTAGGTGGAGTAGTTGCCCTCGTAGGGGTGGGCGCGACCGCGGTCGAGCTCCAGGATCCACTGGGCCACGTTGTCGAGGAAGTACCGGTCGTGGGTGACGGCGACGACGGTGCCGGGGTACTTGGCGAGGTGCTGCTCCAGCCACTGCACGGACTCGGCGTCCAGGTGGTTGGTGGGCTCGTCGAGGAGCAGCAGGTCGGGCGCCTCGAGCAGGAGCTTGCAGAGCGCGACGCGGCGCTTCTCGCCGCCGGAGAGGTTGACGACCGGCCAGTCGCCGGGCGGGCAGCCCAGCGCGTCCATGGCCTGCTCGAGCTGCGCGTCGAGGTCCCAGGCGTTGGCGTGGTCCAGGTCCTCCTGGAGCTTGCCCATCTCCTCCATGAGCGCGTCCGAGTAGTCGGTCGCCATGAGCTCGGCGACCTCGTTGAAGCGGTGAAGCTTCCCCATGATCTCGGCGGCGCCGTCCTGGACGTTCTGGAGGACGGTCTTGGACTCGTCGAGCGGCGGCTCCTGGAGGAGCATGCCGACGCTGTACCCGGGCGACAGGAACGCGTCACCGTTGGACGGCTGCTCGAGGCCGGCCATGATCTTGAGGACGGTGGACTTACCGGCACCGTTCGGGCCGACCACACCGATCTTCGCACCGGGCAGGAAGCTCAGCGTCACGTCATCGAGGATGACCTTGTCGCCGTGCGCCTTGCGCGTCTTGCGCATCGTGTAGATGTACTCAGCCAAGAGAAACCGTCCGGCAAAGAGTGAGTGGGCAGATACACCCCATCTTGCCTGACCGCCACCCCGTGATGGAAACCAGTACTGCCCGGCTCCCCCGATCTGCCGCTTCCCGGGGCAGCTCGCGTAGCGGAACGCCCACTGTCGGTAGCCACCGCTCACTCCTGCGTCGGCCCCCAGAGCCTCGTCCAGCGTCACGTTCCGTGGGCGGGGAGTGTGGGTGGGAGGCCGAACCGGGGGAGCAGGGTCTCGTCGAAGCGGGTGAAGGCGCTGATGCGGTCGCCGGTGGGGGTGGCTGTGAGTGTGAGGACGAAGAGGCCTGAGGCGGGGTGGGTGGGGGTGCGGAGGTAGGCGGCGAAGGCGGGCTGGCCGTTGGCTCGGGTCGGGACCAGGTCGACCCGGCGGCCCGAGTCGAAGATCGTGGCGAAGAGGCGGGCCGCTGCGGGGCGGCCTGCGTACGTGAGGGGGATCGGCGGCATGGAGACGAGGACGTCGTCGGTGAGCAGGGCGAGCAGCGCGTCCAGGTCGCCGGATTCGTAGGCGCGGACGAAGGCGGTCACGAGTGCCTGCTCGGAGGGGCTGCCGGGGGCGGGTGTCGTCCCGTCGCTGCGGTGCTTCAGGGTGGCGCGGGCGCGTTTGAGGGCGCTGTCGACCGCGCCCGGGGTCGCGTCGAGCATCTCGGCGACCTCGGCCGCGTGGAATCCGAGGACGTCGCGCAGGACGAGGACGGCGAGCTGGCGGGGCGGGAGGGTCTGGAGCGCGGTGACGAACGCCAGGGAGAGGGACTCCGTCTGCTCGTAGCGGGCCTCGGGGCCGAGCGGCGTGTCGGTCGCCCCGTCGAGGAGGGCGTCGGGGAGGGGCTCCAGCCAGGGGACCTCGCCGCGCCGGGTGGGCTCGGGCGGTGGGACGCCCGGCATGTCCCACTCGCGGGCGCGGCGCCGGTTCGCGGAGCGGCGCGCGTTGAGGCAGCGGTTGGTGGCGATCCGGTAGAGCCAGGTACGGACCGAGGCGCGGCCCTCGAAGCCGCCGAGGCCCTGCCAAGCGGCCAGCAGCGTGTCCTGGAGGACGTCCTCGGCGTCCTGGAGCGAGCCGAGCATCCGATAGCAGTGCACGTGCAGCTCGCGGCGGTGCGGCTCGGTCAGCGCGCGGAACGCCTCACCGTCGCCGTCCCGCGCCCTGGTGATGAGGTCGGCTGTGGTCAGGTCGGTTGTCGTCGGGTCGGCTGTCATGGGCTCCACCACCTCCATCCTGTACGGACACCGGTCGGGCGGCGAACCGGGCGCCCGGTTCGTGTCGGGCGCGGTGTCTGTCTCTTCGGGAGGGATGAAACGGAGAGGAGTCGTCGCGATGTTGCTGCTCAAGGACAAGGTCGCCGTCATTCACGGGGCCGGGGGCGCGATCGGCGGTGCCGTCGCACGTACGTTCGCGGCGGAGGGCGCCGAGCTCTTCCTGGCCGGGCGCCGCCTGGGCCCCGTCGAAGCCGTCGCCGAGGATGTCGTCGCGGCCGGCGGGTCGGCGGTGGCGGCGGAGGTGGACGCACTCGACGAGGGGACGGTGGACCGGTACCTGCGATCGGTGACCGAGCGGGCGGGGCGGATCGACGTCTCGTTCGACGCCGTCGGCATCCCGAACGCCGAGATCCTGGGCGTCCCGCTGACGGACCTGGACGCCGAGCGCTTCGCCCTGCCGATCGCGGCGTACACGCGCGCGTACTTCCTGACGGCGCGGCTCGCGGCACGGCGGATGGTCGAGCGGGGATCAGGGGTGATCATGACCGTCACCGCGCTCCATTCCCGTACCGGCATCCCCCTGGTGGGCGGTTACGGCCCCGCGATGGCGGCGAAGGAAGCCCTCACCCGCGCGCTGTCCGCCGAACTCGCCCCGCTCGGCGTCCGCGTCGTCGGCCTGCGCCCCCAGGCCATGCCGGAGACCCGCACGATCCGCGAGGCCTTCGCACCGCGCGCCGAGGCCTCGGGCCTGACGTGGGAGCAGTGGCAGCAGGCTCTCGCGACCCGGACCCACCCGCGACGGCTCATGTCCCTGGACGAACTGGCGCACGTGGCGGCCTTCCTGGCCTCCGACCGCGCGAGCGGGCTGACCGGGACCACCGTCAACCTGACGATGGGCAGCCTGGACGACTAGGACCACCCGCGTGCGGACGCGCGACGGCCCCGGCGCGCGGAGTGCGCGCCGGGGCCGTCGGCTGCCGTGAGGCGGGGTACTACCCGTGCTTGGCGGGTACTACCCGTGCTTACTGGCCGGCCGTCTTCTTCTTGCGGAGGAAGAAGACCGCGCCGCCGCCGAGAACCACGAGGAGCGCGGCGATGCCGGCGATCATCGGGGTGGCGTTGGAGCTACCGGTCTCGGCGAGGTCGCCACCACCGGTGGTGGAGCCGGTGGTCTCACCGGTGGTGGAGCCACCGGCCGTGCCCGCGGTGGGCGTGGGGGAGACGGACGGCTCGGTCGACGGGGTCTCCGACGGGAGCGGACCCGGGGTGGCCGTCTTGCAGTCGAGAACGCCCTTGAAGTTCTTCTCGAAGCCGTTCGGGCCGGTGATCGTGAAGTCGTAGGCCTCGTCCTCGGCGAGCGGGATCGTGACCGTCTTCGACTGGCCGGCGCCGATGGTGACCTTCTGGCCCTTGACCTCGAAGTTGAAGTCCTCGTCACCCTCGTTGGAGGCCGTGACGTCCAGGCCGCCCTTGGCGCAGTTCTTCTCGGCCGAGACGGCCGGGATCGCGCCCTTCTTCGCCCACGTGGCGTTGGCCTTGGCGGTGACGCTGGAGGTGCTGGTGCCGGCCAGGATCAGGGTCTGGCTCTTGACCTTGGTGGAGACGAAGGCACGGCCGATCGGAACGGTCGTGTCGGCCTGGACCTTGAGCTCCGCGGCGCCGTCCGGGGTGCCGGCCGGGATGTCGAAGAACACCTGGCTGCCCTTGGCGACGTTGGTGACGACCTTGCCGTCCTTGTCGACCAGCTTGACGCCCGCGGGGGCGCCCGGCGCGAGGGAGACCGCGGCCGAGGCGGCGTTGGTGTCGACCGTGATCGGGCCGAGGCGCTCGCCCGACTTACCGGCGACGGAGGACGGGGAGAGGCTGAGGGAGGCCTTGGGCTCCTCCAGGTTCACCGCCTCCTTCTCCAGGTACGCCGTCAGCTTCTTGGCGTCCTTGTTGACCGGCTTGGCGTTGACGTTGTCCGAGAAGTGCCAGATCGCGGCCTGCGTGGCAGCGGCGGCGGTCTTCTCGGTCAGGTTCTTCGCGCCGACCTTCTTCGCGAGGGCGTTGAGGTCGTTCACCTGCGGGTACGAGTTCTGCAGGATCCAGCGGATCTTGCCCGCGTTCTTGTTGTTGTGCAGGGACGACTGGTCCCAGCCGACCTCCTTGTACTCCTGGCCCGTCTTGGCGCCGGTGTACAGGTCGATGCAGTAGGTCTGCAGCGTGCCGCCGGGGGTCGCCTGCATCTGGAACAGGCCGGCGGAGATCGCGCCCTTGCCCTTGATCTCGACCGTGTCGAAGACGGTGAGCTTGCCCAGCGTGGCGGTCGCGCCGCCGGTGCCGTCAGCGCCGTCCTCGGCCGCCGCCGGTCCCGCTACGGCTATCGCACCCGCAGCGACGAGGCCGGAGACCACGGTCGCGGCGGCAAGGCGGGCAACGCCGCGCCTCCGAACAGAAAACATGAATTTCCCCTCCGGGCGAGCTGCTCCGTGCCATCCGGTCATGACATGACACGTGGGGGGAGCGCATCGCCAGCAGAATCACAGACCCGGTTGACTCACTGTCGACTCAAGTGCTTACTCAAGTCCCGTATGAGTACCTGGGAATCCTAGGGACGGGGAAGCCCCGAGTGCCCGCCCATACGAGCTGATAACCATACCGACTCAGAATCGTTATGACCTGGCCCCTCCGAACGGGAATCCGCAGGTCACCGAGTCGACAAATCTCCTCACAACTCCCGTTCATCGCACGGGTTCGAGCACCTGGGCCGTCCTCGAGGGGTCCGGAGCCTCCCAGGGGTCCCGCTCCACCGCTCCCCCGGCTCCGTTCCCTTGACGTTCCGTCGCGCGTGGTTCGCCCTTCACCACCCGCCGGAACGCCGCCGTTCCGCGCGTCAGATCGTGGCCCACCGCCACCGCGTCGACGTCCACGAACGTCCTGCGCCGGCCCTCCGGCACCCCGGCGCCGTCCTCCCCCGTGACCTCCTCCTCCCGCACCCGCAACCGGCCGTGCACGACCAGCGGCTCCCCCACCGAGACCGACGCGGCGAGGTTCGCGCCGAGCGCCCGCCACGCGAACACCGTGTAGAAGCTGGTGTTTCCGTCCGACCAGGCGCCCCGCTCCCGGTCCCAGCGGCGCGCGGTCACCGCGAACCTGAACCGGGCCACCCCGCCCGTGGCGGTGTCCCGGTACTCCACGCTCGTCGCCACGTTCCCGACGAGCGTCACCATCGTGTCGTTCATGCCGTTCCCCCCGTTTCGCGCCATTCAGAGTGCTTCGGTGCGCTCCATGACGTTCATGGCCTTCATGACCTTCATGGTGGACCAGTTCGCCGAAGTGCGCCGAGGCCTGTGGAGGGAGGGCGGGTTGGGGAAAACTCCGTCACCCCGGAGGGCAAAGGCTCACCGCAGCCGCGCCCCCGGCCTCGTACCGCCCCACCGCATCCCGACCGCGCCGAGCCGCGCCATCCGTGCCCCCGAGCGCGTCCCCGACACCGTCACGTACTGGTCGCGCACCTCCCGGTACCGCATCAACTCCGCCGCGATCGGGTCCAGGACGCGGGCCCGGCCGCACGCGGCGGCCGCCTCGCGCAGCTTCCGTTCGGCCTCCTGGCCGTACCGCCGGGCGGGCCCCTTCACCGCAGCCGCGCACGCCCACTCCACCAACGGGCCGCCGGCGATGCCGCCGAGCATGATGAGGACGGGCGGCAGCAGACCGGGCTCCACGACGCCGACGATCTGGCCGACCAGCCACAGCGCGCCGAAGATCTGCAGGAACGTCATCAGGACCTGGGCCAGGACCGCCGCCGGCCACCACGCCGGGCGCGGGGGCCGGGCGGCCGGGTCGCCGATGGTCGTGGCGAGTTCGTCGAGCGCCTCCGGCAGCCCGTCGGCGCCGCGGGCCGCCGCCTCGCGCACCGCCTGCGCCCAGGGCGCCGGGAGCCCGCGCGAGGCGTCGTCGGCGACGACCCGTACGGCCTGTTCCACCCGTTGCCGGGCGGTGAGTTCGTCCTCGAGCGGCGCCTGGAGGCGGGGGTCGGTGGAGCCGTGCGCGCGGAGCCGTTCGTACCAGCGGTAGAGGCGCAGCCACGGCGTGCCGCAGGCGCGGATGGCACCCCTGCGCCAGACGCGTTCGGCGGCCTCGCCCGCCGCGGTGGCGCCGACGGCGACGGCGAGCCGGGCCGCGAAGTCCTCCCGGGCCCGCTCCCCCAGGCCGGTCTGGCCGTCGGAGACGTACGCCGTGCGCAGCCGGGACGCCGCCGCGTCGACGTCGGCCGAGAGGCGGAGTGCGGGGGCGGTGCGTTCCTGGACGAACCCGCCGAGGAGTTCGCGCAGTTCGCCGACGCCCTCGCCGGTGAGGGCGGAGAGGGCGAGGACGGTGGCGCCGGGTTCGCCGTGTTCGCCGAGGGCCATGCCGTCCTCGTCGAGGAGGCGGCGCAGGTCGTCCAGGACGAGGTCGGCGGACTCGCCGCCCAGCCGGTCGATCTGGTTGAGGACCACGAAGGTGACCTCGGCGTGGCCGGCGAGCGGCCGCAGATAGCGCTCGTGGAGCGCGGCGTCGGCGTACTTCTCCGGGTCCACGACCCAGATCACGGCGTCGACCAGGCCCAGGACGCGGTCCACCTGGTCGCGGTGGCCGGTGACGGCCGAGTCGTGGTCGGGCAGGTCGATCAGGACGAGGCCCTGGAGGTCCTCGTCGGCGGCCCCGCCCGCGAGGGGGCGGCGGCGGAGCCGGCCGGGGACGGCGAGGCGGTCGAGGAGTCCGGCGGAACCCTCGGACCAGCTGAGCGCGATGGGCGCGGAGGTGGTGGGGCGGCGGAGCCCGGTCTCGGAGACGGGGACGCCGGCGAGGGCGTTGAAGAGCGTCGACTTGCCGCTGCCGGTGGGTCCGGCGATCGCGACGACGGTGTGCCGGGCGGAGAGCCGCTGGCGGGCGGCGGCCTCGTCGAGTACGCGTCCGGCCTCCGCGAGCGTGTCGTTCGCCAGGCGCGTACGGGAGAGGCCGACGAGTTCGTGCAGGGCGTCGAGGCGGGTACGCAGAGGGCCTCCGTACTGCCCGCCGAGGGCTGGAAGGCTGTCCTCCGCAGGGTCGTCGGGGGCGTCCTCAGGGATGTGTACGCCGTCCCGCTCGGCCGCCCTCCGCGCGATCAGCCCGTCGTCCCAACGATCGTCCACCGTGCTACTGCTCACCGGTCCTCACTTCTCCTTCTGCAGTACGGAGAGCGCGGCGATCAGTTCCGCCTGCGGCTCGGGGGTCACGTCGAGGGCGTCGAGGGGGGCGAGCCGCCGGTCGCGTTCGGTGTGCAGCGCGCGGTCGAGGTACGTCATGACCAGCGCGCCGCCCTTGTCGCGCAGGCGCAGGGCGGCCTGGGCACCGAGGAGTTCGGCGAGGCGCTCGCCGGCGCTGCGGGTGCGGCGGCCGCCGAGGAGGGCGGCGGCGAGCAGGGCGGCGACGGTGTCGGCGTCGGGCGCGGCGGTGCGGGCGGTGCCCGGCCGCTCGGTGGTGCGCAGCTCCTCCTCGGCCAGCTCGTCGAGTTCGCGCCGCCAGCGCCGTACGGTCATGTCGATCCGCTCGGCCGCCTCCCGGTCGGGGGCGGTGTGGGCGGTGCCGAGGGCGGCCGCGGCGGGTTCGCGGCGCCAGGCGTCCCGTACGCGCTCGTCGGCGGCGGCCGCCGCGCACTGGAGCAGGGCGGCGAGCGACTCGACGAGGGCGTCGAGCAGTTCGCCGGCGGAGCTGTCGCGGGGGTAGCCGCGCCAGCGGGTGCGGGCGTCGCCGGCGAGGACGGCGCCGCGGCCGAGCTGCTGCCGGACGCGCTCGCGCTGCTCCGCGTACGCCCCCTCGACGGCGCCGCCGAGCCGGACGGCGGCGGCGTACTGGGCGGCGACCGCCGCGGCGAGTTCGGGCATCCGGGAGTCGAGGGAGTCGATGACGCCCGTGGCGGTCCGGCCGACGGCCTGCTGGCGGGCGGCGGGGTCCTGGGCCCGGTGGGCGAGCCAGGCGCGGAGCGGGGCGACGGCGTTGTCGGGCAGCAGCCCGCTGCCGCCGCCCGCGGACTCGGGCAGCTCGGGGATGGTGAACCGGGGCACTTCTCCGAGCCCGGCCTTGTCGAGCAGGGCCTCGTACTGCCGGGAGACCTCGCCGATGATCTGGTGCGGTACGCGGTCGAGGACGGTGACGAGCATGGCGTCGTACTCCTTGGCGGTACGGAGCAGGTGCCAGGGGACGGCGTCGGCGTACCGGGAGGCGGTCGTGACCATGACCCAGATGTCGGCGGCGCACATCAACTCGGCGGCGAGCAGCCGGTTCTCGACGACGAGGGAGTCGATGTCGGGGGCGTCGAGCAGGGCGAGCCCGGGGACGAGGGCGGAGGAGGTCTCGACGCGGAGCGCGTTCTCCTCCGGGGGCTCGTCGCCGGCCTCCTCCTCCTGGGGCAGCCAGACGCGGGTGAGCTGGGGCAGGACGCGCATGCCGGCGAACCAGTGGTGGTCGTCGGGGTGGCAGACGAGCACGGGCGTACGTGTCGTGGGCCGGAGCACTCCGGCCTCGCTGACGCGCCGCCCCACAAGGGAGTTGACGAGCGTGGACTTCCCGGCCCCGGTGGACCCGCCGACGACGGCGAGGAGGGGGGCGTGGGGGTCCTTCAGCCGGGGCACCAGATAGTCGTCGAGCTGGGCGAGCAGCTCGGCCCGGCTCTGGCGGGCGCGTGGGGCGCCTGGGAGGGGGAGTGGGAGACGCACGGCGGCGACACAGTCGCGCAGGGCGGAGAGTGCGTCGATCAGCTGAGGCCGTTCGTCCAAGGTCACCACATGCGAAGAATGCCCAATTTTGGAGCCTTTTTGAAGCGTATAAGGGCCCTGCGCGCCGACGGAACGCAGGATGACGGGAGCCTCAGGCATAACGAGTGCACAACACCCGGGCCGAGTGGCGTGAAAAACACTGCGGGAATCGCACCTGCCTGCGATTATCGTTCCGCTTCACCGAACCTCCACATCGTGGCACGCAGGTGAAGCAACCGGGCCAAGGGGATCGGAGCCCTATCCTTGACCCGACCGGCCAAGCCCCACCCACCAGGGGCTCCCGGCCACCGACCCACCACCCGGCCCCCGTAGCTCAGTGGATAGAGCAGGTGCCTTCTAAGCACTTGGCCGCAGGTTCGAGTCCTGCCGGGGGCGCTCCACCACAGACCCTCCTCCTGGAGGGTCTTTTTTGCTGGTCATGGCCGGTTCTGGGTGGGCACGGCGGCTGCGTACAGTGGCCGGCATGTTCGTCAAAGTCTGTGGGCTGCGCACCGAGTGCGACGTGGAGGTCGCCGTCGAGGCCGGTGCCGATGCCATCGGGTTCGTCTTCGCCGAGAGCCCGCGCCGTATCGACCCCGACGCGGCCGCCCGGCTCGCCGCCCGCGTGCCGGACGGCGTCCTGACCGTCGGCGTCTTCCGGGACCAGCCGCTCGACGAGGTACGCGCCCTCGCCGACGCCACCGGTGTGCGCGCCGTCCAGCTGCACGGGCACGAGGACCTCGCGTACTTCGACGCCCTGCGCGCCGTCCTGCCCAGCGGGCGGACCTTCATCCGCGCGGCGTCCGTGCGCGACGAGGCCCCCGCCTTCGGTGAGCGCGGCGAGGACGTGCTGCTCCTCGACGCCCCCGTCCCGGGCGCGGGCGAGACCTGGGACCTCACCGGCAAGCGGCTCCCCGGGCCCGGGGTCCGCTGGCTGCTCGCCGGCGGCCTCACCCCCGGGAACGTCGCCGCGGCCGCCCGCACCGCCCGCCCCTGGGGCGTCGACGTCTCCAGCGGCATCGAGTCCAGCCGCGGGGTGAAGGACCCGGAGCTGATCCGCGCCTTCCTGGCGGCGGCCCGGGGCCCGCGGTCCGCGTGAAGGGGTAGTGGCCTTTCCTCAATCGCCCCGGGCCACATGGGGAGTTGAGCTATCTTGCCCGATGTGGATCAGTTGACCGCTGAAGACCCCAGCCACATCGGCGCCTATCGCCTGATCGCCCGGCTGGGCGCGGGCGGGATGGGCCTGGTCTACCTCGGGCGCTCCGAGGGCGGCCGCACCGTGGCCGTGAAGGTGGTGCAGGCCGAGCACGCCGGGCACCCCGAGTTCCGCAGACGCTTCGCCCGCGAGGTGGCCGCCGCACGGCGGGTCGGCGGGGACTGGACCGCCGCCGTGCTCGACGCCGACCCCGAGGCCACGATCCCCTGGGTGGCGACCCAGTACATCCCGGGCCCCGACCTCACCTCGGTGGTCGCGCGGGACCACGGGCCGCTGCCCGAGCACTCGGCGCGCGTCCTCGCCAACCGCCTCGCGCTGGCCCTGCGGGCGGTGCACGACGCGGGCCTGATCCACCGCGACCTCAAACCGTCCAACGTGCTCGTCACCGTCGACGGCCCCCGCGTGATCGACTTCGGCATCGCGCGGGCCATGGACAGCCTCGGCGGGGACAGCCTGCACACCCGCACCGGCATGCTGATCGGCTCGCCCGGCTTCATGTCGCCCGAGCAGGTCCGCGGCCTCGAACTCACCCCCGCCAGCGACGTGTTCTGCCTCGGTGCGGTCCTGGTGTACGCGACGACCGGACGGCTCCTGTTCGGCGCGACGGACACCGGTCTCAACGCGCACCTCTTCCGGATCGCCGAGGAGGAGCCGGACCTGGCCGGCGTGCCGGAATCGCTGGTCGGTCTCGTACGCGCATGCCTGGAGAAGGACCCGGCCCGGCGGCCCACGCCGCACGAGATCGCCGAGCGGACGGCGACGGACCGGACCGAGGAGTGGCTGCCGGGGTCGGTCCTCGCCCAGCTCGGACGGCACGCGGCCCGCCTGCTGGACTACGCCCCGACGGAGGCGGCCCGGACGCCCCACGCGGTCGACCCCGTGCGGCCTCCGTCCGACCCGCGCGTCGACCTCGCGGAGGCCGTGCCGTCACCGCCCGCGTACGCGCCGACCGCACCGGCGGGTTTCGTACCGGCGCAGGGGTTCGGCCCGCCGACGCCTGCGCCGACCGGGACGCCGTCGACGCCGTACCCGGTCGCGGACGCTCCGGCGGTGCCGCGGTCCGTGCGCCGGCGCTATGTGACCGTGGCCGTACTCGCCCAGTTCGCGGTGCTGTTCGCGGCGTCGGCGTTCAACGAGGCGCTGTCGGACATCCTGCGCGACCTCGGCCTCGACGTCGTCGGCCCCCTGCTCGGCGTGTACGCCGTCGCCTACGGCGCCCTGCTGCTGCTCGGCGGGCACCTTGCGGACGCCCTCGGCCCCAGACGGGTGACGGTCATCGCCCTGACCGGCTTCATGGCGGCCTGCGCCCTCGCCGGGTTGGCCGCCGGAAGCGGCGTGCTGCTCACGGCGCGCGGCCTCCAGGGCGCCTTCGCCGCGCTGCTGACGTCGGCCTCGCTGTCCCTGGTGACCGGGGGCCTCGGCGACCCGCGGGAACGCGGCAGGGCCTTCGGGCTCTGGGCCACGATCGCCGGCGGCAGCTCGGCCGTGACCCTGCTCGGCGCCGGCCCCCTCGTGGAGGCCCTGGCCTGGCGCTGGGCCCTCTACGCCGGCGTCCCCCTCGCCGGACTCGCCCTGATCGTCGCGCTCACGCTCCCCGCCGACGGGCCGCACCGTACCCGCCTCGACGTGCCCGGCCTGCTGCTGGGCTCCGCCGGCGTGGTGGCGCTGACCTTCGGCCTCACGCTCGACGTCCTGGGCGACGACCCGCGCGGCTGGGCGTCCCCGCTGACCCTGGGCCCGTGCCTCCTCGGCGTCGTGCTGTTCGTGTTCTGGCAGGACCGGGCGGACAGCCAGCTCGCGCCCTCTCTCGTCAGGGACCCCGGCCGTGTCGGCGGCTTCCTCGCCCTGGTCCTGGCCGGCGTCGGTGTCCTGGCGGGGACGTGGGCCGTGATCTGGCACCTCCAGGCCGTCGTCGGCCTCTCCCGGGTCGCGATCGGGAGCGCCTTGCTGCCCCTGCTCGCCGCGACGGCGCTCGGCGCCCTCGTGGCGGCCCCCGTCCTGGTGCGCCGCCTTCCGACGCGCGTGCCGGTCGCGGCGGGTCTGGTGATCGCGGCGCTCGGGACGGTCCTGCAGGCCCGGGTCGGCCTCGACGACGGCTACTCCGACGTCCTGCCCGGCCTGCTGCTGACCGGCTTCGGCATGGGCCTCGGCCTCGCGCCGCTGCTCGTCGAGGTGGCCGGCGTCGCCGTGCCCGGGCACGCGGGGAGGAGCGCGGTGGCCGTCACCCTGCCCCAGCATCTGGGCGACGTGACCGCCTCGGCGCTGGCCGTCACCGCCTTCTCCGCGGTGGGGAGCGGCGACGAGGACTGGGCGTCCCATACGCAGCACGCCCACGACATCGCCCTGTGGTGGGCCACCGGCGCCCTACTCCTGGCCGCCCTGCTCGCCGGCACGACGCTCAGAACGACCCCGACGAACGCCGTCCGCTGAGCGAGCAAGTCCGAAGGGGGGCCGACAGCCCCGTGGCGGCGCCCGCCACTGGGCGGACGCCCCCCGTCCCACGTCCGTAATACCCTCCTCCTTACCAAGTTGCTTACGGATCACGGCTACGAAGGACGACGAGTGGAACTGGCCGAGTACGCGGAGTACGCCGTGCGCCTCGTCAACACCGAGGTGCCGGCGAAGGGTCAGGACGCGCTCAGCTCCGTCGACGTGGTCAAGGAGCTCTTCGGGCCCGCCACGCAGATGGCCCGGCGGGTCACCGACGCCGACCTGACCCGGTTCCGGGCCGTCCGGGCGCGGCTGCGGGCCGTGTTCGTCGCCGCCGACACGGGGGACCACACCGGGACCGTCGATCTGCTCAACTCCCTCCTCCTGGAGTTCCCGGTCTCCCCGCAGATCTCCGGCCACGACCATCTCGACGACGAGGGCCGGCCCCGCTGGCACATGCACCTCGCCGACCACTCGTCCAACGCCACCACCGGGTACGCGGCGCTCTGCGCCATGGGGCTCGCCTTCCACCTCACGGCGTACGGGCCCGGTCGGCTCGGGCTCTGCGAGGCGGCGCCCTGTCGCAACGCCTACCTCGACACCTCCACCAACCGCTCCCGCCGCTACTGCTCCGACCGCTGCGCCACACGCGCCAACGTGGCCGCCTACCGGGCCCGCAAGCGTCAGGAGGGCGCCGCGGTCAGCGGGGCCTGACGGACCGGGCGGTCACGAAGCGGCTCTCGCCGAGGGCGTGGGCAGCGGGGTGAGGGAGGCGTACTCCAGGGGTGCGGACGGGTCGATCGACACGTCCAGGGGCGCGGGTTCGGCGCCGGAGCGTACGAGGAGGTCGCCGACGGCCGCGATCATGGCGCCGTTGTCGGTGCACAGCGTCATCGGCGGCACGCGCAGCTCCACCCCGGCGGCGGCGCACCGCTGTTCGGCGAGGTCCCGCACGCGCGAGTTCGCCGCGACGCCGCCGACCACGATCAGCGTCCTCACGTCGTACGCCTCGCAGGCCGCGAGCGCCTTGCGGGTCAGCACGTCGGCGACGGCCTCCTGGAGGGCGGCGGCGCCGTCGGCGACCGGAACGTCCCGGCCCTGGAGGCGATGCTTCTCGACCCAGCGGGCGGCGGCGGTCTTGAGGCCGGAGAAGGAGAAGGCGTACGGGGCGTCCCCGGGCCGGGTCAGCGGCCGGGGGAAGTAGACGGCGCGCGGGTCGCCGTCCCGTGCGGCCCGGTCGATGGCGGGCCCGCCGGGGTAGGGCAGGCCGAGGATGCGGGCGACCTTGTCGAAGCACTCGCCGGCGGCGTCGTCGAGGGTGTCGCCGAGGTGCAGGATCGGCTCGCGCACCAGGTCCCGTACGAGCAGCAGGGAGGTATGGCCGCCGGAGACGATCAGGACCACGCAGGGCGAGGGCAGCGGGCCGTGCTCCAGGGTGTCGGCGGCGACGTGCCCGGCAAGGTGGTGCACTCCGTAGAGCGGGACCCCCGCCGCGTACGCGAGCGACTTGGCCCCGGCGAGGCCCACTTGGAGGGCGCCGGAGAGCCCGGGGCCGGTCGTGACGGCGACCGCGTCGACCTGGCCGAGGCGCAACCCCGCCTGGTCCAGGGCCTGTCGCACGACCGGGTTGAACGCCTGGAGGTGCGCCCGGGCGGCGATCTCCGGCACGACGCCGCCGAAGCGGGCGTGCTCGTCCATGCTCGACGCCACCACGTGCGCGAGGAGCTTCCCGTCCCGCACGATCCCCGCACCGGTCTCGTCGCACGACGACTCGATCCCGAGCACCACCGGTCCGCCCACTGCGCCCCTCCTTCTGCACACGAACTGCACCACAAACGCACTTGCAATATATGTGCAACAAGAACGCCCGGCCCTCCCCTCCAAGAGGGCCTTCTCGTTGCCCTCATGGCGTTCAATCTCATTCCATTGCAACGCAATGAGAGCTCACCGTTGCATTGCAATCAATCCCGTTGCAACGAAATTGCCGCAACTACCTGCGATTACTGGTTTCTTGCGCAACAGGCTCGTTGCCAGACCCTCGAACGCAACGTAGTGTTTCATCCATCAGAAACAACGAGGTCAAGCAACGAAGTCAAGGAGAGAACCATGCAGACGTTCAAGACCCCCGCCCCCGTCACCGCCGTCCTCGACATCCCCGCGGGCGTCATCCGGCTCGTCGCCGCCGACCGGGTCGACACCACGGTCGAGGTCCGGCCCGCCGACCCCGCCAAGAGCCGCGACGTGAAGGCCGCGGAGGTCACCGAGGTCGCCTTCGCCGACGGTGTCCTGCGGGTCGAGGTCCCCGAGGCGAAGAACCGGGTGCTCGGCAACAGCGGCTCCATCGAGGTGACCGTCCAGCTGCCGGCCGGCTCGCGGGTCGAGGCGAAGGCGGCCGCCGGGGAGTTCCGCTCCACCGGGCGGCTCGGCGAGGTCGCGTTCGAGGGCCGGCAGTCCACGGTCGAGCTCGACGAGACCGCGGACGCCCGCCTCGTCCTCCAGGCCGGCGACGTCTCGGTGGCCCGCCTGGGCGGCTCCGCCGAGATCAGCACCCAGCAGGGCGACCTCCGCGTCGCCGAGGCCGTGCGCGGCACGGTCACCCTGCGCACCGAGGCCGGCTCCATCACCGTCGGCGCCGCCCGCGGCGTCTCCGCCTCCCTGGACGCCGGCACCGCCCACGGCCGGATCCACAACGCGCTCCAGAACTCCGGCGGCGCCGCCGCCGAGCTGACCATCCACGCGACCACCGCCCTCGGCGACATCACGGCCCGCAGCCTCTGAGCACCCTCGCCCCTCCCGCCTCCCCAAGGAGTGACCACCCATGAACGACCTCGCCATCACGGCGACCGGACTGCGCAAGTCCTACGGTGAC
Organism: Streptomyces sp. NPDC026092; assembly: GCF_040638605.1. Classification (NCBI taxonomy): domain Bacteria; kingdom Bacillati; phylum Actinomycetota; class Actinomycetes; order Kitasatosporales; family Streptomycetaceae; genus Streptomyces; species Streptomyces sp. NPDC026092. The sequence continues at coordinate 319,061 of NZ_JBEZYN010000005.1, forward strand.
AAGACCGTCCTCGACGGAATCGACCTGCACATCCCCACCGGGTCCGTGTTCGCGCTGCTCGGCCCGAACGGCGCCGGCAAGACCACCGCCGTGAAGATCCTCTCCACGCTCGTCTCCGCCGACCAGGGCGAGATCCGCGTCGCCGGCCACGACCTGGCCACCGCCCCGCAGGCCGTACGTGCCGCGATCGGAGTCACCGGGCAGTTCTCCGCCGTCGACGGTCTGATCACCGGCGAGGAGAACATGCTCCTCATGGCGGACCTGAACCACCTCTCCAAGCGGGAGGGACGGCGGGTCGCGGCCGAACTCCTGGAGCGCTTCGACCTCGTGGAGGCCGCGAAGAAGCCCGCCTCCACCTACTCCGGCGGCATGAAGCGCCGCCTCGACATCGCCATGACGCTGGTCGGCGACCCGCGGATCATCTTCCTCGACGAACCGACCACCGGCCTCGACCCGCGCAGCCGCCACAACATGTGGCAGATCATCCGCGAGCTCGTCTCCGACGGCGTCACCGTCTTCCTCACCACGCAGTACCTGGAGGAGGCCGACGAACTCGCCGACCGCATCGCCGTGCTCCACGGCGGGAAGATCGCCGCCGAGGGGACCGCGGAGGAGCTCAAGCGGATCGTCCCGGGCGGGCACGTACGGCTCCGGTTCTCCGACCCGGCCGCGTACCAGGCCGCCGGCGCCGCTCTCGGCGCCGACGCCACCCGCGACGACGAGGCCCTCGCGCTGCAGCTCCCCAGCGACGGCAGCCAGCGCGAACTGCGCTCCGTCCTCGACCGCTTGGACGCGGTCGGCATCGAGGCCGACGAGCTGACCGTGCACACGCCCGACCTCGACGACGTCTTCTTCGCCCTGACCGCCACCGCCGACATCCCCAACCAGCCCAAGGAGACAGTCCGATGAGCTCCCTCTCCCTCGCCGTGCGCGACTCCTCCACCATGCTGCGGCGGAACCTGCTGCACGCCCGGCGCTACCCGTCGCTCACCCTGAACCTGCTGCTCACGCCGATCATGCTGCTGCTGCTCTTCGTCTACATCTTCGGCGAGACGATGAGCGTGGGCATCGGCGGCGGCGAGCCGGACCGTGCCAAGTACATCGCCTACATCGTCCCGGGTCTGCTCCTGATGACCATCGGCAGCACCACGATCGGTACGGCGGTCTCCGTCTCCAACGACATGACCGAGGGCATCATCGCCCGCTTCCGCACGATGGCGATCCACCGCGGTTCGGTGCTCGTCGGACACGTCGTCGGCAGCGTGCTCCAGTCCGTCGTGAGCGTCGTCCTCGTCGGCGCGGTGGGCGTGGCCATCGGCTTCCGCTCCACCGACGCCACCGTCCTCGAGTGGTTCGCCGCCTTCGGTCTGCTCGTGCTCTTCGCCCTGGCGCTCACCTGGATCGCCGTCGGCATGGGCCTCATCAGCCCGAACGCGGAGGCCGCCAGCAACAACGCGCTGCCGCTGATCCTGCTGCCCCTGCTGTCCAGCGCCTTCGTCCCGCTCTCCTCGATGCCGGGCTGGTTCCAGCCCATCGCCGAGTACCAGCCCTTCACGCCGGCCATCGAGACCCTGCGCGGTCTGCTGCTCGGCACCGAGATCGGCCACAACGGCTGGCTCGCGGTGGCCTGGTGCGTGGGTCTCGCGGTCCTCGGCTACTTCTGGTCCACCTCGAAGTTCAACGACGACCCGAAGTAGTCGCCGTGACCACGCGGGCCAGATCCCGCGACGACCCCCTTGCCGACCCAGGGCGGCGTACACCGACCAACCGTCGGAGTACGCCGCCCTCTTCGTGTCGTCGTGACCCGTCCGCTTCGTGTCGTGCCCGGTCGAACCGGGCGCCCGTCAGCCCGCCAGGAACGAGCGGTACCAGGGGGCCGCCGCGGCCAGCCGGGCCAGGGGGCCGGGGCCCGGGGGGCAGGAGGCGGCGGGCCAGATGGACTCGCTCGCGTACCAGTGGTCCTGGGCCAGCAGCCCGAACTGGCGCTCGCTCGTCCGGCCGGGCACGGTACGGAGCCGGTCGAGGCACGCGTCCCAGGACCAGTCGGCCCCGTCCTCGACCTTCGGCAGGACGTCGAGCGCGGCCAGTTCCGCCATCAGGTCGCCGTTGCTCACCGGGACCGGGTGGCTCGCGTGGTGGACGCCGGGCGGCGGGGCCGCCGGCGACGTGGCCAGGCCGGCGATCAGGCGCGCGAGGTCGTCCACGTCCACGACGGAGAGCAGGGCGCGGCCGCCGTCCCAGCGAGCCGGGACGCGGGCGAGCAGCTCCGCGAGGGCGGGCACCACCCAGCGGTCGCCTGCGCCCAGAACGAGGCCCGGGCGCAGGACCGTTCCGCCCGCCGCGAGGACCGGGGTCTCGCCGGCCAGACGGGTGCGGCTGGCGGGCGACACGGGGGCGGGGGCGATCTCGTTCACCGCGATGCCGCGGTGCGGGCCCGGTCCGTAGACCGCGGCGGTGGAGAGGTGGACGATGCGGTCCACACCCCGGTGGACGGCCTCCTCGACGAGGGCCGTGGTGCCCTCGACGTTGACCGCGGCGCACTGGGCGTCGTCACCGGAGATCCGGGAGGCGAGGTGGATCAGGACGTCCGCGCCGCTCGCCGCCTTCCGCAGCGAGGCCCGGTCGGTCAGGTCCACGGACACCCATGTCACGCCCGGCGGGGCGGAGTCGGGGGCGGTGGCGGAGCGGCCGAGCGCCCGGACGGAGAGCGTCCGGCCGGTGTCGTGCGCGGTCGAGGTCAGGGCGTGCAGCACGCGGGAACCGACGAAGCCGGTCGCCCCGGTCAGAACGACACGCAGTGCGCTCACGAAGCGCCCACGGTGTCGTCGGCGGGGAGGCGCAGCCCGGCGACGACCTCGGCGGGGGCGAGGGCGGGGAGCAGACATCGCCACATGTCGCCGATCCGCCGGGGCAGGTCGGCGCGGCCGGTGGCGAGTTGGGACATGACCTGCGTACCGGTGTAGGCGGCGACGAGGAGCTGCGAGAAGGCGGCCACGTCCACGCCGTCGAGCAGCTGGCCCATCTCCCGGGCGCGGACGAACTCCTGGTGGAAGTGGTCGGCCCACCACTCGTAGATCTGGTACTCCTGCGGACCGACCACGCCCTGCTCGACCGCGAGCCGGACACCGGCCCGCAGCAGGGTGTTGGTCTGCATCTCGACGGCGAGGTAGCCGGTCATGTCCAGGAGCTGCTGGAGGCCGCCCTCCCCCTCGGGGAACTTCAGATCGGCCGCCTGCTCCAGGATGACCGCACGGGCCAGTCCCTCCTTCGACCGGAAATGGAAGTACACGGCGCCCGCCGTGACACCCGCCCGATCGAGGATCTTGGTGATGCTCGCGCCGAGGTATCCGGCCTCGTCGAACACCTCCGCCGCAGCTCGGAGCACCAACTCCCGCGTGCGGACCGCCCGTTCCTGCCTGTGTTCCGCCACTGCGCCTTTACCCCGTATACATCGACAAAGAAAAAGAGTGACCACTATCTTATGTGAGCGGCCGGCCACCACACCAGTGTGCAGGTCCGCGAATATCTGGAAACAGTCAGGGGAGAACTGTTGTGCCTCCGATAGAGCTCGCACCGGACCGGACGACCACCGGTCCCGTGCCCGTTCCGATGTCGTACACCCACAAGACCAACCCGGCCGAAGTGCTCCTCGTGAGCTGGTGCCGGACCGGGGCCGACACCTTCACCATCACCGCCCGCTGGCCGCGCGAGCACACCTTCTACCTGGCGCGACACGGCCGGTACGACCCCCTGTTCCTGACGGAGACCGTGCGTCAGACCCTGCCGATGCTCTCCCACGCCGCGTACGACGTCCCGTTCGGACACCAGCTGCTGTGGAAGGACTTCGCCTGGGACATCGACCCGGACGAGCTGTGGGACGACGGCCGGGACGCCCATGTCGAACTGCACATCACCTGCTCGGACGTGAAGTACCGCAAGGGGCGGGCGACCGCCCTCACCCTCGCCGTGGAGGCCACGCGCGCGGGGCGCCGGCTCGCCACGGCCCGGACCCGGTTCACCATCCAGGACCGTGCGGTCTACGAGCGGCTGCGCGGGCAGTACGCCGACATCGCGAGCGCCAACGCGCGCGTGCTGCCGCTGCCGCCGCCGTCCCCGACGCACGAGACGGGCCGGACCCGGTTCCAGGACGTCGTGCTCTCCTGCACCGACGTCCCCCTGCGCTGGCAGCTGCGGACGGACACCTCGCACCCCGTCCTCTTCGACCACCCCGTGGACCATGCCCCGGGCATGCTGCTCCTGGAGGCCGCGCGCCAGGCGGCGCAGGCTGCGGCCCAGCCGCGGCAGACCCTGGTCACCGCCATGAGCTGCGACTTCACCCGGTACGCCGAGCTCGACGCGCCGTGCTGGATCACCGCGAGGGCGCTGCCGGACGACCCCAACGGGCGGCGGTGGATGCTGGTGACGGCGCAGCAGAACGGCGAGGAGATCTTCACCTCGGTCGTCGCGCTGGCCGAGGTGCCCACCGAGCTCTGAGCTGTCTCACCTCACGCGAAGCCCGGGCGGCCGTCGGCCGCCCGGGCTCACGCGCGCGTGGATCAGGCCTCGTCCGCCGGCGCCGGGCGGGTGGCGAAGAGGGCGCCGTACTCGGTGACGCCCTCGCTGATGGCCGTCGCGCCGGCCAGGTGCAGGGCGTGCCAGAAGATCGCCTGGTTGGCGGTGACGACGTGGAAGCCCAGCTCCTCCTCCAGCGGCTTGATGGTGCCGACGGCGCGGATGCCGTTGCCCGCCACCAGGACGGCGTCCGGCCGGTGGGAGGCGACGGTGGTACGGAGCCACTCCGAGAGGTTCTGCGGCGTGATCGCCTTCTGGTTCGAGGGCAGCCCGCACGGCCCGTGGTGGACCACGTCGAAGCCGAACTCCCGGAAGTAGTCCGCGCCCTGGCCGGAGAGCTTGTCGTCGAACCACGGCGGGTTGACGAGGGCGATCCGCTTCGCGCCGAGCGCGGTGAAGGCGGCCCGGGCGGCCTTCGTGGTGCCGGTGATCGGCAGTTCCCGGGTGACCGGGCGCAGCCGCTCGTACAGCTCCCGCTCCCCCGCCGCCTTCAGCACGTAGCTGGAGGAGGTGAAGCCGAGGGTCAGCGCGTGCAGGGGGGATGCGGCGAGCTGCTCGACGGCGTGGTCCAGGAAGGGCGGTTCGACGAACGCGCGGACCGGGTCGTGCGGGATCTTCTCGTCCATCTCGCCGCCGGCGCGCATCGCGCCGAAGTGGACGCGGGAGCCGTGGATGGAGACCGACGCGGGGGCCATGGCCTGGAGTTCGGCCTCGGGGCCGACGTCGGCGTGCGGGACGACGACGCCGATCCTGATGGCGGCGTCCCAGCCGTCGGTGGGCGTGGCGGCCTGGGGCGCGTGGGCGGCCTCGGTGACCTGGGTCATGGGGTACGGCTCCTTACTTCGCTTCGTCGGCCAGTCGGCCGCCGGCCACCGTGCTCACGCCGGTGTCGCTGAGGAACTTGGGGTGGCGGGCGCGCATCGAACCGATGACGAACTCGTACGGGACGTCGTCGAAGGCGCCGTGGTCGGTGAGGAACTCCATGGCGCCGGCGCCGCCCTCGTACGGGTGGTACAGGCTGTCCGCGAGGCCGTCGAACTCCAGGGCCTCCATGCCGTAGAGCTTGCAGAGCATCTTGTTGAAGACCGGCGTGGCCTTGACCCACTTGCCGTCCAGGTAGACCTGGGTGAGGCCGTGGAAGAAGACGTCGCCGCCGATGTACTCGATCAGCCGGGGCGAGGCGAGGTGGTTGCGGACGTCGCCGTAGACGAGCTTGGAGGGGATGCCGAGGGCCCGGACGGCGGCGGCGTAGAGGGCCGACTTGTGCAGGCAGAAGCCGGACTTGGTGGTGGCGGTGTGGGAGGCCTTCAGCCCGTCCGGGGACAGGTCGGCACCGTAGACCTCGTAGAAGACGCCGTCACGGACGGCGTAGTAGAGCTCGATGGCCATGGTGCGCTTGTCGGACGCGCGGTCCTTGACCACGTCGTCGATGAAGGTCTGGACGGCGTCGGTCTCGTAGTCGAGGAACTCGGTGGGCTGCGTCAGCCGGTCGTACAGGTCGAGGGTCATCACGGTCGGGTTCCCTTGGGTCGAAGGCCGGTTCGGAGGCCCGTGCGGAGGGCGGTTCTCAGGCCGGGTGTCAGCGGCCGGTTCAGAGGCCGAGGAGGGCGGCGATGCGGTTGCGCTGGATCTCGCTCGTGCCGGAGTAGATGGTTCCGGCGACGGAGTCGCGCAGTTCGCGCTCGACGCCGTGGCTGGTGAGGACGCCGCGTCCGCCGTGGATCTGGACGGCGTCGAGCGCCATCCTCAGATTCGCCTCGGAGACGACGGTCTTGGTGGCGGCGAGGTCGATGGCGGCGTCCTGGCCTGCCTCGACCTTGGCGCCGGTGTCGCGCAGCCACTTGCGCGCGGTCTCCAGGCTGATCTTCATGTCGGCGATCTTGTGGCTGACGGCCTGGTACGAGCCGATGGTCTGGCCGAACTGCGTACGGGACTTGGCGAACCGGATCGTGTCCGCGAGCCGGCGGGTCATCTCGCCGAGCGTGATCGAGAAGGCGAAGAGCACCTCGCGCTTCATGACGTAGTCCAGGACCCGGAAGCCGGAGCCCTCCCGGCCGACCCGCTGGGACACCGGGACGCGCAGCCCGTCGAAGGCGAGCGTGCCGATCGGGCTGGTGCGCAGGCCGATCTTGTCCATGGCCGGTCCCACGGTGAGGCCGGGCGTGCCGGCCTCGACGAGCAGGGTGGTGAGACCGAACGGGCCCGGGGCGCCGGTGCGCACGTACAGCAGGAAGAGGCCGGCGACGGGGGCGTTGGTGATGAACATCTTGCTGCCGTCGACCACGTAGTGGTCGCCGTCGAGGACCGCCGTCGTCGTGGAGTTGATGGCGTCCGAGCCGCCGGACTCCTCGGTGATGGCGTGGGCGGTGATCACGTCACCGGCCGTGATCCGCGGGAGGTGGCGCCGCTTGAGCTCCTCGCTGCCGAACTGCTGGAGCGGGATGCCCACGGAGACGATCTGGGTGGACGTGGAGAAGGAGAGGCCGGCGTCGTGGGAGGTGTGACCGAGGCCTTCCAGGACGCGCATGGTCTCGGTCAGGGACCGGCCGTGGCCTCCGTAGTCGGGGTGGAAGGGGGTCCGCAGGATCCCGGAGTCCTGGACGGCGGGCCACTTGTCGGTGGGGAACGAGCCGCTGCGGTCCAGTTCACCGAGGTCGGCGTTGAGTTTGTCGGCCCACGGGGTCGCGAGGTGGAAGAGGTCGTCGGTCACAGCCTGGTCCTTGTCACATCGGGTGGGGAGGGGGTGCCCCGGGACGGCACGGGCGGGTGCCGTCCCGGGGCGGGGCGGATCAGTACTGGGAGAAGCCGTCGGCGGACAGCTTGTGCTTCTCGGTGCCGACGATCGGCGGGTTGAAGACCGAGATGAGGTGCAGGTCCTCGTAGTCCGACGCGATCAGGTAGTGCGGGTCGTGCTCGTCGAGCGCGTAGATCGTGCCGGGCGTGATCTTGTGGCGGGTGCCGTCCTTCTCCACGACCTCACCGGAGCCGGCCACGCAGTAGCAGGCCTCCAGGTGGTCGCGGTACTGCAGCGCGCTCGTGGTGCCCTGACGTACGAGGGTCACGGCCACGGCGAAGCCCATGCCGTCGGTCTTGGTGAGGAGGCGGTGGCTGGTTCCGTTGCCCCACTGGACGGGGACGACGTCGTCGACGCTGCGGGTGAACATGCGGATTACTCCCTCGGGTGTGGTGTGTGTGCGGGTGTGGTGAGCGGAAGTGCGGTGGCGCCGGCGGAGCTGGTGGAGCGGGTGGCGCCGGTCGAGCGGGCGGCGCCGGCGGAGGGGTCGTTACGGCGGTCAGGCCGCCGTGGCGGGCGCGTTCTCCCGGACCAGGCGGGTGATCGCGGTGAGGGTCCGGAAGTCGTCCGGGCCGAAGTCGATGTCGTCCACGGCCACGCCGTAGCGGCTCGCGATGTGGGAGATCAGCCGGACGAGGCCGAGGCTGTCGATCACTCCGGAGTCGATCAGGTCGTAGTCGTCGGTGAGGTCCGAGGAGTCCTCGCCCGCCAGGAACTCGGTGACGAGGTAGGCACGGATCTCCGCGGTCACGTGGGTGGCGCCGGTCTCGCTCATGCGGTCTGGTTCTCCTTCATGCGGTTGTTCCTGATGAGGTTCCGGTCGGGCTTTCCCGTCGACGTCCGGGGCATCGGGGCCTCCGTGACGTGCACCGAGGACGGGATCGCGTGGCGCGGGAGGTGCTTGCTGATGTGGGTCCGCAGGCGCAGACCGGTCAGCGCGGTGGCCGGGTGCCGGGTGACGTGGGCGTGCAGGCGGACGCCGGTCTGCTCGTCGGGGAGGGCCACGACGACGGCCTCGGCGACGTCCGGGTGGGAGGCGACGACGGTCTCGACCTCCTGGAGGTTGGTGCGTACGCCGCGCACCTTGACCTGCCAGTCCGACCGGCCTTCGAGGCGGTACAGGCCCTCTTCGGTACGGGTGACGATGTCGCCGGTGCGGTAGTACACCTGGCCGCCCTGGACGGTGAACGCCTGCTCGTTCAGGGCGGACCTGAGGTAGCCGGCGGTCTGGAACGGTGTGGAGACGAGGAGTTCGCCGGTTCCCGCGCCCGGGACGGCCCGGCCTTCGGCGTCGACCACGAGGGCGCGCACCCCGGCGAGGGGGCGGCCGATCGGCGGCGCGGCGGCCGCGTGCGGGTCGATGGGGTGGATGAAGGAGTCGTTGGTCTCCGTGCAGCCGAAGATGTTGTGGAACCGGGCGTTCGGGAACGTCCGCGTCATCGGCGCGAGGAGCTCGGGGGCGAGCGAGTCGCCCGTGGTGATGAGGGTGCGCACGGCCGCGAACTCCGGCCCGTCCTGGACCAGGAGGCGGTGCAGCATGGGCACGCCCTGGACGAAGGTGACGTCGCGGCCGGCCACCAGGCCCTGCAGGTGCGGGGCTTCGGTGGCCCGGTCCTTCTCGACCAGGACGACCTGGGCGCCGAGGCGCAGGAAGGTCCAGACGTCGAGGAGGGCGAGGTCGAAGTTGAGCGGGGCGTAGGAGAGCGCCACGTCGTCCCCGGTGAGCGCGAACTCGGCGGTGGCCCAGTCGGCGAAGGCGTCGAAGCCCTCGGCGGGGATCGGCACGATCTTCGGGGTGCCGGTGGAGCCCGAGGTGGTGAGCAGGAGGCGGGTGCGGCCGGCGTCGGGCCGGTCGAAGCCCTCGGCCTCCACCGCGTTGGCGACGACCGCCTCGGCGACCAGGTCGCCCTCGGCGCAGACGGTGAGGGTGTGCGAGGCACGGGCCTGCTGGGCCAGCCTGGTGCGGGCGGCGAGGCCCAGGTCGGGCGAGGGCGCCAGGGCGATCAGGCCCTCGTGGAAGACGGCCGTCAGGAGGGCGATCGTCTCCGGGTTCTTGTGGGCCGGGACGCAGACGGTGCTGCCGGCCGGCAGCGCCAGGCGACCCAGCTGGTCGCGGAGCTCCCGGGTGATGGCGCCCAGCTCCTCGTACGTGACCGTGCGCCGGTCGTACGAGAGGGCGACCCGGCCGGCGCGTTCCCGGCTGTGGGCGTCGATGGATGCGGCGAGAAGTGTCGATGGCACGGCGGTCTCTCCCCCGAGACGTTCGAGTCGTTGAGATCAAGTGCGCGCATCGCCCCCCGAAGAGGCAATGCTTGCATCGTCATTCAAAGAGATCGCGAGAATCTCGCGACGAGATTGACGAGTCGAGAACCGGGAACCGCGTTCTCGTTACGCTTGATCATGCAACGAAACCACCCCTGGCGCGCTATGCCGAGATCCCGCGATTGACAGCGCGTCAGGGGTTGGGGGAGAGTGCCGAACCGACTCTGTCCGGACGTACGGACCAGGTGCCCGTCAGACGCCGGCGGCGCGCAGCGACTGGACCGTGGCGGCGTATTCGGGGTCGGCGGTCAGGGCGTTGAGCGCCGAGGAGAGCACGTCCGCGTAGGTCGTACGGGCGGCGGCGAACCGCTCGCGGCCCTCGTCCGTGATCACCGCGTAGACCCCGCGCTTGTCGGACGGACAGAGGTCCTTGAAGGCGAATCCGGCCACTTCGAGGCGTGCGACCAGGCGCGTCACCGAGGACTGGCCGAGACCGACCCGTTCGGCCAGGTCCTGCATGCGCAGCTCGCTGTCCTCGGCGTGGGTGAGCGATTCGAGCGCACGGAACTCCGACAGGCCGATCCCATGGCGTCGCTGGAGCGCCTGCGCCAACTCCCGCTCGACGCGCGAGTGCAGGACGAGAAGGCGGCTCCAGACGACCTGGTCGGACGACGCGGTGTGGGTAGCGACCATAAGGTGACGCACCTTTCATCGAGAGTTGACAACAGGGTACATGCTCATGCAACCTCATGGCGCCGCGTCAGTCCGTCACCGGCCGACTACGCCCCCGAAGAACTTGCACGGACAAACAACTTCCTGGAGAGTGAGTTCCATGACGTCCCCCTCCCCGCAGGCAACGCCGCAGAACGCCAACGTCGGCTGGGCCTGGCTCCTGTTCTCCTCGCTGTTCGAGATCACCTTCGCGCTCTCGACCGAGGCCACCGACGGGTTCACGAAGCTCGGCCCGTCCCTGCTCACCGTCGCCGCCGCCTCCTGCGGCATCTTCACGCTCTCCATGGCCCTGAAGACCGTCGACGTCGGCGTCGGCTACACGGTCTGGGCCGGTATCGGCGCCGTCGGCACCGTCGTCTTCGGCACCCTGATCTACGACGAGAAGATGACCATCTGGAAGGTGCTCGCCTTCATCCTGATCATCGGTGGCGCCCTCGGCCTGCGGATCTCCGACAACGTGGCCGCGAAGAAGCAGGCCGCCGCCGAGGCCGCGCAGGCCCCCGCCGCGCAGCCCGTCGGCTGACCCACAGCCGCTTCAGCCGCTTCAGCCGCTTCACCCGCTTCCCCGACCTCCGCTCCGTCCCACCTTCCCGAAACGAGTCACCACCATGACCTGGGTCTACCTCGGCATCGCCATCGTCTTCGAAGTCCTCTTCGCGCTCGGCACCAACGCCACCAAGGGATTCACCCGCCTGTGGCCCTCCGTGCTCACGCTCTCCGCCGCCGCCGGCGGCATCTACACCCTGTCCCTGGCCCTGCGTGAGCTCGACGTCTCCGTCGGCTACACGATCTGGACCGGCATCGGCGGCGTCGGCACGGTCATCTGCGGCGCGATCATCTTCAAGGAGAAGATCACCCCCGCCCGGCTGATCTCCTTCGCGTCCATCATCGGCGGCGCCGTCCTGCTCCGCCTCACGTCCGTCTGATCGGCGCGTACGCCATGACCGACATCGACGCCCTGCTGCCGCACATCCACGAGGCCGTACGGATCAGCCGGGAGCACGTGGCCAAGGGCGGCATCCCCTTCTCCGGGATCGTCGTCCAGGACGACCGGGTGCTCGGCACCGGGTTCAACCGGGTCCGCGAGGACCACGACGCCAGCGCGCACGCGGAGGTCGTCGCGCTGCGCGAGGCGGCCAGGAAGGCCGGGGTGTTCGCCGTCGCCGGCTCGACCCTGATCGCCTCCGGGGAGCCCTGCGCCATGTGTTACATGGTGGCGCGCTACTTCGGCGTCGGACACATCGTGTTCGCCGCCGACCGGAAGACCGCCGGCGCCTACGGCTTCGACTACGGCAGCTCGTACGGGATCTTCGCGACCGACCCCACCGAGTGGCCGATCCGCGTCACGCACGCCCCGGTCGAGGGCCACGAGGTGCCGTTCCAGGAGTTCCTGACCGTACAGAGGGGCGGAGTCCGATGACTGTCCAGGAGCCGGCGACCGGCCAGGAGCCGGTGAAGATCCAGATCTGGTCCGACTACGTCTGTCCCTTCTGCATGCTCGCGGAGGGGCCGCTGGAGCAGGCCACCGAGGACCTGGACGTCGAGATCGAGTGGAAGCCGTTCGAGCTGCGGGAGCACCCGCAGCCCACGCTCCGCCCGGAGGACCCCTACCTGCCCGACATCTGGAAGCGGGCCGTCTACCCGATGGCCCGGCGGATGGGCGTGGACATCACGCTGCCCACCGTCTCCCCGCAGCCCTACACCCGGCTCGCGTTCGAGGGCTTCCAGTACGCACAGGACCACGGCAAGGGCGACGCGTACACCCGGCGCATGTTCCGCGCATTCTTCCAGGAGGACCTGGACCTCGGCGAGATCGAGATCCTGACCAAGCTCGCCGGTGAACTGGACCTGGACCAGGACGAGTTCCGTACGGCCCTTGAGCAGGGCACGTACACCGCCCGGCACCAGGACGCGCTCAGGGAGGCCGCGGCCCACCGGGTCCAGGTCGCCCCGACCTTCCTGATCGGCGACATCCGCATGGAGGGGGTGCCCTCGGCGCCCCAGCTGCGCAAGGCGATCCTGGACGCGCAGGCGCGGCAGCAGGAGCAGCAGGACGGGTCGTTCGGCGCCGCGTGCGGCATCGACGGCGTCTGCTGACCGGACCGTACGCCCCCGTACGCACACGACGAAGGAGCCGGCCGCCTCCCCCGAGGCGGCCGGCTCCTTCGTGCATGGCGTGTACGGCGTGTCTGTGAGCCGGTGCTACTGGCCGGCGAGGCGCGGGAAGAGCTTCAGCGCGTTCTCGCGGCCGATGGCCGTGCGCTGCTCCGCGTTCCAGCCCGCGTACGTCCGGAAGCCCTCGACGTTCTCCGTCGTGTGCGCGGCCGGCATGAACGGGAAGTCGCTGCCGAACAGGATCCGGTCCGGGGCGGCCAGTTCGGTGAGCGCGGGCAGTGCGAAGCGGTTGGCGGACATCGCGATGTCGTAGTACAGCCCGCGCAGCGCCCCGACGACGTCCTTGGGCGCCCGCTCGGTCAGGTACTTCCCGATCGTCGGCCCGTACGTGAGCCGCTGCGCCAGGAACGGCAGCGTGCCGCCCGCGTGGCTGACGATCAGCTTCAGGTGCGGCAGCCGCTCGAGGGTGCCGCTGAAGAGCAGGTCGACGACCGTGCGGGTGGTCTCGAAGGTGAAGTCGTAGAGCGAGGGCGGCAGGTCGAAGGTGGCGACGTCCTTGGCCGGCGGGGTGCCGGGGTGGACGTGCACGGGCAGGCCGCGGTCGGCGATCTCGGCGAGCAGCGGCTCGAACTCGGGGTCCCCGAGGTAGCGGTTGCCGTAGCTGGTGAGCAGTCCGACGCCGTCGAGGCCGAGCTCGTCGATCGCGTACGTCAGCTCGTCCTTGGCCGCGGCCACGTCGGGCAGCGGGAGGATCGCGAACGCGCCGAAGCGGGCGGTGTGTTCGGCGATGAGGGCGGCGTAGTACTCGTTGACCTCGCGGGCCAGGCGGTGGCTCTCGGCGCCCTGGGCGAAGGTGACGCCCGGCGCGGTGACGGAGAGGACGGAGGCGGCGATGCCGTGCCGGTCCATCACCTCCAGGGACTCCTCCGGGGTCCAGGTGGGGTAGTCGACGCCGGGGATGGCGACCTTGTCGCCGAGCGCGGCGCGGTAGGTCGGCGGGATCGCGTGGTGGTGGACGTCGATGAGTCCGTTCACGTCGGGCATGTCAGTGTTCTCCGTCGGTCTGGCGGTCCGGCAGTACGTCGAGTTCGACGCCGAACCAGGTGCGGTAGGCGGCCCGGACGGCGTCGTCGTCGGCCAGCTCCTCCTTGGTCCTGACCCCGTTCTCGGTGCGGGTCAGGGTCCGTCCTGCGAGGGTGACCCGCCCGTCGGGGGTGGGCATGGAGCAGACCTGGCGGGCCAGGAACGGCGAGTCGTCGGCGCTGCGGAACCACCACATGGTGGGGGCGAAGTCCGCGAGTTCGCGGGCGCGCGGCTCGACGCGGTACTGCAGTTCGCCTTCGCGGTACAGGTCGAGGTCGCCCTTGGGCGCCTCGACGAGTTCGAAGGTGCCCTGCGGGTCCTCCTGGGCCGTGCCCGGTTCCAGTCGCAGCGGGAAGCGGAAGGCGTGCCCGTAGCCCACGTCGGCCAGCCACGGGACGGCGCTGTCCTCGGTCCGTACGCGCAGACACAGGTGGCCGAGGAGCGGGCCGAACACGCCGTCCTCCAGGACGCGGCCGCCCAGCGGCTCCACGTCGAAGCCGAGGGTGGTCAGGAGGGTGTAGAAGGCGCCGTTGAGTTCGTAGCAGCAGCCGCCTCGGCCGCGCCCGATGATCTTCTCCAGGGCGGGTTCGCCGAGGCCGATCGGCAGGCTGGGCCGGCCGAAGGCGAAGTCGATGTTCTCGAACGGCACGCTGAGCACGTGCCGTTCGTGCAGGTGGGCGAGGGCCTCGGCGTCGAGGCGTTCGGGCCGCTTGGCGCCGATCCGGTCGAGGTAGGCGTCCAGGGTGGTCACGTCGAGCATCAGACGTACTCCGCCGCGTACCGGGCGACGATGCTCTGGGCCTTCTCCACGTCGGCGGCGTACTGGTCCGCCTCGGGCGCCGGGACGCCCTCCTCGGCGGTCACGCCGAGCTCGGTGAAGAAGCGCTCGAAGCCGGCCGGGGTGAAGATGATGAGCATCTTGCAGGGCTCGTCGCCGATGTTCTTGAACGCGTGCACCTTGCCCTTGGGGACGAAGATGAACGCGCCGGGGCCGACGACCTGGCTGATCTTCTCGTTGGAGATCTCCAGCTCGCCCTCGATGAGGTAGAAGGCCTCGTCGCTGTCGTGGTGGATGTGGAGCGGCGGTCCGCCGCCCGGTGGTACGAGGGCTTCGATCAGGCCGAGCGAGCCGTGGGTGTTCTCCTTGTCGGCCTTGATCGTGTAGTGGTCACCGAATACCCAACGGGCCGGTCCGGCCTTGGGCGGGATGTAGACGATGCCCTCGAATTCCTCGAAGCTCAAGGTGTTCCCTTCTCGCGGGCGTGCGCGTGCTCCCTCCACTCCATCCGGCGAACCGCCGCACGGGCATCACGTGTTCACGGGGTTTTCCCTGGTCACTCCCGTGAATACGTGATGGCCGCGAAGCCGCGCGCGGCCATCGTGGTGCGTGCGCGCGGACGCGCGTTGGGCCTGCCCGGCGGGCCCTCAGCACCGAGGATGGGATGAGAGAGATGACTGGTCGCTTCACCGGCAAGGTGGTGCTTGTCACCGGGGGTGGGTCCGGGATCGGGCGTGCCACGGCCGTGGGCTTCGGCCGCGAGGGCGCCACCGTGGTGGTCGCCGGGCGCACCGCCGACCGCCTGGTCGAGACGGTCCGGCTGATCGAGAAGGAGGGTGGTACGGCCGGTCATGTCACGGCCGACATCGCCGTCGAGGCGGAGGTGGAGGCGCTGGTACGGACGGTCGTCGAGCGCCACGGCCGGCTGGACGTCGCGGTCAACAACGCGGGGTACCTGCCCGAGCCCGCCGGTCTCGCGGAGCTGGCGGAGGCGGACTTCGTACGGACCCTGGAGATCAACCTGCTCGGCACCTGGCGGTCGTTGAAGTACGAGATCCGGCAGATGCGGGAGCAGGGCGGCGGCACCATCGTCAACGTGGGTTCCGTGGTCGGCGCGCACCTGACGATTCCGGGGGCCGGCGCGTACGGGGCGAGCAAGGCGGCGATCGCCGCGCTCGGGCGCAGCGCGGCGCGGGAGTACGCGGCCGACGGCATCCGGGTCAACACCCTCAGCCCGTCCTCGATGGACACCCCCATGTCGCTGCTCGAGAACGAGACGCCGGAGGAGCGCGTGGTGCGCGCCAAGGGCATGTTCCCGGTGGGCCGGATCGGCACGGTGGAGGAGGGCGCGGCGGCGGTGCTGTACCTGGCGTCCGAGGAGTCGGGCTTCGCGCTCGGCCACGACCTCGTGATCGACGGCGGCATCACGGCCTGAGCCGGTCCGTGTGACGACAGAACCGTGCCCCGGTCCGCAGGGGGGAGGCAGCGGACCGGGGCACGGCGTTCTCTGGGGACTCAGACGCGGCCCGCCCGGGCCGGCTCCTCGTCCTTGCGTCCCGCGACCCCGCCGGACGCGACCACGCCACCCTCGGCGGCGGGCCGGGACCGGTACTGCAGGTGGCCCGCCCACAGCGTGCCGAGCAGTCCGGCGGTGGCGAGCGCGGCGCCGACCCAGGCCACCGACTCGAAGCCGAAGCCGGCGCTGATGGCCATGCCGCCGAAGGCCGGGGCGAGGGTGTTGCCGACGTTGAAGGCGGAGGTGTTGGTGGCGCCCACCAGGGTCGGGGCGCCGGGCGCCACGACGAACACCCGGGACTGCAGGATCGGGTTGGTCACGTACCCCGCGAGGCCGAGGACGAAGATCAGGGCGACGGTGACGACGGTGTTCTCCGCGAGGACCGCGAGCAGCGCGGAGGCGACGGCGAGGACACCGGTGCCGAGCGCCAGGGTGCGGATCGGGTAGGCCTCGGCGGTCCGGCCGCCGATCACCATGCCCAGCAGGCCGCCGACGCCGAAGAGCGCCAGGAGCACGGGGACCCAGCCCTCGGCGAGGCCGGTGACGTCGGTGAGCAGCGAGGCGAGGTAGCTGAAGGTGACGATGACCGCGCCGAAGGAGAAGGCCGTCACGGCGTACGAGAGCCACAGCTGCGGCCGCGCCATGGCGCGCAGTTCGGCGCGGACGGTACGGGCCTCGTCGGCCGAGCCCTTGCCGCCGGGGATGGCGAAGACCGAGCAGGCGAGACTCACGAGGGTGAGCACGGCGACGCCCCAGAAGGCGGCGCGCCAGCCGGCGAACTGGCTCAGGACGGTGCCCGCGGGCACGCCGACGATGGTGGCGAGGGTGAGCCCGCTGGCGACCACCGCGACGGCCTTGCCCTTGGCGTTGGCCGGGACGAGGGCGACGGCGGTGGCGACGGCGACGCCCCAGAAGCCGGCGTACGCGAGGGCGCTGACGATCCGGGTGGCGAAGAGGACGCCGTAGCCGGGGGCGAGCGCGCCGACGATGTGCGCGGCGATGAAGACGGCCTGGAGCGCGACGAGGGCGGTGCGGCGGGGCCACTTGAGGGTGGCGACGGCGAGCAGCGGGGCGCCGACGACCATGCCGATCGCGAACGCGGAGATCAGCAGGCCGGCGTCGGGGATGGAGACACCCAGGTCGTCGGCGAGGTTGGGGAGCAGCCCGGAGAGCATGAACTCCGATGTGCCTTGGGTGAAGATTCCCAAGCCGAGGATGTAGACGGCTAGGGGCATGGAGTGCCTCCAAAGGCGTGGTGGTGGCGCGGTGTTGGGGTCCGGCCGCGAGCGGGGCGGTCGGCCACGGGGCGACGCTAGCACATTTTGGAGCAGTCGCTTCAAAATGACGGCACGGCGTGCCCCGGGCCGAATTCGGGGCTCAGTTGCGCCAGTTGTCGGGCGCGTTCAGCCGCCACAGGAGTACGGCGGTGTGCGCCCGCTGCCGCTCCGAGGGGTCGCTCAGCGACATCGCGAGGGCGCGCTCCGCGCGGGCCACCCGGTGGGCGACCGAACTGTGGTGCAGGGAGAGGAGTTTGGCCGCCTCGCGCAGCGAGCGCGTACGGCAGACCGCCTCCAGGGTCGCCAGCATCTGCGGGCCGTCCGGCTCGGCCTCCAGGCGCGCGACCGCGGTCACGTCCGGATGCGTGAGCGCCGCGTCCTCGGGGATGTCGGCGAGGAGGACCTGGGCGCCCAGCTCGGCGGCGTCCACGAGCCGGGGCCAGGTGGGCCCGAGCCCCGCGAACCGGGCCGCACGCCGGGCCTGCGCCCAGGACTCCGGGAGCCGCTCGGGCGCGACGGCGGGCCCGAGCCCGACGGCCACGCCGGGCCCCGGCCGCAACGTGGCGGCCCCCGTCCTGGTACCGGGCCCCGGCAGGACGATCGCCCCGACCCGGGGCCAGAGCACGCCGTGCGGGGCCGTACCGCCCGAACGCGTCGTCGGCGACAACTCGGCCGCGGAGGCGCGCAACGCGCCCTGGAGGGACCGCGGTTCGGCCACGACCACGGCGACGGCCCGCATCGGCCCGGCCGGCGGAAGCCCGAGCAGGTGCAGCGCCCGGGACCGCTGCGTCTCGGGCATCGACGCCGACAGCACCGCCTGCACAAGCGCCGGATCCCCGAGCCCGACGGGCCCCCAGACCCGGTGGTCGGGGGCCTGGGCGACTCCCCCGAAGCCCTGGGACGGGCCCGGGACCGCGCCCAAGGCCGTGCCCCGGGCCGGGGCCGTACCCGGAGCCGCGGCCGTGCGCGGAGCTCCGGCCGCGCCCGGAGCCGAAGCCGTACCCCGGCCCGCACCCGCACCAGGGCGGCGCGTCCGCGCGAACGGACCGCCACCACCCGGCTCCCCCGCCGTCACGCCCCCGCCGCCCGCCGCCAAGGCGGCCGCCGCCAAGGCGGCCGCCGCGAGGGCCAGGCGTTCGGTGAGGAGGGTGTCGAAGGGGAGGGGTTCTCCCGGGCGTTCGATCCAGACCTCGCCCGTCGCGCGGCCGGCCACGGTGATCAGCCGGCGGGTCGACGGGATCACCTCCCCGGCCGCCTCCGGCACGCCGCCCGCCGGACATCGCCGCAGCACCCGGCCGTGGTCCGACATCCCGGCGGTACAGCCCGCGACCCGCGCCGCGGCGCGAACCAGCTCGTCGGCGTCCGTGACGCTGCCGAAGAGCGCGTCGAAACGGGCGAGGAGAGCCGGCGCCGTCTCCGCCTCTGAGGACGGGTGCGCGGGGCTCGACGTCAGTCCGTACATCCGCGCAGGCTAGTGCGGGGGCCCCGGGCGCGACCCGCGCGGCCGCGACACTCCGTCAGGTCGGCGCACCAATCGGTGTCTCCGGGGCGCCAACATGCGACGGGCGTCGGCGGCGCACGGCCCCGCCCGCGGGGGACGATGACCGCATGAGTGACGCCTCCCACCGATCCGCCACGCCCGCGCCCACCCGCATGCGGCTCCGTCCCGACCTGGCACCGCTCGTCGACGAGATCCCCTACCTCGACGTCGCCGAACCGAGCGTCGCCCGCCGCACCCTCAAGGACCTCGAAGCCCAATGGGAGCCGGCCGACACCGGCGCCATCACCGTGACCGAGCGGCTGATACCCGGCCCGGCGGGCGCCCCCGACATCGCGGTGCGCGTCTACACGCCCCGTACCGAAGGCCCGCACGGCGGTCTGCTGTGGATCCACGGCGGCGGCTTCGTGATGGGCAGCCTGGAGACCGAGCACAACCAGTGCGTCTGGTTCTCCTCCCGCGCGAACGTCGTCGTGGTCAGCGTCGAGTACCGCCTCGCGCCCGAGAACCCGTTCCCCGCGGGCGCCGAGGACTGTTACGCGGCCCTGGAGTGGTTCGCCGCGCACACCGAGGAGCTCGGGGTCGACCCGGCGCGCCTGGGCGTCGCGGGCTGCAGCGCGGGCGGGGCGCTCTCCGCCTCCGTGGCCCTGATGGCGCGCGACCGCCAGGGCCCTGAGCTCGCGCTCCAGGTGCTGACCTTCCCGGTGACCGACGACCGCATGGACACCCCGTCCGCGCGGGCCTTCCACGACACGCCCGTCTGGTCGACGCCGCAGTCCGTCTCGATGTGGCGCCACTACCTCGGCGAGGGCCACGAGCAGCGGGAGACCTCGCCGTACGCGGCGCCCAACCGCGCCGACGACCTGAGCGGGCTCCCGGCCACCCACATCGTCACCGCCGAGTACGACCCGCTGCGCGACGAGGGCCTGCGCTACGGGCAGCGGCTCCTGGAGGCGGGCGTGCCGGTCACGCTCCACCAGTGGGCCGGTGCCTTCCACATCTTCGACTCGTTCGGTACGGAGAGCGGTCAGCGTTCGATCGACGAGCTGGTGCTCGCCGTCCACGAAGCGCTGGGCGACTGAACCCACTCTCCCGACCCGCTTTTCGCCCCGAGGAGGCCCCCCACATGACCGACGCAGCCCAGGACGCGCCCCACCGCGTCCGCGTCACCGCGGATCCCGACTGGTACGCACCCGCCGGCATCGCGCTCGGCATCCGGCTCGGGAACCTGGTCTTCACCTCGGGGCAGGCCCCGATCGACGCGCGCGGCGCCACCGTCGGCGCGGGCGACTTCGAGGCCCAGGCCCGACAGGCTCTGGCCAATCTCGCGCTCGTCCTGAAGAACGCGGGATCCGGCCTCGACCAGGTCGTCAAGGCGACCGTGTTCGTCACGGACATCGCCCGGGACCAGGAGGCGTTCGCGCGGGTCAGGGCCGAGCACTTCGCCCCGCACACGATCGCGGAGTCCTTCGTCGAGGTCTCCTCCCTCGCCGATCCGGACTGGCTGATCGAGATCGAGGCGATCGCGGTGACGTCGGGGACGGTGACGGCGTGAGCGGCGGCGACGAGAGCCGCGGCGGCCTGATCCGTACGGTCGTCCCTCGAATTTCAGTGCGCCCGCTCCAAAAACTCTAGACTGCGGTCATGGCCAGGCCCAGGAAGTTCGACGAGACGCACGCCCTCACCGCCGCCATGAACACGTTCTGGCGCCAGGGGTACGAGGCCACCTCGACCCGGGACCTGGCCGACTCGACGGGGATGGGCCAGTCGAGCCTGTACAACGCCTTCGGCGACAAGCGCGAGCTGTATCTGCGGGCCCTGCGTCGCTACTACGAGACGCACACCGCCGAGCAGACCGCCCTCCTCGAACAGCCGGGGCCGGTGAAGGACCGGCTCCGGGAGCTGATGGTCCACGCGATCGACGACGATCTCTCGGACCCGGAAGGCTCCGGATGCTTCGCGATCAACGCGTCGGTCGAGAAGGCCGACGCGGACGACGCGGTCCGGGAGGAGGTCCTCCGGCACTTCTCCACCGTGGAGGAGGCGCTGGCGGAGACCCTCGCACGAGGGAAGCGTTCCGGCGAGATCACCGCCGATCGGGACACCCGGACGCTCGCCCGGCAAGTACTCAGCACCTACTACGGATTGCGCGTTCTCGCCCGGGTCCAGAAAGACCGGAACGCCCTGCTCGGCGTCGTCGAAAGCGCCCTCTCCGCGCTGTAGCCGGCCCGCCCTTCCGGGGCCGGGGAACCTGACGGACGACATGACAGAGTGGACCGGGCGCCGTTGCGACCCCTCTGGCCGCCCCGTCAGGGTCTGCCGCGTGAATACAGCCAACGCTTCGTACCGGAAACACCCGTCCGGACATGTCCTCGGCTGGGCGAGCCTGACCCCGGCCGAACTGCGGGTGGCCCGCCTGGTGTCCGAGGGTCTGACCAACCGTGCCGTGGCCACCCACCTGGTCGTCTCACCGCACACGGTGGACAGTCACCTGCGCCACATCTTCATCAAGCTGGGCATCTCCAGCCGCGTCGCGCTGGCCCGCCTGACCGTCTTCAACGACCAGGTGAGCCCGCACGAGCAGCCCGTGGAGAGCGCCGGTCCATCCCGTATCCGCGCCACTTGACGGACTCGGCGGGCCGTCGTTGCGGCCCGGTGGGGGGCCTGGTGATAGTGGATTTCGTACGAATCGGCGCGCCTTCGCAAGGCCCGCGCCGGTCACACTCGTCGACGCTCCGGCATGCCGATGCTGCCAGCCGAGCCGCCGCCGCAGGACGGAAGACGCCGGGCGGGACATCACGTCGACGCGCACGCGTCCGTGCCATCCGCCCGCCTCCACCCCCGCCACCAGCCGGAGTCCATCCGGCACGCCCGCCGAGGGAAACCGATGACCGACATTCTGTCCCACCTCCGCTCCCTACCCGCACTCCAGCAGCCCGACTGGGAGGGCCACCCGCGTCTGGCCGAGGTCCGCACGGACCTCGGCCGGATGCCGGCCCTCGTGGACGCCGAGGCCGTCCGCCGGCTGCGCTCCCTCCTCGCGGAGGCCGCCGCCGGGCACGTCCAGGTGATCCAGACCGGCGACTGCGCCGAGGACCCGGCCGAGGCCAACCCCGGCGACGTCCACCGCAAGACCGCGCTCCTCGACGTCCTGGCCGGAACGATGAAGCTCGCCTCCGGCAGGCCCGTCCTGCGGGTCGGCCGGATCGCGGGACAGTACGCCAAGCCCCGCTCGAAGCCCACCGAGACGGTCGGCGGCACCGAACTCCCCGTCTACCGGGGCCACATGGTCAACCGCCCCGAGCCCGACCCGGCGCAGCGCGAGGCCGACCCGGCCCATCTGCTCACCGGCTACCGCGCCGCCAGCGACACCATGCACTACCTGGGCTGGCGCGGCACGGCCGTCCGCCCGGAGCTGGACGTGCCGGTGTGGACCAGCCACGAGGCCCTGCTCCTCGACTACGAGCTGCCCATGCTGCGCCGCGAGCCCGACGGCTCGCTGCTGCTCACCTCCACCCACTGGCCGTGGGTGGGCGAGCGCACCCGGCAGCTGGACGGTGCCCACATCGCCCTGCTCGCCGCGGTCTCGAACCCGGTCTCCGTCAAGGTCGGCCCGTCCATGACGCCCGACGAACTCCTCGCCCTGTGCGACCGGTTGGACGCTCAGCGGCGCCCCGGCCGGCTCACCCTGATCGCCCGCATGGGCGCCGAGAACGCCGCCACGAAGCTGCCGGCGCTCGTCGAGGCCGTCGACCGCGCCGGCCACCCGGTGCTCTGGCTCTCCGACCCGATGCACGGCAACACCGTCAGCGGTCCCGGCGGGCTCAAGACCCGGCTGCTCACGACCGTCGTGAAGGAGATCGAGGCGTTCCAGGACGCGGTCGGCGCGGGCGGCGGCGTCGCCGCGGGCCTGCACCTGGAGACCACCCCGGAGAGCGTCACCGAGTGCGTCGCCGACGCGGACGGGCTCGGCAGCCTCGGCGACAAGTACCTGAGCTTCTGCGACCCGCGCCTCAACCCGCAGCAGGCCGTCGCGGCCGTCTCCGCGTGGCGCGGATGACCCCGCACGACGCGCGGACGACACCGACGACAGGCGTGGACACGGAGGTTACGGACGTGGCAGGAACAGTCGCCCTGGTGACGGGCGCGGCCGGCGGCATCGGCGAGGCCGTCGTCCGGCTGCTGGCCGAGCGCGGCGCCAGGGTCGCCGCCGTCGACCTGGTGCCGGACCGGCTCGCCGAGACCGTGGCGCGGCTGCGCGCCGACGGTCTGGACGTGACCGGCTTCCCGGCCGACGTCACGTCGAGCGCGGACGTCGAGGCCGCGGTCGCCCGGATCGAGAACGAACTCGGCCCGGTGGAGCGCCTGGTGAACGCGGCCGGCGTGCTCCGCCTGGCGGGGGCGCACGCCCTGAGCGACGAGGACTGGACGACCACGTTCGCCGTCAACGCGAACGGGGTGTTCCACACCTCGCGGGCCGTGGTCAACCGCATGATCCCGCGCCGGCGCGGCGCGATCGTCACGGTCGCGTCGAACGCGGCGGGCACGGCCCGGGCGCAGATGGCGGCGTACGCGGCGTCCAAGGCGGCCGCGACGGCGTTCACCAAGTGCCTGGGCCTGGAGGTGGCGGAGTACGGCATCCGCTGCAACGTGGTCGCGCCCGGCTCCACCGACACCCCGATGCTGCGCGGCATGCACACCGCCGACACGGCCGCGAAGGCGTCGATCGCCGGCTCCCCTGAGGCGTACCGGGTCGGCATTCCGCTGGGCAAGGTCGCCCGGCCCGAGGACGTCGCGCGGGCCGTCGCCTTCCTGCTGTCCGACGACGCGGGCCACGTCACCCTGCACGAACTGACCGTGGACGGCGGTGCCACGCTCGGTGTCTAGTGAAGAGAGGAACGGCCGGCCCATGCCCGGTATCCCCCCGATCGAGTCGTACCCCATGCCCACCGAGGGCGAGCTGCCGGAGAACATCGTCGGCTGGCAGGTGGATCCCCGCCGGGCCGTGCTGCTCCTCCACGACATGCAGGAGTTCTTCCTCAAGCCGTTCCCCCGCTCCCAGGCGCCCGGTGACGCCCTGGTGGCCAACTCGGCGCTGCTGCGCGAGCGGTGCGTCGAGCTCGGCGTGCCGATCGCGTACACCGCGCAGCCGGGCGACATGACGCCCGAGCAGCGCGGGCTCCTGAAGGACTTCTGGGGGCCGGGCATGAAGGCCACCCCCGAGCACCGCAAGGTGGTCGAGCCGCTCGAACCGGGGCCGGCGGACTGGACGTTCACGAAGTGGCGGTACAGCGCCTTCTTCAAGTCGGAGCTCCTTGAGCGGATGCGCTTCCACCGGCGCGACCAGCTGATCGTCTGCGGTGTGTACGCGCACGTGGGCGTGTTGATGACCGCGGTGGAGGCCTTCACCAACGACATCGAGACCTTCCTGGTGGCGGACGCCGTCGCCGACTTCTCGGCCGCCCACCACAAGCTCGCGCTCGACTACGCGGCACAGCGCGCGGCCCGCGTCGTGTCCGCCAAGGCCGTGCTGAGCGAACTCGACGCGGGCGGCTCGGCGCGCTGAGCGCGCCCACCGCCGAAAGGAATCCCCCATGGCTACCCAGCACAGCGGGCACGACCTGCTGGCACGCATCCTCGACGGCTCGGCCGGCGCGTTCGCCCTGATGCACCGGCCCGAGTCGGTGGACCCGGACACCCTGGAACTGCTGGTCGGCGACGTGGCGGAGATCCCGTCCCTCGCGGACCTCGACCTGCCCGAGGGGGACGGTCCTGGCGCGCGCTCGGAGATCCTCACCCTGATCCCCTACCGCCAGCTCGCCGAGCGGGGCTTCGCCGCCCCCGACGACGGCGCGCCGCTACTCGCGATGACGGTCCGCGAGCAGGCGGCGGTCCCGCTGCGCGCGACGCTGCCGCTGCTGCCCGACGAGCCGGTGAAGCTGGCCGACGGCCACTTCGACGTCGACGACGAGGCCTACGCGGACATCGTGCGGCGGGTCGTCGCGGACGAGATCGGCACCGGTGAGGGCGCCAACTTCGTGATGCGGCGCTCCTTCACCGCCCAGCTGCCCGGCTTCGGCCTGTCCACGGCCCTGTCGTTCTTCCGGCGCCTGGTGCAGCGGGAGGCCGGGGCGTACTGGACGTTCCTCGTGCACACCGGCGAGCGGACGTTCGTCGGTGCGACGCCGGAGCGGCACATCAGCGTCCGCGACGGTACGGCGGTGATGAACCCGATCTCGGGGACGTACCGCTATCCGGCGGCGGGACCGGACCTCGACGGGGTCATGGGCTTCCTCGCCGACCAGAAGGAGGCCGACGAGCTGTACATGGTCGTCGACGAGGAGCTGAAGATGATGGCCCGGATCTGCCCCGGGGGCGGCCGGGTCGTGGGCCCGTACCTGAAGGAGATGGCCCGCCTCGCGCACACCGAGTACTTCATCGAGGGCCGTACCGACCACGATGTGCGGGACATCCTGCGCGAGACGCTGTTCGCGCCGACGGTGACCGGCTCCCCGCTGGAGAGCGCGGCCCGGGTGATCAGCCGTTACGAGCCGCAGGGCCGCGGCTACTACAGCGGGGTCGCCGCGCTGATCGGCCGCGACGCCGCCGGCGGCCGCACCCTGGACTCCTCGATCCTGATCCGTACCGCCGACATCGACCGCGAGGGCCTGATGCGGATCGGCGTCGGCGCGACGCTGGTACGCCACTCCGACCCGGAGTCGGAGGTGCACGAGACCCGCGCCAAGGCGGCCGGGCTGCTCGCCGCGCTCGGCGACCCGGAGCCGATCCGGTTCGGCGCCCACCCCGCGGTCCGCGAGGCCCTGGACGGGCGCAACGAGCGCATCGCCGACTTCTGGCTCAGGGACCAGGAGGACCGGTTGGGCGCGGCGGGCCCGCTGACCGGCCGGCGGATCCTGGTGATCGACGCCGAGGACACCTTCACGGAGATGATCGCCCAGCAGATCCGCTCGCTGGGCGGCGAGGTGAGCGTCCGGCGCTTCGACGAGCGGTACGGCTTCGAGGAGCACGACCTCGTGGTGATGGGCCCGGGGCCGGGTGATCCGCGCGAGACGGGCGACCCCAAGATCGCGCATCTGCGGTCCGCGGTGGCCCAGCTCCTGGAGGAGCGCAGGCCGTTCATGGCGGTCTGCCTGAGCCACCAGGTGCTCAGCACCCTGGTCGGGCTCGACCTGGTGCGCCGCCCGGTGCCCAACCAGGGCGCGCAGCACGAGATCGACCTCTTCGGCCGGCGCGAACGGGTGGGCTTCTACAACACGTTCGCCGCCCGTTCCGAGGGCGACTCCTTCGAGCACCCGGTGCACGGCCGGGTCGAGGTCAGCCGGGACGCGGCGACGGGCGAGGTGCACGGGCTGCGGGCGGCGTCCTTCGTCTCCATGCAGTTCCACGCCGAGTCCGTGCTGACGGTGGACGGGCCCCGGATCATCGGGGAGCTGCTCGCGGAGGTGGCCGGCTCGTGCGTGCGGTGATCGTCTGGTGGGACCTGGAGCGGTCGGAGCAGACCGTCGAGTCGCTGCGGGGCTTCCTGCGGGACGAGGCGGTGGACCGTTTCTCCCAGGTGCCCGGGCTACGGCTGAAGTTCTGGATCTCCGACGCGGCGACGAACCGGTGGGGGGCCGTCCTGCTCTGGGAGTCGGCCGAGGCCGCGATCCCCCAGCGGGCCGCCGAACTCATCGGGTACCCGCCGACCGAACGGCACTCCTTCGACGTGGAGGCGACGGTCGAGGGCGTCTTCGCGCTCGCCGCGCTCGCGGGCCGGGGCGTCGCCCTGGAGACCGTCGGCGGCTAGGGCGGTCGGACGGCCTCTCGCTCTCGTGGCCGCACCGGGCGGGGACGGCCTTGCTGCTTTCCGTGTGCGGCGCTCCCTCCGGACCGCCGCGCACGCGGCGGCCGTACTCGCAAAGGACAGCCATGACCATCGCCGTACCGGCGACTCCCGCTCTGCACGCCCGGATTCCGGGGTCGAAGTCGCTCACCAACCGGGCCCTGCTGCTCGCGGCCGCCGCGGACGGCCCGAGCGCCCTCGGTGCCCCGCTGGTCAGCGAGGACACGACGGCGTTCCGCGAGGCCCTGCGCGGCCTCGGGGTCCGTACCGACACCACCGGGGACGACGACACGTGGACCGTGCACGGCCTGGGCCGCGGCCCGTCCGGCACCGGGACCGTCTGGTGCGCCGACGCCGGTACGGCGGCCCGGTTCCTGCCGCCGTTCGCCGCGACCGGGCACGGCGACTTCGGGTTCGAGGGCTCCGATCAGCTCACCGCCCGCCCGGTGGCCCCGCTCGCCGAGGCCCTGCGGCGGCTCGGGACCGACGTCACCACCGCGCCCGGCGGGCGGCTGCCGCTGCGGGTCCGCTCGTCGGGGCTCGACGGCGGGGAGCTGACCGTGGACTCCTCGCTCAGCAGCCAGTTCCTGACCGGCCTCCTCATGGCGGGCCCGCTGATGCGGACGCCGCTGACGCTGCGCGTGCCGGAGCTCGTCAGCCGGCCGTACATCGACATGACCCTCGCCCTGATGCGGCACTTCGGCGCCGACGTCGAGGAGTCGACGCCGGGCGTGTTCGCCGTCCGGCCGACCGGCTACCGGGGCGCCGACCTGCCCGTCGAGCCCGACGCCTCCACCGCCTCGTACGTCTTCGCGGCGGCTGCGGTCACCGGGACGAGCGTGCGCGTGGCCGGTCTCGGCCGCGGCAGCCTCCAGGGCGACCTGCGCTTCACCGAGATCCTCGCCCGCACCGGCGCCCGGGTGGAGACCACCGACGAGGCGACCACGGTCACCGGGACCGGGGCCCTGCGCGGCGGGTTCTCCGTGGACATGGGCGAGATCTCGGACACCTTCATGACGCTCGCCGCGATCGCGCCGCTTGCCGACGCCCCGATCACCATCACCGGCGTGGCGCACGCCCGGCTGAAGGAGTCCGACCGGGTCGCCGCCGTCGAGGGCAACCTGCGCGCCCTCGGCATCCGCACCGAGACCGGCCCGGACCGGATCACCGTCCACCCCGGCACGCCCGCGCCGGCCCGGATCGTCTGCCACCGCGACCACCGCATCGCGATGGCGTTCTCCGTCCTGGGCCTGCGCGCCGAGGGCATCACCCTCGACGACCCGGGCTGTGTCGCCAAGACCTTCCCCGGCTTCCACGAGGAGCTGCACCGGCTCTTCCCCCGCCACTCCGTACCGACAATCTGAGGAACGACATGGCTCACATACTCATCGCCGGCGGCGGCATCGGAGGGCTCGCCACGGCACTGTCGCTGACCCGGCGCGGGCACCGGACCACCGTCCTCGAACGCGCCGCCACGTTCGCCGAGATCGGCGCCGGCATCCAGCTCGGCCCCAACGCCTTCCACGCCCTCGACCGGCTCGGCGTGGGCGAGGGCGTGCGCGCCCGGGCCGTCTTCATCGACGAGCTCCGCTTCATGGACGGCACCACCGGCGAGAAGGTCGCCGCGATGGAGCTGACCGGCGCGTACCGGCAGCGGTTCGGCAACCCGTACGCCGTCGTGCACCGGGGCGACCTGTACCAGCCGCTGCTCGCCGCCTGCCAGGATCTCGAGGGCGTGACCCTGGTCCCCGACGCCTCTGTGGAGCGGTACGAGCAGGACGCCGACGGCGTCACCGTGCACACCGCCGACGGCCGGAGCTTCACGGGCGCCGCCCTGATCGGCGCGGACGGCATCCGCTCCACGGTCCGCGCCCAGATGCTCGGCGACGGCGAACCGCGCGTGTCGGGCCACACCATCTACCGCTCGGTGATCCCGATCGAGAAGGTCCCCGAGGAGCTGCGCTGGAACACCGTCACCCTGTGGGCCGGGCCCAAGTGGCACTTCGTGCACTACATGATCGGCGGCGGCGAGTACCTCAACCTCGCCGTCACCCGCGACAACGGCGCGACCGTCCCCGTCACGGGCCGGGCCACGGAACGGGCGTACGTCCTGGAGCAGTTCCCCGGGATCGGCGCGACCGCCCGGCGGCTGCTCGAACTCGGCGACGAGTGGCGCGAATGGGTGCTCTGCGACCGTGACCCGGTCGACGGCTGGACCGACGGCCGGGTCGGCCTGATCGGCGACGCGGCGCACCCGATGCTGCAGTACGCGGCGCAGGGCGCCTGCCAGGCCCTCGAGGACGCGGTCGTCCTCGCGGAGCTGCTCGCCGACGTGGACGGCGCGGCCGTCGTGCCGGGCCTGGAGAAGTTCAACGCGGTGCGCCGCGAGCGGACCGGCCGCACGCAGGAGGTCGCCCGGCTGATGGGCTCCGAGCTGTACCACCCGGCGGGCGAACTCGCCGTGGAGCGCAACCGGATGCTGTCCGCCTTCTCCCAGGAGGAGCTGTACGACCAGGTGTCCTGGCTGCACGGGGACCGCGCCTTCACCGGTGTGTGACCGCGCACCGGCCGGGCCCCCGTGGTGGTCCGGCCACACCCCGCCCGAAGGGTGCGGGGCGCGGCGGCCGATTCCGTACCGGATGACCGGTTCACCAGTGGTCCAGGGACCACGAGCGACGGCAGGTGGGTGCCGTGGACACCTCGTCCGCGGCACCCGCCCGGAGCGATCGTGGAGGTGCATCGAAGCAGGCCACCCCCCATGGTTGGAGTGTCGTGAACACAGCAGTCATCAGACGACGGGACTCGGTCCGACCCTTGTCGGTGCCGCGCCAGGGCCGGCGTTCCGCCGGGTCCGCCGTGTCCGACGACACCGTCTCCGAACTCTGCGCGACCCTGTTCTCCTCGTTCCCCAGGAAGGACCAGCGGCAGCGCGGCGAGCAGTACCTGCGCGGCCTTCTCACCACCGAGGGACGCAAGACCGCCCGGAACATCGCCGCCCATCTGGGCGCGCCCGCCACGGAACAGACGCTGCATCACTTCATCGCCGACTCCACCTGGAGCTGGCGCCCGCTGCGGGCCGCGCTCGCCGCCCATCTGGAGCGGAAGGCGGCCCCGCAGGCCTGGGTCGTACGGCAGATGTCGGTGCCGAAGACCGGGGACCACTCCGTCGGTGTCGACCGGGGGTTCGCCCCGCACCTACGGCAGTCGTTCCGCGGCCAGCAGTCCGCCGGGGTGTGGCTCGCCTCGCAGGAGCTGAGCGCACCCGTCGACTGGCGCCTGGTCCTGCCCGACCAGTGGGTCCACGACCACGCGCTGCGCGACCGGGCGGGCGTGCCCCGGGAGGCGGGAGCGGAGAGCCCGGAGGAGTGCGCCGTCGCCGTCGCCCTGGAGGCGGGCCGACACTGGGGGCCGCGTCGGCCGGTCCTGATCGACCTGCGGGCCGGTGACGCGCCGGCGGCCGTGGCCCCGCTGTCCGCGGCCCGGGTGCCGTTCCTCGTCCGGATCAACGGCTCCCAGCGGCTGTCGGTCGCGGACCGGGCGATGCCGGGCTTCCGGAGCGGTCCGCTGCCCGCGCAGCAGATCCTCCAGCTGGTCAAGGGCGTGCGGCGGCCGGTGCCTTGGCAGGACGCGGCTGCCGGACTCGCCCCGCGGATGTCGCTCGCCGCGATGGTACCGGTGGTCCTCTCGGGCCGTTCCGCCGCGCCGCTCGGGCTCTCCCTGCTCGGCGAGTGGAGCGACCCGTCGCGTCCGCCGTCCGCGCTCTGGCTCACCGGGATGACGCAGCCGGGCCCGGGCCCGCTGCTGCGCCTGACCAAGCTCACCCGCCGGGTCGAGGCCGACTACGCGCGCGTGGGCGAGGAGACCGGGCTTCGGGACTACGTGGGCCGGTCCTTCCCCGGCTGGCACCGCCACATGACCCTGGCCTCCGCCGCGCACGCGGCCGTGGTGCTGTCCCGCGTCGGCTACGACACGGACCGGCCGGCGGAGCTCGCCTCGGCGTGAGGAGCGGTGTCCGCCCGGCGCTGCCGGCGCAGGACCTCGCGGGAGCGGTGGAGCCTCAGGGCGAGCTGCACCTCCAGGGTCCTGTCCGGCCGCTGCCAGGCGTCGCCGAGCAGGTCGGTGATCCGGTCGAGGCGGCGCGACACCGTGTTGGGGTGCACCTTCAGGACGTCGGCGGCGAGGGCCTGGCTGCCGCCGGAGGCGAAGTACGACTCCAGGGTGCCGATGAGGTCGGTCAGCCGGTCGCGGTCGTAGTCGAGGACCGGGCCGATCGCGGACGTTATGTAGCCGTCGACGTCGTGGTCGTCGGAGAGGAGCAGGCCGAGGAAGCCGAGGTCCTTCGCCGAGGCCGTGCTGCCCGTGCCGTCCAGGGCGGTCAGCGCGTCCAGGCAGCGCATCGCCTCCCGGTGCATCCGGCCGATGTCGGCCGCGCCCCGGCCGGGACCGGCCGCGCCCACTGACACGGGGTGGCCGAGCAGCGGTGACAGCTGGTCGGCGACCGCGCGGGCGGCGGCGGAGGCGTCGGTGCCCGGCAGGAGCAGCACGATGTGGCCGCTGTGGACCGTCTTGAGCCCGGTCATCCGGTGCGCGTACGAGGAGGCCCACACCACGGCGCGGCCCTGCTCGCCGCCCTCGGGGTGGGCGACGAGCAGCACGTGCGGTGCCTCCAGGTCGATCCCGAGGCCGCGCGCCCGCTGCACGAGGTAGTGCGTCTGGTGCCCGCTGCGGGCGTGGGCGGCGAGGAGTTCGTCGAAGAGGTCGTCGCGCACGGGCCCCTCGGCGACGGCCGTGCTGCGTCTGAGCAGGAGCTGGATCGCGAAGGTCTGCGCGGTCAGCTGGAGCAGGCCCTCGTCCTCGCCGACGAGCGCCGTGGTCGGCCGGAGCACCAGCACCCCGAGGTCCTCGGCGCCCGCGGTGACCGGGGCGACCCAGGTGCCTCCGGCGGTGACGACGGGGCGCAGATGGGCGTGGGCGTCGAGGGCCGCCTCGGCGACGGCGCTCTCGTCGAGGTCGCCGAGGTCACCGCTTGCGGCGAGCGGCCGGCCTGCCGGGTCGCGCAGTTGCAGGGCCGAGTCGAGGGCGTCGCCCGCCGCCTTCGCGACGGTGACCAGGTCGGCGCCCGCGAGGACCAGGCCGAGGGTGTGGCTGTGCGCCTCGTTGAGCTGCTGGAGCCGGACCAGGCTCGTCCGCGTACGGAAGCCGTCCAGTTCCAGCCGGCCGACCTCGCCCTGCGCCTGCTCGATGCTGCCCGCCCGTTCGAGGGCGATGGCGGCGAGCGCGGCGAGCGAGGAGACCAGGCCGATCTCGTCCGGGCTGAAGTGCCGTACGGAGCGGTTGCCTCCGTAGAGCACGCCGATGGTCTGGTCGCCGTTGCACATCGGTACGGCCATCAGCGCCTGCAGGCCCTCGGCCCGGACGACGTCGTCGGCGCTCGGGTCGTGCTCGACCGTGTCGTCGTCGAGGTAGTCGGCCGTCCACAGCGGCGCCCTGGACAGCAGGCTGCGGTGGCCGAGGCCGTACCCGGCGGGCACGGAGTGACCGGTGACGAGCGCGGTGGTCGAGCCGTTGGAGACGGCCACCCGCAGGCCGCCCTCCGGGTCCAGGACGGCGATGGACGTCATGTCGAAGTTGAGCAGCCGCTTGACCCGACGGCAGACCACCTCGAGCAGGGACTCGACGTCGTGGGGTGACGTCAGGTCCCGTGCCGTGTCGACCAGATCGGCCAGGCCGTCCTCGCGCTGGCGGCGCTGCCCCTGCCAGGCCTGCACCCCCCGGGCCAGGTGCACGGCCCGCTCCAGGCGGACCAGGTCCTGACCCGGGGTGCCCTCGCGGCGGGCGCGCTGCAGGAGCGCGTCGAACCGCCCCGGCGGCGCCTGTTCGGCCAGGAGTTCGAGGACGGCCATCAGGCCGGTGTCATGGATCTGTGGATCCGTCATGGTGTGGGAGCCCCCCGCCCGTCGTACACGTTTCGCCCGCTATCGGTCCGATATCGGTCCGAAACTAGTTCGACGGTGATCTTGCGGTCAACCAGCGACGGGAAGGGGGTGACGGGTGGTGCGCGCGTGACGCAAGGAGTGCAGGACGGGCCCGATCCGGAACGACGGCGCCTGCTCGTACGACCTCCCGGCGAACCCCTGCGCCGCGCCCCGTTCCAACTCCGCGACCAGCGCCGCGTACTGCGGCGGCGAGCTGCGGAACCGGGACAGGAACACGGACAGACCGGAGTAGAGCTCGTGCCGCCGGCCGAGCCTGCGCTGCGCCTCGACCCACAGGTCGAGAGCGCGCAGCCGCGACAGTTCGAGGCGGGCGCCGTGCGCCCTCAGGTGCGGTCCGGCCACCACGCCGGTGTACGCGTCGGCGGTCCACAACTCCAGCGCCTCGCCGAGCCGTTCGGCCGCGGTGCGGTAGTCCTCCAGCTCCATGGCCCGGTAACCGGCGCCGACCGCGCGCTGGAACATCCGGACGTCGGAGCTGCCGCCCCCGGTGCCGAGCAGATAGCCGCCCGCCAGGGAGACCACGACGTCGCGCGCGGTCCGGGGTCCGGACGCGGCGGGCGCGTCCGGGCCGGCGGGCGTGGCGGCCACCTCCTCGCGACCGACGTCAAGGGCGTCGTCGATGAGCTCCCGGAGCCGGCGGACATGGGTCTCGATCATGTCCTGCGCATGCCGCGGCGCGCCGTCGGGCCAGAGTTCCTGGGTCAGGACGGCCGTCGGCACGATCCGGTCGGCGTGCGCCGCGAGCAGCGCGAGCAGCTGACGGGCTGGTGCCGCCGCGGGAACGATCGGCGTCCCCCTCTCCTGGACAGCGAGCAAGCCCAGCACCTTCAGATCCATAGCGCCCCCTCCATGGTTCACGTACTGCCACCATAAGATAATAATGACCACTTCGTTTTTAGAGGAGTGCATATCTTGACGGCAAGGAAACATTCGCCGGCCAAGAGCGGGCGCGAACGGTCAGCTACCGAAGGGTAACGGCGGGTCACTTCTGCCCGGCGGAGGGCCGGTTCCGCACGGAGGACCGCCTCCGGGCGGGGACGTCTTTCGGGCAGGCACGTCCTTGGGCGTCCCCTCCGGCGGCGGTCCGGGGCGGGGCGCCTCACCAGGCCGCGGCGATCTCCGCACCCAGCCATACGGCTCCGAGCCCGGCGGCCAGACTCCCCAGCACGTTCGCCGCCGCGTACCCCTTCGCCCCGCCCTCGTACAGCTTCAACGTCTCGTAGGAGAAGGTGGAATACGTGGTCAACGCCCCACACAGGCCCGTGCCGAGCAGCAGAAGGGCTTGGGCGGAGGTGACTCCGGTGAGCAGACCGAGGACGAAGGAGCCGACGAGGTTGACGGCGAACGTGCCCCAGGGGAAGGCGGAGTCGTGCCGGGCCTGGACCGCGCGGTCGGTGAGGTACCGCAACGGCGCGCCGACGACCGCCCCCGCCATGACGAGCAACCAGTTCACCCGGACCGCTCCCGGCCGACGTAGCGGATCACCTCGCAGTCGTCGAGGATCACCAAACCCTCTGCCACCAGCGTGTCGAGCTGCGGCAGGAAGTCCCGCACCCGGTCCTCCGTGTCCACGATCACGACGGCGACAGGCAGGTCCTCGCTGAGCGAGAGCAGACGGGACGTGTGCACGAGCGACGACGCCCCGAACCCTTCGACGCCCCGGAAGACCGACGCGCCCGCGAGGCCCACCTGGTGAGCCCGGTGCACGATCTCCGCGTACAGCGGCCGGTGGTGCCAGGTGTCGCTTTCCCCGACCAGGATCGTCACCCGCAGGGCCCTGCCCGCCAGTCTGGTCATCGAGTCCTCCTCGCCAGAACACCACGGGCCACGACGGTCGCGGCCCAGACGGCGACCAGTGCCACCGCCACCGTCGCCCCCATGTATGCCATGCCACGGGCCCCGTTCCCCGCGCTCAGCAGCCGCTGCGTGTCGAGGGCGTACGTGGAGAAGGTGGTGAATCCGCCGAGGACGCCGGTCCCGAGAAAGGGCCGCAGGAGACGGTGGGGCGCGGTGACCGCCTCGGTGAGCAGGACCATCAGGACCCCGATCGCGGCGCAGCCGATGGCGTTCACGGTGAAGGTGGTCCAGGGGAACGCGCCGGCCGGGGTGGGCCAGGCGAGCGCGGCGCCGTAGCGGGCGGTCGCACCGAGGGCCCCGCCGGCGGCCACGGCGCCGACGACCGGCAGCTGTCCGCGGAAGTCCATGGGGCAAGGCTATGTGTCCGGCGAAGCGTGCGAGGCGGACAGGCACGGCATCTGGCCTGGGGCATTAACCAGAAGCCGGCCCGGCCGCCTCGTCCTGAGATGGTCGGCCCGGCCCTCGGGCCGGTCAAACACCGGGCCCGGAGTCCGTCAGGTCCGTTCGCCGGGTCGGTACGTCAGGTCAGTTCAGCGCGGCCGCGATCAGCAGCCCGAACGCGGCGACGATGAGCACCGTACGGATCAGGTGCAGGTTGTTCCAGCGCTTCTCGAAGGCCGCCCGGACGGCGGACGGGGACTCACCCGTCCGCTCCGAGGCGGCCAGCGCGTTGTTGAGCGGGATGTTCCCCGCGGCCGTCACCACGTGGTTCAGGACCGCGCAGACCAGGCCGGCCAGGATCAGCCACTTCTGGGTGTCGGAGCGCCCGTCGACCGGCACGAAGAACGCGGCGACCGGGAAGGCCGCGACCCCCAGGAACACCACGATGAACACCGCCTTCGGCACGTACTCGTTGATCCGCCGCATGGCGTCGACGAACGCCCCGTCGTCGAGCCGCGCCAGGGCGGGCATGATCCCGGTCAGGAAGATCAGCATGAACCCGGCGTACAGACCGGTGGAGGCGACGGCGAGGGCGAGCAGCGTGGTGGCCATGGGCCCATCATGACGCGCCCGCGACCCGCGCGCAGCGCCTGTGGACAAGCACCTGTGGACACATCACGGTCGGCCGCGGTCGGCCGCGATTCAGCCACCGTCCCGCCGCGGTCAGCCGCTGTACGGATCACCCGATTCCGCTCCGCCCGTGCCCCGATCGGCCTCGGGCCCGCGCAGCGCGGCCGCCTTCCGGATCGCCTCCGTCAGCTCCCTGACCACCTTGGAACCCGACCGGTCCGCGATCCCCTGCGCGTGCTCCGCGAGCTGAGTGAGGCGCGGCGCGCCCGGCAGGGCGCCGCCCCGGAGCCGGTCGGCGAAGTAGGCGCTGATGGCGGTCAGTTGCAGGCTGTCGTGGCCCTGCGACCAGAGCGCGGGGGCGAGCGCCCCGGTCCCCACGGAGCCCGACGCCTCGCGGGGCGCGCGGCTCTTCGGGTCGAGCCAGCGGACCGTGGCCGTGGCCAGCGGACCGCTCCGGCCCTCCCGCGTCTTCACGGCGTACAGCGCGGTGACGGTGTGACCCGCGCCGACCTCGCCGCCGTCCACCCGGTCGTTGCGGAAGTCCTCGTCGGCGACCTCGCGGTTCTCGTAGCCGATGAGCCGGAACTGTTCCACGGTCTTCGGGTCGAAGGCGACCTGCGCCTTGGCGTCCCGGGCGCGCAGCTCGACATGGGTGGGCAGCTGGTCCACGAACACCTTGCGGGCCTGCTCCGGGGTGGAGACGTACGTGGTGTGC
This sequence comes from Streptomyces sp. NPDC026092, assembly GCF_040638605.1. NCBI lineage: Bacteria > Bacillati > Actinomycetota > Actinomycetes > Kitasatosporales > Streptomycetaceae > Streptomyces > Streptomyces sp. NPDC026092. The sequence continues at coordinate 355,110 of NZ_JBEZYN010000005.1, forward strand.
CCGTCGCCCTTGTCGGCGAGCTGCTCCATGAACGCATCGCCGTAGTCGCTGCCGACGCCGACCCCGAAGAGCGTGATCCCGTACTCCCTGCGCTCCTCCTCGATCCGGTTGAGGATCGACTGCGCGTCGGTGTCGCCGGTGTTCGCGAGGGCGTCGGAGAGCAGGACGACCCGGTTGGTGGCGCCCTCGCGGTGGCCCTCGACGGCGACGTCGTAGCCGGTGCGCACCCCCGCCTCCACATTCGTGGAGGAGGTCGTCGCGAGTCCGTCGACGATGCCGTGGATGCGCTCGCGCTGCCCCTTGACCCGGGTCATGGGGAGCCGGGTCTCGGCCTCGTCGCTGAAGGTGACCAGGGCGACCGAGTCGTCGTCGCGCAGCTCGTCGGTGAGGATGCCGAGGGACTCCCTGACCAGGTCGAGGCGGCCGGTCTCGGCCATCGAACCGGAGATGTCGACGACGAAGGTGAGGGCCGCGGGCGGCCGTTCGCCCTGCCGGTCCGCCGCCGCGGTGGCGAGCCCGACGCGGACGACCGACCAGCCCTCCTCGCCGGTCCTGGCGCCGTCGACCGTCACACCGAAGCCGTCGCCCTTCGGGCGCGGGTAGTCGGGACGGAAGCTGTTGACGAACTCCTCGGGCCGCACGGACGCCGGGTCCGGCAGCCGGCCCGCGTCGAGGGTGCGCAGGGCGTAGCCGTACGAGGCGGTGTCGACGTCCAGGGCGAAGGTGGAGAGGTAGTCGGCGGGCGGCCTGGCGTCCCGCTGCTCGCCCTCGGGGGCGACACCCTCCTTGTCCGTACCGCCGGTTCCCGCGCCGCTGCCGCCCGTGACGGTGCCGCCCGCGTCGGGGCGGGACTCGCCGGGCGCGTGGTTGCCGCCGTCGGCGGCCGTCGACCGCTTGGTGTTCCCGTTGCCCGCGCAGCCGGTCAGGACGAGTCCCGCCGCCAGAATCCCGGCCGCCGTGCGCGCCCAGTCGTGTCGCCTCATGCCATCTCCCCCTCAGGGTCCGTCACTTGTGAATGTGACGTCCGGGGAGGGCGGAAGGAGCAGACGAGGGAGTTGCGGATGGATCTCAATGCGGCAACGGCGCCCCGGGCACTCTCCCGTGGCATGGACTCGCCAGCTTCCTCAACAGGGGTTGTCACCGTACGCAGTCACGTGCGTACATGGAGTGGCACACCGATCGGGCGGGGGTGGTCAGCGGTGGGTGAGACTGCGGGATCCGTGATGCTCGCGCGATCGGCGATGAACAGGGCCGTGCCGGAGGCCCAACGGCCGCCGGGCCGTCCCGTGCGTGGTGCGCGGCGGATCGGCGCGGCGCTGGCCGCGCTGGCCTCCTCCACGCGCCACGAGTTGCTGACCTTCGACGACCCGGCGGCCTCCGTGGGCCGTGCGATCCCCGAGCCGTTCCTGGAGTTGGCGGGAGCGTGCATGCGGGCCGCGGCGGAGCGGGCGCCGGAGGTCAGACGGATCGTGCCCCGCCACGCCCTCCCCCAGGTGGCGGGCGCGGTCCGGATGCCGGGGCGGGCGCGGCTCGCGGACTCGATCCCGTTCAAGATGATCGTCGTCGACCGGACGGTCGCGGCCGTGCCGCTCGATCTCGACCTGCTCTACAACGGGCTGCTGCTGATCCGCGATCCGGTCGTCGTGCAGGCCCTGGTCCGCGCCCACCACGCCAGTTGGGACGCGGGCGAGGAGCTGACCGGCGCGACGACCCCGAGGACCGGGCTCCCCCCACAGCTCCGCCCGGTCCTCGAAGCCCTCCTCGCCGGACTCACCGACGAGACGGCCGCCGCCCGCCTCGGCATGTCGGGGCGGACATACAGCCGCCGGGTCGGCGAGCTGATGCACGCCCTCGGCACGACGAGCCGCTTCCGCGCGGGCGCGGAAGCGGCTCGAAGGGGCTGGCTGTGACGGGGCGGGTGGCTGTGGCGCGCCCACCGACCATGGCGCACCCGCCGACTCTGGCGCACCCACCGACCGTGGCGCACCCACCACCCATGGCTACGAAACGATGTCCTTACGGGCGAAGCCCCGGAAGGCGAGCGCGAAGAGGATCACCGCGTATGTCACCGAGATCGCCGTCCCCTTCACCATCCCGCCCCACTCCAGCTGCGGCTGGAGCGCGTCCACCCAGGCGTACTGCCAGTGCGCGGGTACGAAGTCGCGCCAGGAGCCGAGCGCCGTGACGGCGTCCAGGACGTTGCCGATGATCGTCAGACCGACCGCTCCGCCGACGGCGCCCAGCGGGGCGTCGGTGCGGGTGGACAGCCAGAACGCGAGCCCGGCCGTGACCAGTTGGGAGACGAAGATGAAGGCGACGGCAAGGGCGAGCCGGGCCAGGGTCTCGTCGGCGGGCAGGGCGCCGCCGGTGGGCAGCTTCAGCGGCCCCCAGCCGTAGGCGAACGTGCCCGCGACCAGCGCCACCAGCGGCAGCAGCACCAGCGCCGCCGCGCTGAAGCCGAGCGCGACCGCCAGCTTGGACCAGAGCAGCCGGCCCCGGGGCACGGGTGCCGCGAGGAGGTAGCGCAGCGAGGACCAGCTCGCCTCGGAGGCGACGGTGTCCCCGCAGAACAGCGCGACCGTCACCACGAGGAGGAAGCCCGCCGAGACGAAGAGACAGGTCGCGGCGAAGTTCGCCGCCGACGCCGTCGCCGTGTCCATCAGCGTGATCCGGCCGTTGCCGCCGTCGCCGTCCTGCTCCCCGCCGATCGCGAAGGCGATGATCAGGATGAACGGCAGGGCGGCGAGCACCGCGCCCATGACCAGGGTGCGGCGCCGCTTGAGCTGCCGTACGGCTTCGACGCGCAGGGGCAGGGTGCGCCGCGCCCGGTAGCCGGGGGCGGTCTCCACGAGCTCCGCCGGTTCCGCGGTGGTCGTGCTCATGCGGATCCTCCTCCGATCAGGGTCAGGAACGCGTCCTCGAGGCGCCGGTGCGGTCCCACACCGGTCACGGGCACGTCCAGGCGGACGAGTTCGCCGATCAGGCCCGTGGCGTCGCCGCCGTCGAGCCGGACGAGCAGCCCGCCCTCGGTCCGTACCGCCGAGCCGACGCCCGGCAGCGCGCCGATCTTGTCGACGAGCGGATCGGGGACGGTGTCGCCGAGGGTCACCAGCAGGGTGTCGCCCGCGCCGGTGATCTCGCCGACAGGTCCGGCCTGCACGAGCTGCCCGCGGTCCATCACCACGAGATGGGTGCAGGACTGCTCGACCTCCGAGAGGAGGTGGCTGGAGACGATGACGGTCCGGCCGCCGGCCGCGTACCGGATCATCACGTCCCGCATCTCGCGGATCTGTGGCGGGTCGAGGCCGTTCGTCGGCTCGTCGAGGATCAGCAGGTCCGGCAGGCCGAGCATGGCCTGGGCGATCGCGAGGCGTTGCCGCATGCCCTGCGAGTACGTCCGTACGGCCCGGGCGAGGGCGTCGCCGAGGCCGGCGATCTCCAGGGCCTCCTCGATGTGCGCGTCCTCGGCGGGCCGGCCGGTGGCCTGCCAGTACAGCTCCAGGTTGTCCCGCCCGGAGAGGTGCGGCAGGAACCCGGCGCCCTCCACGAACGCGCCGACCCTGGAGAGGACCGGGGCGCCGGGGCGGATGGCCTGCCCGAAGACCCGGATCTCCCCGTCGTCGGGCGTGATGAGGCCCATGAGCATGCGCAGGGTCGTGGTCTTCCCCGCGCCGTTGGGTCCGAGCAGCCCGAGGACCTGGCCCTGCTCGACCCGGAAGGAGAGGTCCCGTACGGCATAGCGGTCGGAGGACTTGGCGTACTTCTTCGCGAGTCCCGTGATCTGCAGCGGTACGGAGGCGAGTTCGGGATCCGGTGCGGGCGCCGCGACCCGGCGCCGACCGGTCACGAGCAGCGCGGCGGCGATCAGCGCGCCCGCGAGGGGCAGCCCCCACACCCACCAGGGCAGCGCGGCCGCCTGGGTGGACACGGCAGGCGCGGTCGGCACGGTCAGCGGGGACTCGACGGCGACGGTGTACGTGGCCGGGGCGGCCGGCGAGGCGTAGCCGAGGTCCGTCGCCGAGAGCACGAGCCGCAGCCGGTGACCGGCCTCGACCTCGTGGTCGATCGCGGGCAGCGTCAGCTCGACGCTCCGGCCGCCCTTGCCCGCGCCCTCGACGCGGACGGGGGCGACGAGCTGCGCGGGCAGCACCTGCTGCCGGCCGTCAGGGCCGACGTCGTAGACCTTTCCGAAGAGGACGGCGGAGCCGTCCGGGCTGTCCGAGGTGACCTTGACGCGGACGGTCGGCGTGCCCGTGATCCGTACCGGCTCGGTCTGCGGCTTCGCGTCGAAGCGGGCGTACTGCCCGGGGAAGTCGAGGGAGAGCCCGACGCCGAACGAGGAAAGCTGGGAGAGTCCGCCGCCGATGCCGGGGACGGCGGAGATGGCGGGCGGGCCGGCGCCCGCGGGGTTGGCGAAGGACTGCGGCCGGCCGCCGCCGAACGGGACGGACAGCGTCGCACCCGTGAGCCCCGGATAGCGGTCGGCGGAAGCGCCGCGCAGCTGCGCCTGGCCGTCGGTGGAGTCGACCCCGCCGGCCCGGCTGACGCGGAACGCGGGCCCGGTGTCGGCGCTCTTGTCCTGCTTCAGGTACCGGTCGAACCAGTCGCCGATCCGCGCCTCGACCCGCTCGGTCTCGCGGTCGCCGCCGTCGTGCCCACCGGAGATCCAGTCGACGGCGACGGGCGCGCCGTTGCCGCCGATCGCCTTGGCCATGGCGTCGGCGTGGTCGAGCGGGAAGAGGGAGTCGCTCTGGCCCTGGACGATGAGGGTGGGGACCTTGATCCGATCGCCGACGGCGGAGGGACTGCGGTCTTCGAGAACGGACCGAGCGGCGGCATCCGGCTTGCCCGCGACGGCGACACGCTCGTACATCCGGCACAGCTCGTCACTGAACCGCCCGCAGGCACCCTTGTCGGGTCCCGCGCCGGCGGAGAAGAAGATCCCGGCCCAGAGCTTCTTGAAGACACCGTTCGGGAAGAGGGCGTCGGCGAGGTTCCAGTACGTGATCTGGGGGGCGATCGCGTCGACGCGGGTGTCGTACCCGGCGGCGAGCAGCGAGATCGCGCCGCCGTAGGAGGCGCCGGAGACGCCGACGCGCGGGTCTCCGGCCTTGTCGAGCTGGACCTCGGAGCGCTGGGCGAGCCAGTCGATCAGCCGCTGGACGTCCTTGACCTCGTGGGCCGGGTCGTTGAGGCCGATCCGCCCGGTGGAGGCGCCGAAACCGCGCGCCGACCAGGTCAGGACGGCGTAGCCGTCGCGGGCGAGCTGCTCGGCCTGGGCGCGGACGTCGTCCTTGGAGCCGCCGAACCCGTGCCCGAGCAGCACGGCGGGCCTGCGCTCGGAGGCGGCGCCGGAGGTGAAGAAGGAGGTGTCGATCCGCGCCCCCGGCATGTCGAGCTGCTGGTCCGCGCGGTGCACGGGCGGTGGTTCGTCGGAGGCGACGGCGGTCCAGGTACCGGCGCCCGCGAGCACGGCGAGGGCGGCCGTGACCGCGGCCCACCGGGGAAGTCGGAATGGCATGGTGTCGAGCGTATGCGGGCCGCCTGTGCGACTCGGCTGTCCAGGGGCGGAAATCGGCGGCCTCCTGGAGTCGTACGCCGTACCGTCCCGTACACCAGACGCGGTACGAGGCGAGGGGCTGGGATGCGGATCAGACAGGCGAAATCGGTGGCGGAGCTGATGGCGGCAGGCCACCTCTACGACTCCCCACCGAGAACGGCCTGGGCGGAGGCGTTCCTGGCGGCACACGGCCATCTGATGCTGATCGCGTACGCGGAGGACGGCTTCCCGGCGGGCATGGTGTCCGGGATCGAGATGCTGCACCCGGACAAGGGGGTGGAGCTGTGCCTGTACGAGCTGTCGGTGGACGAGGCGTACCGGCGGCGGGGCGTGGGGCGGGCGCTGACGGAGGCGCTGGTGGCGGAGGGCCGGGAGCGGGGCTGTTACGACGTGTGGGTGGGGGTGGACCCGGACAACGAGGCGGCGTTGCGGACGTACCGGGCGGCGGGGGCGCGGGACGAGGGCGGGTTCACGATGCTGACCTGGGAGTTCGAGGTGAAGGACCGGTGAGGGGACCGAAGGCGCTCTTGTACGCCCCATGACAACGCGAGACTCTGTGGCGCACCACGCACCCCGTACTTGCCGGTAACCCGGACAACGAAAGGTTCAGGTGCCCCACCACATGACGCGAATACCTCGCCGCGCCGTAGCGCTCGTGCCCGTCCTCGCGCTCGCCGCAGGCCTCCAGTTGGCGGTCTCCCCCACAGCGCAGAGCGCCCCGGTCGTGGGCGATCTCCGCCTGGCCCCGACCTCGCTGGCCATCGAGAACAGCTGGATCGTGGTCCTGAAGGACGGCTCGACCCGCGCCGCGGACCTGGGCGTGACGCCGAAGCACCAGTACAGCAAGGTCCTCAAGGGCTTCTCGACCACCATGTCGAAGGACAGGGCCTCGGCGCTCGCCAAGGACCCGCGCGTGGCGTACGTCGAGCAGAACGCGACGGTCCACATGACCGAGACGCAGCCGGGAGCAACCTGGGGCCTGGACCGCGTGGACCAGCGGGACCTCCCCCTCTCGACGACGTACACGTACAACACGCAGGCGTCGAACGTGACGGCGTACATCATCGACACCGGAATCCGCACCTCGCACAGCGAGTTCGGCGGCCGGGCGACGGTGGGCACGGACACGGTCGGCGGCGGCCAGAACGGCCAGGACTGCCAGGGCCACGGCACGCACGTCGCGGGCACGGTCGGCGGCGCGAAGTACGGCGTCGCGAAGGGCGCGAAGCTGGTGGCGGTACGGGTCCTGGACTGCAACGGGTCCGGTTCGACGGCCGGGGTCATCGCGGGCGTCGACTGGGTCACGGCCAACGCGGTCAAGCCGGCGGTCGCCAACATGAGCCTGGGCGGAGGCGCGAACACCTCGCTCGACGACGCGGTGAAGCGCTCGATCGCGTCGGGCGTGACGTACGCGGTCGCGGCGGGCAACGGCAACTTCCTCGGCCTGCCGGCCCGGGCCTGCAACTACTCCCCGGCGCGCGTCCCCGAGGCGATCACGGTCGGCGCGACGGACTCCGCCGACAAGCGGGCCTCGTTCTCCAACTACGGCACGTGCGTGGACCTCTTCGCGCCGGGCGTCTCGATCACGTCGGCGTGGAAGGACAACGACACGGCGACGAACACGATCTCGGGCACGTCGATGGCCTCCCCGCACACGGCAGGCGTGGCGGCCCTCTACCTCTCGACCAACCCGACGGCAACCCCGGCCCAGGTCTCCACGGCCCTCGTCAACAACGCCACGCCCGGCAAGGTCGGCAACCCCCTCTCGGGCTCCCCGAACAAGCTCCTGCACTCCCTCTTCTAGCCGCCGAGCCGCCCGAGGAGCCCACCCTCCACCGGATACGGCACCTCCTCGGGCACCATCCGCTCGGCCTCGTCGAGCCGCCCCTCGCGCACCAGTGCGTGCACATCGTGCGCGAGGGCGGTGACGTCCCGTACGGAAACGATCCACTCATCGGCATACCGCCGCGAGGCCTCCCCGGAGAGCCCCAACTGCAGGGACCGATGAGGCAGGGCACCAAGACGCAGATCCCGCTCGGGATCCCACTGCACGCGAGCCGGTGACTCTCTCAACTCCCGCTTCCAAGCAGCCTGATCCGCATGGAACCCCCGCACGTAGTGCGACAGACAGGCGTGCCGCAGGGCCCACTCGAACCCCTCCCGCGTGATCTCCACGGCGAGAACGGTCTCCTGCCCCTCCTTGAGCCCCCACCCGCACCGGTACATCATCCACAGGAACGACGGCTTGACCCACGTCATCCGCTCCCGCTTCCACCCCCCGGGAAACCGCCCGTCCCGAGCGGCCGGCACCCCGATGGCGGGGTCGTACGCCTGATACACGGTCACCGTCGACTCGCTGTACTGGGCCCGGATCTGATACTTCGGCGGAACGACAGACATGGCCCCCAGGGTGCGCGGCAACGCGGCCGCGGGCCAGTCATTTACGCGGGCCGGCGGTGAGCCCGACCCGCACGGTGCCGGGCATGTCGATCCGCGCGGCCCACATCGGCGCGGGACTCTCCACCACAGCGGGGTCGGCCCTGACGTCCACAGGTCGGGCGGTGACGCGGGCTGCGAGCACGGCCCGCGTCAGCGGTCCGATGTCCGGCCGAGCCCCTGCCGCTCTGTTCGACTTGGCTCCCGCCGGAATGAGGAGAAGACTGGGAGGTGACGACTAGGACCACCAGAGGCCGATATGCCCTCTCGTTCCGAGCGGCACCACCCGATCGATTCGGCATCGTTGCCGGTACCCCACGTGAAGCGTGCAGGGGCTTTGGCGATTCTCTCCGTTGTTCTTCTCATTACCGCTGTCTGCGGTGTGGGTGGGATGCATCCGGCCTGGAATGCCAAGGAGAGCTGGCCCCCGTGGCTCGAGGCCGTGTCCGAGGGGTTCATGTGGTTCTTCGAAGGCGCCGCGCGGGTCGTGACGGGGGGCAAGAACGGAGCCGAACTGAGTCTCCGTCTGTTGTGCTTGCTGCTCCTGCTCTTCACCTTCATGACCGTGCGCCGTTGGATGCTCCAGCGCAACGCGTTCAAGCCCGGTCCGGTGGACGTGCAGCAACTTGTCTCCTCGACCACGGAAGGCGAACCGTGCCTGGAGGGTCTCACCGCCCAATTGCGTAAGCAGTTGTCGGAAACGAACCTCTATCCCCCGTCCGCGCTCCCCGCCGAATCCCCGGCGGAGAGCTTCCTCGACCTGCTCGGCGACATCGATCTCGAGCCGAAGAAGCTGGGGACGAGCATCCTGCGTCTGTTCAGTCGCCTTCGGCCGAAGGTCGCCTACACGGTGCGGGGAATTCTGCGCGTACGGACGGAGGAGCCCAGGTACGGCGTCACCGTCACCGTCACCTCCTATGCGTTGAGAGGCAGCCGCACAGAAACACGGTGGCAACCGACATGGGAGGAAGCGGTCCAGGCCGCAGGGTACTGGGTGATGGCCGCACTGGTGCCGGTCACCCAGGCGAGCCGGGGGGCGCCCTGGCAGGAATGGCGCGGCCGGAATCTCCCGCCCGAGCTGTTCGCCGCCTACCAGGAGGCGAGGGAGCTCAGCCAGGACCGGAAATTCGACGATGCCCTCGACCGCTATTACGCGGCACTACGGCTCGATCCCACCAACATTCACCTGCGCACTCAGATCGCGGGGACACAGGAGAAGTTGTGGTTGCATCTCGATGCTCTTGAGACGTACCACGGAGCGATCCTCCTGGACGGGCAGAGCAGAGAGGAGCGGAACACCCGCCTGAGCAGGGGAGCTTGGAATCCACGTCGATTCCTCTGCAAGCGTTACCGATGGTGGCGCAACGGCCTGCTCGAAGCGCGCTTCCGCTATGCCGTCGTGCTCGGTATGGCCGAACGTACCGCCTATCAGTGGTGCAGGCCGACCGTGGATCCCGCCGACTACCGCAAGTGCCCGCGGCGCGCGCACACCCGGAAGGAGATTCGCAAGTCACTGGCTCCCGCGCTCGTCGAGAGGTACTGGCGGTCGGTCGTCTATCTCACGCCGCCCGGAAGAAAGTGGCCCATTTACACCGAAGCGGATGCACGCGAGTGGCTCGAGGGCGCGCTGGGAGAGGAGGGTCTCGACGAGAAGACGGTCAGTCTGATATTTCAGCTTGCTTGCGAGGAGGAGATGTACCAACTCGCCTGCGACTACCCCATCCTCCGATTCCTCAAGCGTCCCGACAAGCGGCGGAGCAGAGGGCTCACATGGACATCCCTCCGACTCAATCGAGACGTGTGGGCGCGTCTGCGGCTGGGATGGGCCGTGGATCAGACCGCAGCAGGCAAGGTCAAGGGATTGCGCAATGACGTCCATTGGCCTGTGACGGCGGAGGAACTCACGAAGCGCGTGGAGCAGGCGCGAGGCTGGTGGATCTGGCGGCGGACGACGGAGCGGCTCAGGAGCTGGCGCCTGTGGCCGCCTCGGCCCTGGCAGGACAGGTACAACACGGCATGCGTCTACGCGGTGGCGATGAGCGGCCATACGGACGAGCGGAAGCGGGACGACCTCGCCGTGAAAGCCGTGGATGAACTCGAGGGTGCGGCGAGAGCGGACTTGAACAGCTATCACCCCCTCATGCGCTCCTGGCTGCTCACCGAGGATCCTGATCTCGAATGGCTGCGCCCGAGCCCCCGATTCGTACGCTTCGAACGCGAGACGTATCCCCATGAGGCGCCCGATCGCGACCGGCCACAGCGTCCGGTGTGGGCCGAGATGATGGCGTACGACCAGCAACTGCTGGGAGGCACCGCGCAGGTCATGGAACACACGTGGCGCCTGCGCGGGAAGCTCCTGCCCGCCGAGTCGCACCTGATCGCCCAGTGGTTCGTCACCGAGAAGCTGGTCTGGCAGTGCGTCCATCGGGTGGCCGCCAATCAAGGCCGGGACTGGCGCGACCGGGCGAAGCTCCTGCAGACCGTCCGGGCGCTCGCGGACTCGACACTGCTGGCGAAGTACGGCCTCCCGTCGAAGCTGCCCGAGCTGGACGACCTCCTGGACGAGGCGACGTGGTCCGACATCGGGGAGGCCAAGGAGAGCCTCAAGGGATTCGAGCGAATCGTCGAGGAGCGGCTGGCAGTTCTGAGCCGGGCGATCGGCGGGCCGTCCAACTCGCTGTCACCCATCCTCCGAAGCGATCAGTGGGTGGAGGCGGTCAAGCACAGCGGGACGTTCCCGAATTTCGTGATGCAGGCCGCGGTCCATCAGGCGTGTGCGGACTACGAGAGCACCTGGCGGGCGCTGCGTGACCAGCTCGATCCCGAGGACCATGAGTTGGCCTTCAGCCGAGCGTTGCACGGGCTCCATGAACCGGACGGGGTGTGGCGGCTCCTCGCCACGGTCAGGACCAGGGTGCCGGCCGGCTTCCGTCACGCCGGCTGACCTCGGCACAGGCGGATCGCCCCGGCACAGGAAGAGACCCCCGCCGGCCGAGCCGGCGGGGGTCAAGACGCGTGCGTCAGTGGTTGCGGGGGAAGCCCAGGTCCACGCCTGCGGGGGCCTCCGACGGGTCCGGCCAGCGGGTGGTGACCACCTTGCCGCGGGTGTAGAAGTGGATGCCGTCGTTGCCGTAGATGTGGTGGTCGCCGAAGAGGGAGTCCTTCCAGCCGCCGAAGCTGTGGTAGCCGACGGGGACCGGGATCGGGACGTTCACGCCGACCATGCCCGCCTGGATCTCCAGCTGGAAGCGGCGGGCCGCGCCGCCGTCGCGGGTGAAGATCGCGGTGCCGTTGCCGAACGGCGAGGCGTTGATGAGGGCCACGCCCTCCTCGTACGTCTCCGCGCGCAGCACGCACAGCACCGGGCCGAAGATCTCGTCCTGGTACGCCTTCGCCGACGTCGGGACCTTGTCCAGGAGGGACAGGCCGATCCAGTGGCCGTTCTCGTGGCCGTCGACCGTGTAGCCCGTGCCGTCGAGGACGACCTCGCAGCCCTCGTCGGCCGCGCCCTTCACGTACGAGGCGACCTTGTCGCGGTGGACGGCCGTGATGAGCGGGCCCATCTCGGAGGTCGGGTCGTTGCCGGGGCCGATCTTGATCTTCTCGGCGCGCTCGCGGATCTTGTCCACCAGCTCGTCGCCGATCGCGCCGACCGCCACGACCGCCGAGATCGCCATGCAGCGCTCACCGGCCGAGCCGTACGCCGCCGAGACCGCCGCGTCCGCCGCCGCGTCCAGGTCCGCGTCCGGGAGGACCAGCATGTGGTTCTTGGCGCCGCCGAGGGCCTGGACGCGCTTGCCCGCCGCCGAGGCCGTGGTGTGGATGTAGCGGGCGATCGGGGTCGAGCCCACGAAGGAGATCGCCGAGACGTCCGGGTGCTCCAGGAGGCGGTCCACCGCCACCTTGTCGCCGTGGACGACGTTGAAGACGCCCTCCGGCAGCCCCGCCTCCGCGAGCAGCTCCGCGATCTTCAGGGACGGCGAGGGGTCCTTCTCGCTCGGCTTGAGGATGAAGGTGTTGCCGCACGCGATGGCGAGCGGGAACATCCACATCGGCACCATCGCCGGGAAGTTGAACGGCGTGATGCCGGCCACGACACCCACCGGCTGGCGGATCGAGGCCACGTCGACGCGGTTCGACACCTGCGTCGACAGCTCGCCCTTGAGCTGGGTGGTGATGCCACAGGCCAGGTCGACGATCTCCAGACCGCGGGCGACCTCGCCCAGCGCGTCCGAGTGGACCTTGCCGTGCTCGGCGGTGATCAGCTCGGCGATCGCGTCCCGGTTGGCGTCGAGGAGCGCGCGGAACTTGAACAGGATCGTGGTGCGCTGTGCCAGGGACGCCGTGCCCCAGGTCTCGAACGCGGTCTTCGCGGCGGCCACCGCCGCGTCGACCTCGTCGACCGAGGCGAGCGCCACCTGCGTGGTCACGGCGCCGGTGGCCGGGTCGGTGACCGGGCCCCAGTTGCCCGACGCACCCTCGACGGTCTTGCCACCGATCCAGTGGTTGACGGTCTTCGTCATGACGAATTGCTCCTTCAGAGATGGCGGCGTCGGGCGGTGACGTGCCGGTCGTACTCCTCCCGGGCCTTGACCGCCGACGGGCGGGTCGAGGTCTCGGCCACGGGCACATCCCACCATGCCTGGGCGGGAGGCGGGCCCGACACAGTGTCTGCCGTTTCGGTCTCCACGTAGACACATGTGGGGACCGTGGACGACCGCGCGTCGGCGAGAGCTTCTCGCAGGTCACGTACGGTACGGGGGGTCAGTACGCGCATCCCGAGAGAGGCCGCGTTGGCCGCCAGGTCGACCGGGAGCGGCGCGCCGGTGAAACCGCCGTCCCTCGCCCGGAAGCGGTACGCGGTGCCGTAGCGCTCACCTCCCACCGCCTCGGAAAGCCCTCCGATGGACGCGTACCCATGGTTCTGCAGGATGACCACCTTCAGGGGCAGAGCCTGCTGGACGGCTGTCACGATCTCGGTGGGATTCATCAGGTATGTACCGTCGCCCACCAGCGCCCACACCGGTCTGCCCGGCGCGGCGATCGCCACGCCGATCGCCGCCGGGATCTCGTAGCCCATGCACGAGTACCCGTATTCGACGTGGTACTGGTCCGAGGACCGGGCCCGCCACAGCTTGTGGAGGTCGCCTGGGAGCGAGCCTGCCGCGTTGATCAGGATGTCGCCGGCGTCCACCAGAGTGTCGAGTGCGCCGAGGACCTGCGCCTGGGTCGGCCTGGCCTCCTCGTCGGCGGCGGTGTACGCGGCGGTGACCCGCTGCTCCCAGCGGAGCTTCTCCTCCGCGTACTCGTGTACGTAGTGCTCGGCGACATGGTGCGGGTCGAGCAGCGCGTGGAGGCCCTCAAGACCCTCGCGGGCGTCCGCGACCAGCGGCAGCGCGGCCATCTTGTGCGTCTCGAAGGCCGCGATGTTGAGGTTCACGAACCGGACGTCCGGGTGGGTGAACAGGGTTCCGGAGGCGGTGGTGAAGTCGGTCCAGCGCGTGCCGACGCCGATGACCACGTCGGCCGTGCGGGCCAGGTGGTCGGCGACCGCGGTGCCGGTGTGCCCGACGGCGCCGACGTCCTGCGGGTGGTCGTGGCGCAGGGCGCCCTTGCCGGCCTGGGTGGAGGCGACCGGGATGCCGGTCAGGGAGGCGAAGGTGTCGAGCGCCTCCTCGGCGCCGCTGTACTTGACGCCGCCGCCCGCGACGATCAGCGGCCGGGTCGCGCGGCCGATCGCGTCGGCCGCCGCCTCCAGCTCGGTGTCGTCCGGCACCGGCCTGCGCACCCGCCAGACCCGCTCGGCGAAGAACTCCTCCGGCCAGTCGTACGCCTCCGCCTGCACGTCCTGCGGCAGGGCCAGGGTGACCGCCCCCGTCCCGGCGGGGTCGGTGAGGGCCCGCGCGGCGGCGAGCGCGGCCGGGATCAGCGCCTCGGGGCGGGTGATCCGGTCGAAGTACACGGAGACCGGGCGCAGGCAGTCGTTGACCGACACATCGCCGGCGTACGGGACTTCCAGCTGCTGGAGGACCGGGTCGGCGGGGCGGCCGGCGAAGGTGTCGCCGGGCAGGAGCAGGACCGGGAGGCGGTTGATCGTGGCGAGCGCGGCGCCGGTGACGAGGTTGGTGGCGCCGGGGCCGATGGAGGTGGTCACGGCGTGCGCGGAGAGCCGGGTGGACTGGCGGGCGTAGCCGACGGCGGCGTGCACCATGGCCTGTTCGTTACGGCCCTGGAGGTACGGCATCTCGTCGGCGTACTCGACGAGTGCCTGGCCGATCCCGGCGACGTTCCCGTGGCCGAAGATGCCCCAGGTCGCGGCGATCAACCGGCGGCGGACGCCGTCGCGTTCGGTGTACTGCGCGGCGAGGAACCGCGTCAGGGCCTGTGCGACGGTCAGCGTGGTCACTGCGGCCTCACCTGTATCCCTCCGTGTGGTCCGGGTGGAAGCAGATCTTCCACTCCCGGTCCGGTCCTGGTCCGGCCATCACGTTCAGGTAGTACATGGCGTGGGCCGGCTGCGCGATCGACGGGCCGTGCCAGCCGTCGGGTACGAGGACGGCGTCGCCGGTGCGGACCTCGGCGAGCAGGTCGGCGCCGCCGGGCCGGGACGGGGAGATCCGCTGGTAGCCGACTCCGTCGCCGGCGATCTCGTAGTAGTAGATCTCCTCGAGCTCGGACTCGACGCCGGGGCGGTGCTCGTCGTGCTTGTGGGGCGGGTAGGAGGACCAGTTCCCGCCGGGGGTGATCACCTCGACGGCGATCAGACGGTCGGCCTCGAAGACGCCGGCGGCGGCGAAGTTCCGTACCTGCCGGGCCTGGTTGCCGCTGCCGCGGGCCTCGACGGGTACCTCCGGCGCGGGGCCGTAGCGGGCGGGGAGTCGTCGCTCGCACTTCGCTCCTGCCAAAGCGAAGCGGCCTCCCGCACCGGAGGCGATCTGGACCCGTGCGTCGCGGGGCACGTAGGCGAAGTCGGTCACTCCGCCGAACACGCTCTCGCGGCCCAGGAGTTGAAGCGTCTGGCCGTCGATCTGCACCGTACAGCCGCCGGTCAGCGGAAGTACGATCCACTCGCTTTCCCCGGTGTCCAGGAGATGGGTGGCTCCTGGAGCGAGGTCGAGGACGCGCAGTGCGGAGTGCTCCCAGCCGGCCCGCTCGGGGTCGACGTGGAGCGTGTACGGCCCGTGGGAGGCGCTCCCGGCGGGCAGATGGAGCCGGTGGTGCTGGTGGTGATCGTGGGGCTGGTGGTGATCGTTCACGCGTGCAGGGTCCTTCCTACCGTCTCGCGCAGCAGCCGCGCAGCGGTATCGACGGCTCCGGCCACATCGCCGTCCTCGGGGTAGAGCAGGGCGCGGCCGACGACCAGGCCCCGGACGGTGGGCAGGCGCAGCGCGGTGCGCCATTTCTCGTACGTGACGTCCTGGGCGTCCGGACCAGGACCCGGGTCTCCGCCGAGGAGGACGGTGGGGAGCGTGGTGGCCGCGAGGGCGCGGGCCATGTCCTCGGGGTGGTCGGTGACGGGGACCTTGAGCCAGGTGTAGGCGGAGGTGCCGCCGAGGCCGGAGGCGACGGCGAGGGAGGTGATGACGGCCTCGGCGGAGAGGTCGTTGTGGAGCCTGCCGTCGTGGTCGCGGTGGCAGAGGAAGGGCTCGACGAAGACGGGCAGGCCGAGGGCGGCCATCTCGTCGACGGTACGGGCGGCGGCGTGCAGGGTGTCGAGCGAACCGGGGTCGTCCGGGTCGATCCGCAGCAGCAGCTTGCCGGCGTCGAAGCCGAGCCGGGCGAGGTCCTGGGGGCGGTGGCCGGTGAAGCGGTCGTCGAGCTCGAAGGAGGCGCCGGCGAGGCCGCCGCGGTTCATCGAGCCGACGGCGAGGCGGTCGTCCAGGGCGCCGAGCAGGAGGAGGTCGTCGAGGATGTCGGCGGAGGCGAGGACGCCGTCGACGCCGGGCCGGGACAGCGCGAGCCGCAGCCGCCCGAGGAGGTCGGCGCGGTCGGCCATCGCGTACGGCCGCGCCCCGACCCCGAGGGCGCCCCGCGCGGGGTGGTCGGCGGCGACGATCAGCAGCCGGTCCCGCTCCGCCAACAGCCCCCGCGTCCGCCGCCGCGCCGCCGCCTCGGCCACAGCCTCGGGCCGCCGCGCCCGCACCCCGACCAGCCACTCGACGTCAACGGGTTCGGGCCCCCCGGCGACGGGCACGGCCCGCGCGAACCGCCTCGGCGGAGAAGGGTGTGCGGCGCGGCGGAGGGGGTCGGGGGCGGGGGTGTTGGGGGGCTCAGGGGTGCGCGGGGTTGCCCCGGAGCTGGTCGGGGTGTCCTTCTCCCCCGCGAACGGCGAGGGGTCGGAAGTGCTGGAGTGACCGGAGGGACCGGAAGGGACGGGCGGCGATGCCGCCTTCGGACCGCCCGCGCGGCGGTGGGCGGCTCGGGTGCGCCAGGTGTCGGCGGGGTCGTGGGTCATGGGGTGCGCTCCGGGAGCGTGCCGGTTCCGGTGGTGAGGGCCCGGTCGATCTCGTCGGCGTAGGGCATGGCCGGGGAGCAGGCGGGGCGGCCGGCCACGATGGCGCCCGCCGCGTTGGCCCGGCGCAGGGTGCGGTCCAGGTCCCAGCCGGCGAGCAACCCGTCGCAGAGCGCCCCGCCGAACGCGTCGCCCGCGCCGAGGCCGTTGACCACGTCGACCGGCAGGGGCGCGACCTCCGCGCCCTCCCCGTCGGCCGACAGGGCGAGGACGCCCTTGGGGCCCTGCTTGACGACCGCTAGCCGTACCCCGGCGGCGAGCAGCGCGCGGGCCGCCGCGTACGGCTCGCGCTCCCCCGTCGCGACCTCGCACTCGTCCAGGTTCCCGACGGCGACCGTGGCCGAGGCCAGGGCCTCCCGGTAGAGCGGTCCCGCCTCGGCGGGGTCGGGCCAGAGCGTCGGACGCCAGTCCAGGTCGAGCACCGTCAAGTCCGCGCCGCCACGCTCCCGCAGCGCGCCCAGCGTCGCCGTCCGGCTCGGCTCGACGCTCAGCCCCGTCCCGGTCACCCAGAACGCCCGGGCCGCCCGGATCGCCGCGAGGTCCAGCTCCTCCGGGCGGATCTCCAGGTCCGGCGCCTTGGGCTGCCGGTAGAAGTGGATCGGGAAGTCGTCGGGCGGGAAGATCTCGCAGAACGTGACCGGCGTCGGATACTCCCCGACCGCCGTCACCCACCGGTCGTCGACCCCGAAGCCCCGCAGCTCCTGGTGCAGGTACTCCCCGAACGGGTCCGCCCCCGTCCGGCTCACCAGCGCCGTCCGCCGGCCGAGCCGCGCCGCCGCGACGGCGACGTTCGCGGGCGAACCGCCCAGGAACTTCCCGAAGGTCTCCACCCGGGCCAGCGGAACACCGACCTGGAGCGGGTAGAGGTCCACCCCGAGGCGCCCCATCGTGATCAGCTCGTACGGCTCCGGCTCCGCATCCACGCGCGCCACCTCTCACCTCGGCCCCGCACCCAGGTCTAGCCGTCCGCCCCGAACCCTGTCAACGCTATGTCCTTACATTCGGACGAGCGTCGCGACGCGTCTTGACCGTCGTTCCGGGCGCGGTCAAGGTGGCTGTCATGACGAAGCCGTCGCCGCTGTCCCGTATCCGTATCGGCTCCGCCCCGGACTCCTGGGGTGTCTGGTTCCCCGACGACCCCCGGCAGGTCCCCTGGCAGCGCTTCCTCGACGAGGTCGCCGAAGCCGGCTACGCGTGGATCGAGCTCGGCCCGTACGGCTATCTCCCCACCGATCCCGCCGTCCTGGCCGAGGAGACGGGCCGCCGGGGCCTGCGGGTCTCGGCGGGCACGGTCTTCACCGGGCTGCACCACGGCCCGGCCGTCTGGGAGAAGACCTGGGCCCATGTCGCGGACAACGCGGCGCTCGCGCGGGCGATGGGCGCCGAGCACCTGGTCGTCATCCCGTCCTTCTGGCGGGACGACAAGACGGGCGAGGTCCTGGAGGATCGCACGCTCACCCCCGAACAGTGGCGCGATCTCACCGGTCTGACCGAGCGTCTGGGCCGGGAGGTCCGGGACCGCTTCGGGCTGCGGATCGTCGTCCACCCGCACGCGGACACCCACATCGACAGCGAGGAGAACGTGGCCCGGTTCCTCGACGCCACCGACCCGGACCTGGTCTCCCTCTGCCTGGACACCGGGCACTACGCGTACTGCGGCGGCGACAGCGTCAAGCTGATCGAGACGTACGGCGAACGCATCGGCTACCTCCACCTCAAGCAGGTCGACCCGGAGGTCCTCGCCGGGGTGATCGCCGACGAGGTGCCGTTCGGCCCGGCCGTGGCCCGGGGCGTGATGTGCGAGCCGCCCTCGGGCGTGCCCGCCCTGGAACCGGTCCTGGCGGCGGCGCAGGCGCTCGACGTGGAGCTCTTCGCCATCGTCGAGCAGGACATGTACCCGTGCGAGCCCGACAAGCCCTACCCCATCGCGGTCCGCACCCGCCGCTTCCTGCGCTCCTGCGGAGCGTAGGAACCGCCGAAGCGCCTTCCGCCACGCCGATGTGACCATGCGTCACCTACGTCACATCCGTCCTCCTGTCGTCACACATGTCTCCATTACGCGGGCTTTACGTCACAGCCGTTCGACAGCCGCTCTCCTCCCGTTGGAAGGGGTCGTTGCAGGGGGCACAGGCTCAGTGATCGCCAGCGTCCGCCCCGCAGCTCCCCCGAACGGCACCCCCGCCGCGCCGCTGCGAGGCGGGCAGGGAGGTGCCACCCATGACGGACCGACGGCTCTGGTCGTACAAGGACATCGCCGCGCACATCAAGGTGCAGCCGGACACCGTCCGCTCCTACCGGAAGCACGGCCTCCTGCCACCGCCGGACCATGTCGAGTCGGGCAAGCCCTTCTGGTACGCCGACACGATCCACTCCTGGGTGGCCAACCGCCCCGGCAACCGGAACCGCCGGGACTGATCCGTCAGCCTCCGACGGGCTCCTTGTCCCGTTCGGCCACCGGCGCGGGGGGCGGCGTCGCCGGGGCGCCGCCCTCGCTTATCCCGAACCGGTCGTGGAAGCGGCGCAACGGACCCGGCGCCCACCAGGTCAGCCGGCCGGTCAGCTTCATCACGGAGGGCACGAGCAGGCTGCGGACCACCATCGCGTCCATCAGCACCGCGAGCGCGACCCCGAGGCCCAGCATCTTGGTGTTGGTCACCCGGGAGGTGCCGATGGCCACCATGACGACGGCGAGGATCACGGCGGCGGCGGTGATGAGGCCGCCGGTGCGGCGCAGCCCGAAGCGGACCGCGTGGTCGTGGTCGCCCGTCGCGTCGTACTCCTCCTTGATCCGGGAGAGCAGGAACACGCCGTAGTCCATGGAGAGTCCGAAGGCGACGCAGAACATCAGCACCGGCAGGTTCGTCTCGATGTCGCCGGTCGGGGTGAAACCGAGCAGCCCGGAGAGGTGCCCCTCCTGGAAGACCCAGACGAGCGCGCCGAACATCGCCGTGAGGCTGAGGGCGTTGAGGACGACGGCCTGGATCGGGATCACCACACTGCCGGTCAGCAGGAAGACCAGGACCAGGGTGACGATCACGACGATCGCCAGCGCCCAGGGCAGCCGGTCGGCGATGGCGTCCTTGGAGTCGACGAGCACGGCCGCCTGGCCGGTCACCGAGGTGTCGAACGGGGCGGGCGTGGCCCGCAGTTCACCCACCACGCGCTGGGCGGTCTCGCCGACGCCCTCGCCCTCCGGCACCACGGTGAAGTACGCGTGGTTCCCCGCGCCGCCGCCCGTGCCGGCGGTCACGGGGCCGTCCACCCGGACGATCCCGTCGAGGGCCTGGATCCGCTCGCGGTACCCGGCGTACGCGTCCGGGGTGGCGCCGCCCTCGGCGAGGACGGTGAGCCCGCCGCCGGGGCGGCCGGGGAAGCCCGCGCGCAGTTCGTCCTGGACCACCCGGGACTCGGCGGTGGTGGGCAGCTGGCGGTCGTCCACCGTGCCGAAGTTCACGCCCAGGAAGGGCAGTCCGAGGAGGATCAGACCCGTGGCCGTGGCCACGGCGAACACCGGCGCCCGCCGCATGACGAGCGCCGCCGTCCGCGCCCACCCGGCCCCGGCCTCGCCGTCCTCCGTGCTCTTGCCCTCCGGCCCCGAAGCGGCGCGGCGGCGGAACAGGCGGCGCAGGTCGAGCGCGTTGACCCGGTCGCCGAGCAGCAGCAGCGCTGCGGGCAGCAGGATCAGCGCGGCCGCCGCCGCGAGCAGCACGACCGCGATGCCCGCGTAGGCGAAGGAGCGCAGGAAGTACTGCGGGAAGACGAGCATCGCGGCGAGCGAGACGGCGACGGTGAGCGCCGAGAACATGACCGTCCGCCCGGCGGTGCGCAGCGTGATGCCGATCGCGGTCCGGGGTTCGGCCCCGGCGGCGAGCTCCTCGCGGAAGCGGCGGACCACGAACAGGGCGTAGTCGATGGCGAGTCCGAGCCCGAGGGCGGTGGTGAGGTTCTGCGCGAAGACCGAGACGTCGGTGAACTCCGTGAGACCGCGCAGCACCGCGTTCGTCCCCAGGATGGCCACGATGCCGATCCCCAACGGGAGCAGGGCGGCGACGGCGCTGCCGAAGACCATGACGAGCAGGACGAGCGTCACGGGCAGGGCGATCAGCTCGGCGCGCAGCAGGTCCTCCTGGATGACCGTCTGCATCTCGTGCTGCACGGCCAGCGGACCGCCGAGGGAGACCTCGACCGGCCCGCGCGTCCCCCGGTACTCCGGGGCGATCCGCTCCAGGATCTCGCCGGCCGCCTTCTCGTCGCCCTCGACCCGGGCGGCGATCACGGCCTGCCGGCCGTCCTCGGAGCGCAGGGCCGGGGCGCCGGTCCCCCAGTACGAGCCGATGCCGCTCACACCCGGCTCCGCGTCGAGCCGCTCGGCGAGCCGACGGGCCTCGGCGGCCACGGCGGGATCGTCGACCTTGCCCTTCCCCGCGTCCACGAGGAGCAGCAGGTTGGGCTGGGAGGCGGGGAACTCCCGCTCCAGGACCTGGGTCGCGTACGTGGATTCGGCGTCCGGGTCCTCCCAGCCGCCGCTGCCCATCCGGTCGGCGACACCGCCACCCGCGAGGACGGCGAGCGCGGTGATCACGAGCGCGACCAGCAGGGACATCCGCGGCCGCGCCGTCACGAACCGCGTCCACGCCCCGTCCCTGGGGCTGCCCGCAGGCCCACCCGGCGACCGGCCCACCGACCCAACCGGAGAACCCCCCCGGCGGACCCGCCTGATCAGGCGATGCTTTCTTGACTTCGGCCATGACGCCGTGTCCCCTTCACCTGACCCGTGCGCTCCGCTCCCCGGCAGGCCGCATGGGTCGACCATTGCCATAAACTGGCAAACACGAGCGACCGCTCGCGTTTTCCAAGAATGCGAGCGACCACTCGCGTTTGTCAATCGCGTCGAGGAGGCTGTGGACAGCCATGTCCGAAGAACCGAAGCCGCGCCGCCGCCAGGCCCGCGGCGAGCGCCGCATCGCGCAGCTGCTCCAGGCCGCCGCGAACGTCTTCTGCGCGCAGGGGTACACAGCGACCAGCACCAACGCCATCGCCCGCGAGGCGCACGTCTCGCCGGGCACGCTCTACCAGTACTTCCCCAACAAGGAAGCCATCGCGATCGAGCTCGGCGACCGCCTCCTGCACGAGATGCGGGAGGCCCACGGTCAGGCCTTCACGCCGGAGAACCTCGCGCTGCCGCTGCCCGAGATGCTCGACGCCGTCGTCGACCCGATGATCGAGTTCAACTGCCAGAACCCGGCCTTCCTCGCCCTGATGCACGGCTCCGAGGTCCCCGGCCGGATCGCCGAGGAACACGACGCCCTGCACGTCTCCCTCCTGGCCCGCATCCGGGACCTGCTGGGCCACTACATCCCGGACATGCCGGAGGCGGAGCGTGCCCTCGTCGCCGACATGACCTTCGCCGTCTTCAAGGGCGGCCTCGCCCTGGTCCTCGCCGCGCCCGAGGGCCCGGAGCGGGACGCCGCCTCCGCCGAGCTGAAGCGGGTGCTCTTCCGCTACCTCGACCCGATCGTCGGGGCGGTCGTCGGCTCGGTCGTCGGCCCGGTCGTCGACTCGGCCCTCGACCCCGGGAAGACCGTCACCACGACTCCGACCCCCTGATCGCGTCCTTCGGCAGGGTCTTCTCGCCCGCCCCCGCCCGGATCTTCAGCGCGACGAGCGGGAAGACGAGGACCGAGAGCATCCCGGCCCCGACCAGCGCCGCCGCCTCGCCCGCCGAGAGCGCCTTGTCGTCCACGCCGATGGTGGTGATCGCGACGACGAGCGGCAGGGCCGTGGACTCGTAGAGCACGAGAGCTCCGCGCGCCTTGCGCGTCAGGTCGCGGGGGGCCAGGAACCAGACCGGGCCGCCGCGCACCACCAGGAACAGCAGCAGGAAGAGCGGCAGCAGGAGCAGCGTCCGGCCGCCGTCGAGCAGCGAGGCCAGGTCGAACTCGATACCGGTGACGATGAAGAAGACCGGCACCAGGAAGCCGAAGCCGACCGCCTCGACCTTCTCCAGGATCGCCGGGCCCGCCTCCGGCGCGGCACCGGTCAGGACGAGCCGGGTGATCATTCCGGCGGCGAACGCGCCGAGCAGCACGTCGAGCCCGAGGGCCTGCGAGGCGCCCAGCATCAGCGCGAGCAGCAGGAAGACGAAGCGGACCGCGAACTGGCCGCTGGTGTGCAGGGTCTTGCGGATGACCGTCGAGAACCACGGCGGCCGCGGCCTGAGCGCCCAGAAGACGGCCCCCGCCGTGAGCGCCGCGAAGACGGCGAGCAGCGCCGTGGACTCGGCCGCGCCCCGGCCGCTCAGGAGCAGCGCCATCGCGATGATCGGCCCGAACTCCCCCACCGCGCCGAAGGCCATCACCACCGAGCCGAACCGGCCCTGCAGCTCGCCCGCGTCGCGCAGCACCGGCAGGACGGTGCCGAGCGCGGTGCTGGTGAGCGCCACACCGATGAAGACGCCGTTGTGGAAGCCGTCACCGAGGAGCACCCCGGTCCCGAGGCCGAGCGCCAGGGCGATCAGCCACGCCCACACCGAGCGCTTGAGGGTGTCGCCCCGTACCTTCCCGAACTCGATCTCGTACCCCGCGAGGAAGATCAGCATCGCGAGCCCGAGCTGCGAGAGTCCGTCGACGAGGGCGTCCGTGTGCGCCCAGCCGAGGACGTCGGGGCCGATCAGGATGCCGAGCAGGATCTCGAAGATGACGAGCGGGACGGGCAGCCGGCGCCCCGCCGCGTGGGCGAGCAGCGGCGCCAGGACGGCGATCGACATGATCAGGATCAACGTGGTCCCCGAATGCGACATATCGGGTATCTATCACCCTTGGCGCCCCGGCGCGCAGGGTGACCTCCCCGAACCCACGTCGCATCGCCACCGGAGTGGAATTTATACCCCCTAGGGGTATAAGCTGTGTTTCAGTACGAGTCCGCACCAGCACGCCCTCGAAGAGGAGACCGTCATGACCGCCGAGACGACGACCGAACTCACCACCGTGTACCAGGTCAAGGGAATGACCTGCGGGCACTGCGAGGGCGCGGTCTCCAGCGAGATCTCCGAGATCGCCGGGGTCTCCTCCGTCAAGGCCGTGGCCTCCACCGGCCAGGTCACCGTGGTCTCCGAGACCGCCCTCGACGTGGAGGACGTCCGCGCCGCCGTCGACGAGGCCGGCTACGAGCTCGTCGACCAGGCCTAGGGCCCCTGGAGCCTCTCGTCCGGACCGACTCCCGAACCACCCCCGCAGGGCCGTACCGTTGACCGGTACGGCCCTGCTCCCCTTTGGAACCGCACATGACTCCGAGCACCGCGACCGCCACCGAGACGACCGAGCTCGTCATCGGCGGGATGACCTGCGCCTCCTGCGCCGCCCGCGTCGAGAAGAAGCTCAACCGGATGGAAGGCGTCACGGCGACCGTCAACTACGCGACGGAGAAGGCACGGATCGCGCACCCGCCGGAGACCGCCGTCGCCGATCTGATCGCCACGGTCGTCAAGACCGGATACACCGCCGAGGAGCCCGCGCCGCCGGCCCCGGGCCCCGAGGACACCCCGGAGGGCACTCGGGCGCAGGACCCCGAACTGACCGCGCTCCGCCGCCGCCTGACGGTCTCGGCCGTGCTGTCGGCTCCGGTCGTGCTGCTCGCGATGGTCCCGGCCCTCCAGTTCGACAACTGGCAGTGGCTCTCCCTGACCCTCGCCGCGCCGGTCGTCGTCTGGGGCGGGCTGCCGTTCCATCGCGCCGCCTGGACCAACCTCCGGCACGGCGCGGCGACCATGGACACCCTGGTCTCCGTCGGCACGCTGGCCGCCTTCGGCTGGTCGCTGTGGGCGCTGTTCTTCGGCGACGCGGGCATGCCGGGCATGCGCCACGGCTTCGACCTCACCGTCGACCGCGGCGAAGGCGCGTCCGCGATCTACCTGGAGGTCGCGGCCGGGGTCATCACCTTCATCCTCCTCGGCCGCTATCTGGAGGCCCGCGCCAAACGGAAGGCCGGCTCGGCGCTGCGCGCCCTGATGGAGCTCGGCGCCAAGGACGTGGCCGTTCTGAGGGGAGGTACGGAGGTACGGGTGCCGGTGGCCGAGCTGCGGGCCGGCGACCGCTTCGTGGTCCGCCCCGGCGAGAAGATCGCCACCGACGGCACGGTCGTGGAGGGCGCCTCCGCGGTGGACGCCTCCCTGCTCACCGGCGAGTCCGTCCCGGTCGACGTGACGGCAGGCGACCCGGTCACCGGCGGCTGCCTCAACACCTCCGGACGGCTCGTCGTCGAGGCGACCCGGGTCGGCGCGGACACCCAGCTGGCCCGGATGGCGAAGCTGGTCGAGGACGCCCAGAACGGCAAGGCCGAGGTGCAGCGCCTCGCCGACCGGATCTCGGCCGTCTTCGTGCCCGTCGTCCTCTACATCGCCCTCGCCACCCTGCTGACCTGGCTGTTCGTGGTCGAGGACACCACCGGCGCGTTCACCGCCGCCGTCGCCGTACTGATCATCGCCTGCCCCTGCGCCCTGGGTCTCGCGACCCCGACCGCGCTCATGGTCGGAACCGGGCGCGGCGCGCAGCTCGGCATCCTGATCAAGGGGCCCGAGGTCCTGGAGTCCACCCGGCGCGTCGACACGGTCGTGCTCGACAAGACGGGCACGGTCACGACCGGCCGGATGCGGCTGACGAAGGTGTACGCGTACGAGGGCGTGGACGAGGCCGAGCTGCTGCGCCTCGCGGGCGCCCTGGAGCACGCCTCCGAGCACCCGGTGGCCCGGGCGGTCGCGGCCGGCGCCGCCGAGAAGCTCGGCGAGCTGCCCGTACCGGAGTCCTTCGCGAACGTGCCCGGCCTCGGGGTGCGCGGCACGGTCGAGGGCCACGCCGTCCTGGTGGGCCGATCGGCGCTCCTGGCGGCCGAGGGCATCGAGGTGCCCGGAGTGCCGGAGCCGGGGGCCGTACAGGTCGCCTGGGACGGGCGGGCGCGCGGGGCGCTCACGGTCGCCGACGCCGTCAAGGAGACCAGCGCAGAGGCGGTCACGCGGCTGCGGGCGCTGGGCCTGACGCCGGTCCTGCTGACCGGCGACGGGCGGGCGGTGGCCGAGACGGTGGCGGCGGAGGTCGGCATCGACGCGGACCGGGTCTTCGCCGAGGTCCTGCCGGAGGAGAAGGTCGAGGTGGTCCGCCGCCTCCAGGCGGAGGGCCGGACGGTCGCGATGGTCGGGGACGGCGTGAACGACGCCGCCGCGCTCGCCACCGCCGATCTGGGCCTGGCGATGGGCACCGGGACGGACGCCGCGATCGAGGCGAGCGATCTGACGCTGGTCCGCGGGGACCTGCGGGTGGCTGCGGACGCCATCCGGCTCGCCCGCCGGACCCTGGCGACGATCAAGGGAAACCTGGGATGGGCGTTCGGTTACAACGTGGCGACGCTCCCGCTGGCCGCCCTCGGCCTGCTGAACCCGATGATCGCCGGATTGGCCATGGCCTTTTCGTCCGTCTTTGTCGTGACAAACAGCCTGCGACTTCGGCGCTTCACGTGAATTCACCTACACGTGACGCACAGGACCTTCACAAAGAGACCTAGATCACAGATATTTAGGGGTAACCATTCGGGCCGTTCGCGAGTCTAAGTGGGCGATGCCAAGAACGTCTTGGGGGACGTTCATGGGATGTCTTGGGGGACGTCTCAGGCAGCAGCGTTGGCCGGGGCACGTGCACCGGGGAGCTTTGAGCGGCCCTCCCGTACGTACGTACCCCGGCAGACCGCCCGCGTAGCTTCTGCTGAACCCGGCAGACGCCCGGCCCGGATCCCGTGGGGGGAATCCGCACCGGGGATATGGAAAGCGCCCCGCTCGTCGACCCGTGGGGGGATCGACAGCGGGGCGCTTTTCGTTGCGCGGCGGCGCGGCGAAGGCGCGCCTGCGGCCCGAGGCTCAGCGGCCCTCGACCGGGACGAAGTCGCGCAGGACCTCGCCGGTGTAGATCTGGCGCGGGCGGCCGATGCGGGAACCCGGCTCCTTGATCATCTCGTGCCACTGGGCGATCCAGCCCGGAAGCCGGCCGAGCGCGAAGAGCACGGTGAACATCTCGGTCGGGAAGCCCATCGCGCGGTAGATGAGGCCCGTGTAGAAGTCCACGTTCGGGTAGAGGTTGCGCGAGACGAAGTACTCGTCGGAGAGCGCGTGCTCCTCCAGCTTGAGCGCGATGTCCAGCAGCTCGTCGGACTTGCCGAGCGCGGAGAGGACGTCGTGCGCCGCCGCCTTGATGATCTTGGCGCGCGGGTCGAAGGACTTGTACACCCGGTGGCCGAAGCCCATCAGGCGGACGCCGTCCTCCTTGTTCTTCACCTTGTTGATGAAGGAGTCGACGTCGCCGCCGTTGGCCTGGATGCCCTCGAGCATCTCCAGGACCGACTGGTTGGCGCCACCGTGCAGCGGACCCCAGAGGGCGGAGATGCCGGCGGAGATCGACGCGAACATGTTCGCCTGGCTCGAACCGACCAGACGGACGGTGGAGGTCGAACAGTTCTGCTCGTGGTCCGCGTGGAGGATGAGCAGCTTGTCGAGCGCGGAGACCACGACCGGGTCCAGCTCGTACTCCTGGGCCGGGACCGAGAAGGTCATGCGCAGGAAGTTCTCGACGTACCCGAGGTCGTTGCGCGGGTAGACGAAGGGGTGGCCGATCGACTTCTTGTAGGCGTACGCCGCGATCGTCGGGAGCTTGGCGAGCAGCCGGATCGTGGAGATGTGGCGCTGGTTCTCGTCGAACGGGTTGTGGCTGTCCTGGTAGAAGGTGGACAGCGCGGAGACCACGGAGGAGAGCATCGCCATCGGGTGGGCGTCCCGGGGGAACCCGTCGAAGAAGCGCTTGACGTCCTCGTGCAGCAGCGTGTGCTGGGTGATCTCGTTCTTGAAGGTCGCGAGCTCGTCGACCTTGGGGAGTTCACCGTTGATCAGCAGGTACGCCACCTCCGTGAAGGTGGAGCGCTCCGCCAGCTGCTCGATGGGGTAGCCGCGGTACCGCAGAATGCCCTGCTCGCCGTCGAGGTAGGTGATCGCGGATTTATAGGCGGCGGTGTTGCCGTATCCGCTGTCCAGGGTGACCAGACCGGTCTGGGCTCGGAGCTTCCCGATGTCGAAGCCCTTGTCGCCGACGGTGCTCTCGACCACCGGGTAGGTGTATTCACCGTCCGCGTACCGCAGTACTACAGAGTTGTCGCTCACGTCATCCCTCACCGACGTAGTGCCTCTTCTTCGAGGTGCCCTGACTGTCTCTACCATCCCCCATTTGGCTCAGGAGAGTGCACTCGGGGTCGACCATTGGGCCAATTGGCGGCACTCAGTGCCGCCAACCTGCTCATCTTGCCCCCTTCGCCCCGCTTCCGGAAGTCCGGGGTGGCCTTTCGCACCGTCGCCACCCGGCCGCCGCACGGGAGCTTCGCAGGCTGCCGCACGGCAGATCACCCGGCTGCCGAGAGCCGGTGGGCCAGTGCGGTGAAGCGTCTGCCTGCGGAAACCGTCCGTACGGCCTGGGCGATCGCCTTGCGGGAGCCGACCAGGACGACGAGCTTCCTGGCCCGGGTGACGGCCGTGTAGAGCAGGTTCCGCTGGAGCATCATCCAGGCGCTGTTGGTGACCGGGATCACGACCGCCGGGTACTCGCTGCCCTGCGAACGGTGGATCGTGACGGCGTAGGCGTGGGCCAGCTCGTCCAGCTCGTCGAAGTCGTACGGCACCTCCTCGTCCTCGTCCGTGCGTACGGTCAGGCGCTGTTCGACGGTGTCGAGCGAGGTCACGACGCCGACCGTGCCGTTGAAGACGCCGTTGGCGCCCTTCTCGTAGTTGTTGCGGATCTGGGTGACCTTGTCGCCGACGCGGAAGACCCGGCCGCCGAACCGCTTCTCGGCCACGTCGGGGCGGGCGGGCGTGACGGCCTGCTGGAGCAGTCCGTTGAGCGCGCCCGCGCCGGCCGGGCCCCGGTGCATGGGGGCGAGAACCTGCACGTCCCGGCGCGGATCGAGACCGAACTTGGCGGGAATCCGCCGGGCGGCCACCTCGACCGTGACCCGGGCGGCGTCCTCGGTCTCGTCCTCCACGAAGAGGAAGAAGTCCGGCAGACCGGTGGTGACGGGCGGCTCGCCGGCGTTGATCCGGTGGGCGTTGGTGACGACCCCGGACTGCTGGGCCTGCCGGAAGATCCGGGTCAGCCGGACGGCCGGAACCGGGCTGTCGGGCGCGAGCAGATCGCCGAGGACCTCCCCCGCGCCGACCGACGGCAGCTGGTCCACGTCCCCGACGAGGAGGAGGTGTGCACCGGGTGCCACGGCCTTGACGAGCTTGTTGGCGAGGAGCAGATCGAGCATGGACGCCTCGTCCACGACGACCAGGTCGGCGTCGAGCGGCCGGTCCCGGTCGTAGGCCGCGTCCCCGCCGGGCTTCAGTTCCAGGAGGCGGTGGACGGTCGAGGCCTCGGCGCCGGTCAGCTCGGCGAGGCGCTTGGCGGCCCGGCCGGTGGGCGCGGCGAGGACGACCTTGGCGCGCTTGGCCCGGGCCAGCTCCACGATCGAGCGGACCGTGAAGGACTTCCCGCACCCGGGGCCGCCGGTGAGCACGGCGACCTTACGGGTCAGGGCGAGCCGGACCGCCTCCTCCTGCTCGGGCGCGAGCGAGGCCCCGGTGCGGTCGGCGAGCCAGGCGAGCGCCTTGTCCCAGGCGACGTCCTGGAAGGCCGGCATGCGGTCCTCGGGGGTCCGGAGCAGCCGGCCGAGCTGCCCGGCGAGGGACAGTTCGGCGCGGTGGAACGGCACCAGGTACACGGCCGTGACCGGCTCCCCCTCGGGCCCGGGCACCGACTCCCGTACGACCCCCTCGGGGTCCGCCGCGAGCTCGGCGAGGCACTCGATGACAAGGCCCGTGTCGACCTGGAGCAGCTTCACCGCGTCGGCGATGAGCCGCTCCTCGGGCAGGAAGCAGTGGCCCTGGTCGCTGGACTGCGACAGGGCGTGCTGCAGCCCGGCCCTGACCCGGTCGGGGCTGTCGTGCGGGATGCCGACGGCCTGGGCGATCCGGTCGGCGGTGAGGAAGCCGATGCCCCAGACGTCGGCGGCGAGCCGGTAGGGCTGGTTGCGGACGACGGAGATCGAGGCGTCCGCGTACTTCTTGTAGATCCGCACGGCGATGGAGGTGGAGACGCCGACGCCCTGGAGGAAGACCATGACCTCCTTGATGGCCTTCTGCTCCTCCCACGCGGCCGTGATGTTCTTCGTCCGCTTGGGGCCGAGCCCCGGCACCTCGATGAGGCGCCCGGGGGCGTCTTCGAGGATGTCGAGGGTGTCCAGGCCGAAGTGCTGGGTGATGCGGTCGGCGAAGACGGGGCCGATGCCCTTGACGAGCCCGGAGCCGAGATAGCGGCGGATGCCCTGGATGGTGGCGGGCAGCACCGTCGTGTAGTTCTCGACCGTGAACTGTCTGCCGTACTGAGGATGGGAGCCCCAACGCCCCTCCATCCGCAGCGACTCCCCCGGCTGGGCCCCGAGCAGCGCCCCGACGACCGTGAGGAGATCGCCGCCACCGCGCCCGGTGTCGACGCGGGCGACCGTGTACCCGCTCTCCTCGTTGGCGTACGTGACCCGCTCAAGCACCCCTTCGAGCACCGCGTGACCGTGACCCCGACCCTCGTTGGACATGCCTCGACGGTAGCGAAGGCCTCGGACATCGCGGGGGCGTGTCAGGTGGGCCCGTGCCGGCGGTCACCGGCACCGTGCACCATCTGCCCCCTCAGCGAAGCGGCAGCCCCTTGCCCATCCGCTCTACCCTCGGAGACGGGCCCCTCGGCTCTCCGCGACCCGCTTGACGTCCCGTAGCGACTCGGCGAGCCGGAAGGCGAGGTAGCGCAACTCGCCGCTGCTCGCCCGCCGCTCGGCGAGCAGCTTCGTCAGCGTGGCCCAGCAGGTCGCCCGCCATGCCGAGCTGGACACTCTCGATGCCGTCCGCGAGCCGCGACAGACAGCCGTCCCCGTCGCCCACCAGGTAGCACGGCTTGCCCTCCTCACCCGTCCAGGGCAGCATCCGCGCCTCGCCGCTCACGCGGCCACCTCGTGGTGGAAGCGTTCCTCACGGGCAATCTGATGGACGACCCGTCCCTGGTGAACGCCAGTCGCACGGCCTACGCTCTTGCGCTGAGCGATGCACTGTCGCAACAGGAGTCACTGGCCCTGGTCAGGGCAGCAGCAGAGGAACACGCACATGGTCAGCAGTGAGCGCACCGTCGTCGGCTCGTCCTCCCTCACGGGGTGGTACAAGTCGAGCTACAGCGGCGGCGATCAGGGTGAATGCCTTGAGGTTGCCCTCGGCCACGTCGACATTCCCGTCCGGGACAGCAAGAACCCCACCGGCCCCGCCCTGGTCTTCTCGGCCTCCTCATGGGCGACGTTCGTCGCGGGGCTCAACCGCTAACCGGTCTGCGTCGGCCTCCCTCTCGCCGAGAGTGGCGGGTTAAGCAGCACCTCAAGGGCGCTCCTCCGCCGCGTCGCTGCGCGATGCCTACGGCCACCCTTGCCCCACCACGTCCACCCGCCCTTTCACACCCGGAGGACGGCCCGGGCAAGGCCACGCGGGGACTCCCTCACACCTGGGCCGAGCTCGGCGCCTGCGGCCCGGTCGGCGGAAGACGCAGTCGAATGGTGCGGTGACGGCGGCGCTCAGCGTGTGATGGAGGTGGGCGGGCCGGGACTCATGCCCCACCGGCCGCTCTCCGGCGGACCCGATGACCACCCGGCGATCCGTACCCCGCCCGAAGTCGAGCGGTTCACAGGGGCGCTCGCCCATTCCTCGCGCGATCACGGGGAAGCAGCGATTCCGGACGGCTGCTCTGAATTCTGCACCCAAAGTCCTTGCGAGCGGGACCGAGCACCCTCCCCTTTCGTCGGCATAAGAGCTGGACGGATCGGCGCTGCCCATAAAGACGAGAACAAGCCAATCAGACAGATCAAGCCAATCAATACACCCGGCGACTGCCGCCTGACACCCGACCACCCCCGAAAATTCGGCACTTCGAAGCATCCAAAACGCATCGCCGCATGATCATCTGTACTTGCAGCTCACCTCGGGGGCACGCTACCGTCACCAACGACCAAAGGACTTATCGGAATCCCTTCCCGGAACGGGAGAGGATTCGGGGGAGGCGTTCAATGCGTAGGATTCTTACGATCCTGATCGGAATATTCGTGATGGCCGGGGTGGGGCTTGTGACCGCCCCCATGGCGAGCGCGACCCCGAAAGGATGCGGAGACCTCACGAATGGGCAGCTGTGCGTGAATAAGCCCGCCGGTGTCGCCGGAGACTTCACCGTCAGCTACTACAAGTACCGGGGCAGCAACACCACCGTCACCCTGGGCGCCCAGTTCAAGACCCCGAAGGGGACGGTTCACCCGACGGACTGGATCGCCACGAAAACTGCCGTCACCGGCAAGTACGCGAGCGCTACGCGCTACTACACGACCAACCCCGACTGGTGCGTGCGCGGCGTCATGAAGTCGGGCGAGACCACCTACATCACCAAGTGGCTGTGCTACTGATATAGCCTTACGGGCCGGTGCCCCCTGACGCCACCGGCCCGTCCGCAGACCCTGGAGGTGAGCGCATGTGGCAAGTCATTCTCTACATCACGCCCCTTAACGTCATCTTCGGGCTGCTCGCCTGCTTGCTCGTGTGCATTTTCGGGACCACGCTCCGCAGGAAGAGGGGCGCGGAAGCCGGACGTGGGGCACAATTCCTCCTGCTTTTCTTCCTGGGAATCACTCTCCTTGCCACACTGACTCCGTCACAGGCCATCGGCTCAGGGGATTCAACGGTCTGGATCATTCCTGGCCAAGGACTGTTGTTTGACTACGCCGCGATGGAAGACATGGAACGCTCCATGTACATCAGGCAGCAGGTCGCAAATGCAGCGATGTTCCTACCCGTCGCGATCTCCTTCCGATTCTCCTTCCCACGCTCCGGCCTCACGGTCACGGTCATGGCGGCGTGCGCGCTGAGTCTCTTCATCGAGTTCACGCAGTGGCTCATGCGGGCCGGCAGGGTGGTCGACATCGACGACGTGCTCGTCAACGTGTCCGGCGCGTCCATGGGTGCCCTGTTGTATGCGTTGGGCGTGTGGCTCGCGACGCACCGGACCGGTGCGAAGGAGACGGGTTCTCGGCATCGGCGCGCGCCCCGACCCTCGTGGGACGTGAGCCGCAAGGAGCGTTGATCGATCCACTCGGCCGAAGGCGTCGTGCGGGCCCGCGCGACGGCGCTCCGAGTGCCGAGCGGACCGAGGAAACGTAGCGTTTCCGGCATGAGTGATGAATCGTTCCAGGACGACGTGCTGCACGAGCTGGGCGACGACCGGCTCCAGGAGATCGCCGGTCTGCTCGGCACGGACGCGGCCGGGGCGAAGGCGGTCGTGGGCAGCTCGGTGTCCGCGCTCGACGGAGAGCTGCGGCAGGCGGCCTCCGAGCCCGGTAGCGCGGACGAGGTACGCCAGGCCGTCGAGGAGGCCACGTCCGCCGAGCCGCCGCTCCAGGGCGTGGCGGGCTTCGGCGGCCTGGTGAGCGGCGGCCTCATGGCCGGGGTGCTCGGCAAGCTGGCGAAGCCCGCGGCCAACGCGGTCGCCAGGAAGACGGGTCTCCCCCCGGCGACGGTCTCCCGCGCGATCGAGCTTCTTGTCCCCGTCGTCCTCGCCGTCATCACCAGGCGCGCGGCGGGCAAGAAGGCCGACGGGGCGGGTCTCGGCGACATCCTGGGCGGCCCCAGGAAGTAGCGGACCCGGAGGTCAGCCCACCTCTCGTACGAAGCCCTCCGCCGTCTCCTCCAGCACCTCCACGCCGTTCCTGGCCCACAGCTCGTCGTTGAAGAGCTCCACCTCGATCGGGCCCGTGTACCCGGCCTCCTCCACGAGGGTGCGCCACCGGCGGAGGTCGATCGCGCCGTCGCCGAGAGGGCCGCGGCCGTTGAGGACGCCGGCCGGCAAGGGGGTGGTCCAGTCGGCCAGTTGGAAGGCGTGGATGCGGCCCGCCGCGCCCGCGCGGGCCACCGCCGCCGGAGCGCGGTCGTCCCACCAGACGTGGTACGTGTCGACGACCACCCCCACCTGCGCGGCGGGGAAGCGCTCGGCGATGTCCAGCGCCTGGTCCAGGGTGGAGACCGCGCAGCGGTCCGCCGCGTACATCGGGTGGAGGGGTTCGATCGCGAGCCGGACACCCCGCTCCCCCGCGTACGGGGCGAGTTCGGCGATCGCCTCCCCGATCCGGGCGCGTGCAGCCGTCAGGTCGCGGCTGCCCGGGGCGAGGCCCCCGGAGACCAGGACCAGGGTGTCCGTGCCCAGGGCCGCCGCCTCGTCGATCGCGGCGCGGTTGTCGTCCAGCCCCTGGGTCGTCGTGAAGAAGCCGCCCCGGCAGAGCGACGTGACCGTCAGGCCCGCGTCGCGTACGAGCTTCGCCGTCGCCTCCAGGCCGTACTCCGCGACCGGCTCCCGCCACAGGCCCACGCCCGGGACGCCGAGCCGAACGCAGTTCGCCACAAGGTCCGGCAGGGACAGTTGCCTCACGGTCATCTGGTTGATGCTGAAGCGTGCGAGAGGGTGGTTCCCCGCTTGGTTCACTGCTCGACTCCGTACACCGTCAGAAGGGACCGCATCCTCGACTCCGCCCGCTCCGGATCCGGGAACAGGCCAAGTCCGTCGGCCAGTTCGTACGCCCGGGCCAGGTGCGGCAGGGAGCGCGCCGACTGCAGGCCGCCGACCATCGTGAAGTGGTCCTGGTGGCCCGCCAGCCATGCCAGGAACACGACTCCCGTCTTGTAGAAGCGGGTCGGCGCCTCGAAGAGGTGCCGGGAGAGTTCCACGGTCGGGTCGAGCAGCTCCCGGAACCCCTTCGCGTCCCCCGTGTCCAGGATCCGTACGGCCTCCGCCGCCAGCGGGCCCAGCGGGTCGAAGATGCCGAGCAGCGCGTGGCTGAAGCCCCGGTCGTCGCCCGCGATCAGCTCGGGGTAGTGGAAGTCGTCGCCCGTGTAGCAGCGGACGCCCTCCGGGAGGCGGCGGCGCAGCTCGATCTCGCGCTGGGCGTCGAGCAGGGAGACCTTGATGCCGTCGACCTTGTCCGGGTGGGCGGCGATGACCTCCAGGAAGGTCTCGGTCGCCGCGTCCAGGTCGGCCGAGCCCCAGTACCCGCCGAGCGCCGGGTCGAACATCGGGCCCAGCCAGTGCAGGATCACCGGCTCGGTCGTCTGGCGCAGCAGACCCGTATAGATGTCGAGGTACTCCTCCGGACCGCCGGCCGCCGCCGCGAGGGCGCGCGAGGCCATCAGGATGGGCTGGGCGCCGGCCTCCTCGACGAGCGCGAGCTGCTCCTCGTACGCCGAGCGGATCGCCACCAGGTCTGCGGGGCCGGTCAGTTGGTCCGTGCCCACGCCGCACGCGATCCGGCCGCCGACCGCCTTCGCCTCGGCCGCCGAGCGACGGATGAGCTCGGCCGCTCCCGCCCAGTCCAGGCCCATCCCGCGCTGGGCGGTGTCCATGGCCTCGGCGACGCCCAGGCCGTGCGACCAGAGGTGGCGGCGGAAGGCGAGCGTGGCGTCCCAGTCGACGGCCGCCGGGCCGTCGGGGGTCGTGTCGGCGTACGGATCGGCGACGACGTGGGCCGCGGAGAAGACCGTACGGGAGGTCAGGGCGCCGCCCACGGGGGCGAGGGGGCGCGCGGGGCGCGGGCTGTACTCCCGTACGCCGCCGGTCGCGTCGGGCAGCCGGATCACAGCGTGACCTCCGGGACGTCGAGGCGCCGGCCCTCGGCCGAGGAGCGCAGCCCCAGCTCGGCGAGCTGCACACCGCGCGCGCCCGCGAGCAGGTCCCAGTGGTACGGCTCGTCCAGGACCACGTGGCGCAGGAACAGCTCCCACTGCGCCTTGAAGCCGTTGTCGAACGCGGCGTTGTCCGGGACCTCCTGCCACTGCTCGCGGAAGGGCTCGGTCGCCGGGATGTCCGGGTTCCAGACCGGCTTCGGGGTGGCCGAGCGGTGCTGGACGCGGCAGTTGCGCAGGCCGGCGACGGCCGAGCCGTGCGTGCCGTCCACCTGGAACTCCACCAGCTCGTCGCGGTTGACGCGGACCGTCCAGGAGGAGTTGATCTGGGCGACCGCGCCGCCCTCCAGCTGGAAGATGCCGTACGCGGCGTCGTCGGCGGTCGCGGAGTACGGCTTCCCGTGCTCGTCCCAGCGCTCGGGGACGTGGGTGGCGACGTGCGCGGTGACGCTCGTGACGCGGCCGAAGAGCTCGTGGAGGACGTACTCCCAGTGCGGGAACATGTCCACGACGATCCCGCCGCCGTCCTCGGCGCGGTAGTTCCAGCTGGGGCGCTGGGCGGCCTGCCAGTCGCCCTCGAAGACCCAGTAGCCGAACTCGCCGCGCACGGAGAGGATCCGGCCGAAGAAGCCGCCGTCTATCAGCCGCTTCAGCTTGAGCAGGCCCGGCAGGAAGATCTTGTCCTGGACGACGCCGTGCTTGACGCCCTTCTCGGCGGCGAGCCGGGCCAGGTCGAGGGCGCCCGCGAGGTCACCCGCCGTGGGCTTCTCGGTGTAGACGTGCTTGCCGGCGGCCACGGCCTTGCGGATGGCCTCGACGCGGGCCGAGGTGACCTGGGCGTCGAAGTAGATGTCGACGGCCCGGTCGGACTCGTCGGCGAGCACGGCGTCCAGGTCGGTGGACCACTCGGTGAGGCCGTGCCGCTCGGCGAGCGCGCGCAGCGCGGACTCGCGGCGGCCGACGAGGACGGGTTCCGGCCAGAGGGTCGTGCCGTCGCCCAGGTCGAGGCCGCCCTGCTCGCGCAGGGCGAGGATCGAGCGGACGAGGTGCTGGCGGTAGCCCATGCGTCCGGTGACGCCGTTCATGGCGATACGGACCGTCCTGCGTGTCACGAAGGTGCCTCCATCACGTACACAACCTCAAACAGAAAGCGCTTTCTACGAACGAAGACGCTAGCCTGCCGACAACACACCGGACAAGGGGTCCGCCGGACTCTCCTGACGCCCCCGACCCGGCCCTCGCTCCGCTCTCGCCCGCTCTTCCCGGAGGTACGCGATGACCGTCACGCTGTCGGATGTGGCCGCGCGTGCCCAGGTGTCCCCCGCCACCGTCTCCCGTGTCCTGAACGGCAACTACCCGGTCGCCGCCTCCACAAGGGAGCGGGTGCTGCGGGCGGTGGACGAGCTGGACTACGTCCTGAACGGGCCCGCGAGCTCGCTGGCCGCCGCCACATCGGACCTGGTCGGCGTCCTCGTCAACGACATCGCCGACCCCTTCTTCGGGATCATGGCGGGCGCGGCGCAGAGCGCGATCGGCGAAGGGGCGCCGGGCCGGGCGGGTGGCGAGAAACTGGCGGTCGTCTGCAACACGGGCGGCTCCCCGGAGCGCGAGCTCACCTACCTCACACTGCTCCAGCGCCAGCGCGCCGCCGCCGTCATCCTGACCGGCGGCGCCCTGGAGGACCCGGACCACGTGGCGGCGGTCTCGACGAAGCTCGCGAAGCTGACGGACGCGGGGACCCGGATCGTGCTGTGCGGCCGGCCGCCCGTGGCGGGGGACGCGAGCGTGGCGGCGCTCACCTTCGACAACCGGGCGGGCGCGCGCCGGCTCACGGAGCACCTGCTCTCGCTCGGCCACCGGCGGATCGGTTACGTGGCGGGGCCCGCGGACCGGACGACGACCCGGCACCGCCTGGAGGGCCACCGGGACGCCCTCGCGGCGGCGGGGCTGCCCGAGGGGCCGACGGTGCACGGCCCGTACGACCGGCGCTCGGGCTACGACGCCACGCTCGAACTCATGCGGCGGGAACCGGCGTTGACGGCCGTCCTCGCGGCCAACGACACGGTCGCGCTGGGCGCGTGCGCGGCGCTGCGGGACCAGGGGCTGCGGATACCGGAGGACGTGTCGGTCGCGGGCTTCGACGACCTGCCGTTCTCGATCGACGCGGTCCCGGCCCTGACGACCGTACGCCTGCCCCTGCACGAGGCGGGCGCCCGCGCGGGCCGGCTCGCGGTCGGCACCGAGGAGCCCCCGCCGGGCGGCGTGACGACGATCCCGGCGGAGCTGCTGGTACGGGAGTCGACGGCGCGCCCGCGGGGGTGAGGGGCGCCCAAGGGCCTGACGAGACGCCCGCGAGGCGCCTCTCAGGTTCGCGCGTGGGCAGGCACCTCCGAGGCCGGCTCCATAGCCGCGGCCCCCTTCGCCGAGCCCGCCCCGCGCCCCCACGAGAGCGTCGACAGCGCCACTCCCCCGACCAGCAGCGCCGCCGCGCACCAGCGCAGGGGTGAGACGCCCTCGCCCAGGAACAGCGCCGCCGAGGACATGCCGAAGACGGGGACCAGGAGGGAGAACGGGGCGACCGAGGACGCCGGGTAGCGGCGCAGCAGCCAGCCCCAGGCGCCGAAGCCGAAGACGGTGACGACCCAGGCGCAGTAGACGATGACGCCCGCACCGGTCCAGTCGAGCCCGCGCAGCGCTTCGAGGTCGCGCTCCGGCCCCTCCAGGAGGAGCGAGAGGGCGAGCAGCGGCAGCACGGGCACGGTGCTGACCCAGACCATGAAGTTGAGGGCGTCGGGCGGGGACGCCTTGCGGGTCAGGACGTTGGAGACGCCCCAGCAGGCCGCCGCCGCGATGCACAGCGCGAAGCCCACCAGCGGGCCGGACGCGCCTTCGTCGACCGCCGCGACGCCGATGCCCGCGAGCGCGACCGCCATGCCCGCGATCTTCACCCTCCCGGGCCGTTCGCCCAGCGCGACGAAGGCGAACAGGGCCGTGAAGACCGCCTGGATCTGCAGGATCAGCGAGGAGAGCCCGGCGGGGGCGCCGAGGTCCATGCCCGTGAAGAGCAGCCCGAACTTCGCCACGCCCAGGGCGAGTCCGACCCCCACGATCCACTTCCAGGCGACCGTGGGCCGGCCGACCAGGAACACCGCGGGCAGCGCGGCGACGAGGAAGCGGAGGGCGGAGAAGAGCAGCGGCGGGAAGTGGTCGAGGCCGATCTCGATGACGACGAAGTTGACTCCCCAGACGGCGGCGACGAACGCGGCCAGGGCGATGTGGGCAGGGCGCATGAGAAAGAGCGTCACCCATCCTCATCGTGTAGCACCAGCGCGTATCTCTTCATGGTTGGATGAAGCAACGCTTCATCCAGAGCCACGCCCGCCTCACCGAACCGAGACGCCCCGAGAAGCCCCGAGGAGCCCGCCCATGCTCGATCTCGGCCGTCTGCGCGCCCTCCACGCCGTCTCCGTCCACGGGTCCGTCGGCGCCGCGGCCGCCGCCCTCGGGTACACCCCGTCGGCCGTCTCCCAGCAGATCGCGAAGCTGGAGCGGGAGACCCGTACGACCCTGCTCGAACGCCGGGGCCGCGGGGTCAGGCTCACCGACGAGGCGTACCAACTGGCCGCCACCGCAGAGCAGTTGCTGTCGATCGTCGAGCAGGCGGAGGTACGGCTCGAAGAGCGCCGCGGGCTGCCCGCCGGGCGGCTCTCGATCGGCTGCTTCGCGAGCGCGGCACGCGGTCTGATGCCCCGGGTCCTCGCCGACCTGACGGCCCGGCACCCCGCGCTCGACGCCCGCCTGACGGAGGTCGACCCGCACATCTCCATCGAGCTCGTCGGGCGGGGAGTGATCGACCTCGCCGTCGCCCACGACTGGGACATCTCTCCGATGCCGTCCCCGCCCGGACTCGAACAGGCGGTGATCGGCGACGACCTGTGCGACGTCCTCGTACCCCGTACCCACCCTCTGGCGGGTCGGGCGTCGGTACGGCGGGAGGAGCTGGCGGAGCAGCGGTGGATCACGCAGCCGCCGGGCTCCGTCTGCCACGACTGGCTGATGCAGACCCTGCGCTCCACCGGCTGTGAACCGCACGTCGTCCACCAGGCCGAGGAGAACCACACCCAGGTCGCCCTGGTCGCGGCCGGCCTCGGGATCGCGATGGTGCCGCGCCTCGGGCGCGGGACGCTGCCGCCGGAGGTGACCCCGGTCCGGCTCGACCCGGTGCCGAGGCGCCGGCTGCACGCGCTCTGGCGCACGGGCGCGGCCCGCCGCCCGGCGATCACCGAGACCGTCAGGACGCTCCAGGAGCACTGGCCGCGGGTGGCGTCGGAGGCGACCTGAGGGGCCGATTCCTGCTCAGGTCCTTGACCTGGCAGTTACTTTCGGGCTATCCGTGCTCCTTGGAAGTTTCCTTCACCGACTTCCCTCCCCATCCCGCACGGCCGGAAGGAGCATCAGTGCACCACCGCGCCCCCGCCACCTCCCCCTCCCCCTCCCCCACCCCCTCGGCCTCCCCCTCCCGACGCACCCTTCTCACGGTCTCCGCCGCGGCCGCCGCTGCCGCCGTCACCGGAGTCGGCACCCCCGCCCAGGCGGCCGGCGACGCGTCGAGCGAGCGCACGCTCCAGGCGCTCATCTCCCGGATGTCCCTCGAAGAGAAGGTCGGCCAGCTCTTCGTCATGCGGGTGTACGGCCACTCCGCCACCGCCCCCGACCAGGTCGACATCGACCTGAACCTCAAGGAGATCGGCGTCCGCACCGCCGCCGAGCTGGTCGAGAAGTACCACGTCGGCGGCGTCATCTACTTCTCCTGGGCGCACAACACCCGCGACCCGCACCAGATCGCCGACCTCTCCAACGGCATCCAGCGGGCGGCTCTCGCGCAGCCCACGCCCGTCCCCGCCCTCATCTCCACCGACCAGGAGCACGGCATCGTCTGCCGGGTCGGCGAACCGGCCACCCTGGTCCCCGGCGCGATGGCGCTCGGCGCCGGCGGCTCGCGCTCCGACGCCCGCGAGGCCGCCCGGATCGCGGGCGCCGAACTGGCCGCCGTCGGCATCCGGCAGAACTACGCGCCCGTCGCCGACGTCAACGTCAACCCCGCCAACCCGGTCATCGGCGTCCGCTCCTTCGGCTCCGCCCCCGAGGCCGTCGCCGACCTGGTGTCCGCCCAGGTCAGGGGGTACCAGTCGGCCGGGGTCGCGGCGACCTCCAAGCACTTCCCCGGGCACGGCGACACCGCCGTCGACAGCCACTACGGCCTGCCGACCATCACCCACACCCGCGAGCAGTGGGCCGAGCTCGACGCCCCGCCGTTCCGCTCCGCGATCGCCGCCGGCATCGACTCGATCATGACCGCGCACATCGTCGTCCCCGCGCTCGACCCGAGCGAGGACCCGGCGACCCTCTCCCGCCCCATCCTCACCGGCATCCTGCGCGAACAGCTCGGCTACGACGGCGTGGTGGTGACGGACTCCCTCGGCATGGAGGGCGTACGGACCAAGTACGGCGACGAGCGCGTGCCCGTCCTCGCGCTCAAGGCCGGCGTCGACCAGCTGCTCAACCCGCCGAAGCTGGACATCGCCTGGAACGCGGTCCTCAAGGCCGTCCAGGACGGCGAGCTCACCGAGGCGCGGCTAGATGAATCGATCCTGCGGATCCTGCGCCTCAAGGCGAAGCTGGGGCTCTTCCGGCGCCCGTACGTGACGGGCGGCGGAGTGGACCGTACGGTCGGCACCCGCGGGCATCTCGCCCGGGCCGACCGGATCGCCGAGGCCACCACCACCCTGCTCCTCAACGAGCGCGGCTTCCTGCCGGTCAGCCGCCGCAGCCACTCCGCGGTCCTGGTCGTCGGCGCCGACCCGGCCTCCCCCTCGGGTACCACCGGGCCGCCGACCACCACCCTGGCCGGCGAGTTCACGGCGCTCGGCTTCACCGCCACCGCGCTGTCCACCGGCATCACCCCGACGGCGGCGAAGATCGAGGAGGCCGTGGCGGCCGCCGCCGGCAAGGACCTGGTCGTCGTCGGCACGTACAACGTCTCGGCGACCAGCCCCCAACGCACCCTCGTCGACCGCCTCGTGGCGACCGGGGTGCCCGTCGTGACGGTCGCGATCCGCAACCCGTACGACATCGCCCAGCTCCGCGGACAGCGGGCCACGCTCGCCGCGTACTCCTGGACCGACGTCGAACTGCGCGCCGCCGTCCGGGTGATCGCCGGGCACGCCCGGCCGCAGGGCCGTCTGCCCGTTCCCGTGCAGCGTGCGGACGATCCGACGCGGGTGCTGTACCCGGTCGGCCACGGCCTGTCCTACGCGAGACGTAACCAGTGACGCAGGCCCCCCGTTCTCCCTGGCGTCCGCCCGCCCCGGCGGGCGACGCTGGAACCGAGGAGAACGGGGGTCTCTCATGCGCGCTCTCTCAAGCCCCGCGGTGTGGACGGCGGGGCTGCTCCTCGTCCTGACCGGATGTGCCCTGACCGGATGCCAACAGGCCCCCGACGGCGGGCCGCCGCTCCCCGTCACGTACACGAGCACGCCCCACGACCCCGGGGCCTCGTTCCTGGGGCCCGGGGACTGCTCCACGCGCGGGACGGTGTTCCGCGAGGTCCCGTGCACGAGCGAGAGGGCCGTCGCACGGGTGACCACCCGGTACCAGGGGCTCACTTCGGACGCCCCGACCTGCCCGCCGACCACGGACTTCGTCCTGCACGTCTCGGAGAGCCGCCCGGCGGCGGACGAGAACGGCGACGGGTCGGTACCGCGCGGCTACGCCTGCATGCGGAATCTGGAACCGCCGCATCCCGGTGACCCCGGGCAGGGCGGCGGGCCGCACACCGTCGTCGGGGACTGCGTGGCGCCGACGGATTCCTCGGGTGCGGGCCGGGTGAAGGAGACCGCCTGCGACGGATCGGGGGAACGGCCACCCGCGTTCCGGGTCGCGTCGGCGGTCACCAGCCGGGACCACTGCCCGCCCACCACCGCGCTGTTCGTGGCGCTGGGCGGGGAGCGCCCGGTGGGGTGCGCCCGGCGGCTGTGAAGCACGCCGGGCGCTGAAGTCGGGTCTACGGACGCAGACCGTGCTCCCTCTTCAGCTCGTCGTCCGTCGCGTTGTCGAGACGGGCGTCGAAGCGGGCCAGGGGCTGCCCGGCCTGGACGGCCGGGGCCTCGACGCCGGCCCAGGCGAGGATGCGGGCCGTGGCCTTGGTGCGCTCGGCCTCGACGAGACCGGCGACCTGGGCACCGTGGTTGGCGCCGGGGGCCGTGAAGACGTAGCTGTCACGGGCGCCCT
Organism: Streptomyces sp. NPDC026092; assembly: GCF_040638605.1. Taxonomy (NCBI): domain Bacteria; kingdom Bacillati; phylum Actinomycetota; class Actinomycetes; order Kitasatosporales; family Streptomycetaceae; genus Streptomyces; species Streptomyces sp. NPDC026092. The sequence goes on from NZ_JBEZYN010000005.1 coordinate 397,710, forward strand.
TGCCGAGGCGGAACGGCTCGGCTCCCCACGGGTCGTTGCCGCCGTAGACGAAGAGCATCTGGTGCGCGTTGTGGCGGACCCAGCTGTCGACGTCGCGCATGGCCGCCGGCTTGAACGTGGTCGGGATCTCGCGCGGAACGAAGTTACGCGCGGGCTGGTAGCCGTACCGGGTCAGGCCGTTGAGGTGCGGGAGCTTGATGCTGGGCGAGCCCAGCTCGGTGGCGGCCTGGTAGTAGTACGGGGTGTACGGGTCGAGGCCCTGGTCGGTGTAGAAGGACCAGCCCGAGTAGGCGTCGATCGTCTGGTAGACGGTGTCGTCGCTCGCGGTGGCCGCGTCCGGCACGTCGGCACAGACGTCCTGGCCGTAGTACTGCCAGAAGCCCCAGACGAAGTCCAGGACGACGGCCTCGTACGCCTTGTCCAGGGAGCCGACGGTGTTGAAGGTCGCGCCCTCGGTCTCCGCCCACTCCTTGTACTTCTTCTGCAGCGGCTCGCGGCGGATCAGCGCCTCGCGCTGCATCGCGTTGAGCCGGTCGCGGCACTCCTTGGTGCCGACCGTCTCGAAGAACCGGTCGTAGGCCGAGTCCTCCTTGTTGTTCACGTCGTTCGGCGCCACGTAGGCGACCACGCCGTCCATGTCACGGGGGTAGAAGCGCTCGTAGTACGTCGCCGTCATACCGCCCTTGGAGGCGCCGGTGGAGAGCCACTTCTTGCCGTAGATCTTCTTCAGCGCGGTGAAGATGCGGTGCTGGTCGCTCGCGGCCTGGTAGATGTCCAGCTTGGTCCAGTCGGCGGGCTGCGGCCGGGACGGCGTGAAGAAGCGGTACTCCATGGAGACCTGGTTGCCGTCGATGATCCGGGTGGGCTCGCGGCGGCTGGGGGTGGTGCTCAGGCCGTAACCGCTGGTGTGGAAGACGGTCGGCCGGTCGGTGTCCTTGTGCAGCAGCGAGAGTCGCTGCTTGAACGTGCCCTTCCAGGGGCGGCGGTGGTCCACCGGCTGGGTGTACTCGAGGACGAAGTAGCGGTAGCCGGCGTACGGCTTCTCCTCGATGAGGCTCATCCCGGGGATCGCCAGGATGCGGTCCTTGATGTCCGTACCGACGGCGCTGTCCGCGACGGCGGTCGGACTGCCGGTGGCCGGCTCGGCGGCGGTGGCCGCACCACCCGCGCCGACGGTGCCTATGAGCACCGTGAGCGACATCAGCCATCTCAGCGACTTGCGCATTCACCCTCCCCTTGGTTCACAACGGTGTCGCGAACCTAGCGGGCTCAACGTGCGTACCGCCAGACCCAGTTGCTCCTTACCCGCGATCAAGATCTGTGTAGCCATCACCTAAACTCCCGCAAGCCATGCAGCACAAGGCACGACACGGGAGGACACGTATGAGGAGGAGTTACAGGGTGAGGGCGAAGGTGGCGCTCATGGCCACCGTCGCCGCGTCACTGCTGGCGACAGGGTTGGCGGCACCGGCGCAGGCCGCCGCCGACCCCGGCCTCGAACTCTCCAACTTCGAACTGCGCCCGCTCTCCAACAAGGCGGAGCTCCAGGGCCGCATAGACAAGCTGAACGCCGATCTACCCAACATCGGCGTGAACTCGCTCCTGAAGGAGGCGCAGACCAGCGGCCGAACGGGCAAGTGGGACACCGAAGTCTGCAACAAGGCGGCCACCGAGCTCGGCACGAAGCCGCAGGGCTTCGCCAAGAGCTTCTGCTTCGACACCGCCGACAACGGCACCGACGACGGCTCCGAGTGGTGGCCGCAGGGCGTGACCAGCGTCGCCGACGCCGACGAGGACCAGACCTGGGGTGACCCCGAGACCGGCTGGAACCCGGCGGATCACAAGCCCATGATGGTCACTTGGTACAACAAGGACGACTGGAACGACGACAAGAAGCCGGACGACGTCGACGAGGGCGGGACCAACACCGAACGCAAGGGCGTCCGGGTCTCGTTCATCGACTCCAGCACCGGGAAGTACGCCCACGTCCTGCTGGTGTACCCGTTCATCAACGACTCCGGCAACGCCAGCTACATGAGCGTGCGCACCTCGCAGCACTACTCGAAGGCGGGCGGGAAGCAGTACGGCTCGCTGCACGCCGGCGGCATGGTCTGGTACGGCTACTACCTGTACGTGGCGGACACCAACCGCGGCTTCCGCGTCTTCGACCTGCGCAACATCATCGACCTCGGGGCCCTGCCCGCCGACAAGTGGGGCAGGTCCAAGACCGCGATCGGCCGACAGGACGGCGTGTACAACGCCCACGGCTACCGCTACATCCTGCCGCAGAGCGACGGCTGGACGAACGCCGCCTGCGACACGGTCGAGCCGCCGCCGGGCACGCCCTGCGACATGCAGGACGAGGACAAGACCTGCCAGGCCACGGACGTCACCTCGAAGACCAGCTTCGCGAGCCTCGACCGCTCCTCGGCCACGCGGCACATCACCACGGGCGAGTGGTGCGAGAAGGCGAAGGTCACCGACGCGTTCACGACCGGCCGGGTCATCCGCCGACCGATGAACACCAGCGGCGGCACACCGGCCCTTGACGCCAACGGCTACTGGCAGGCCGACGAGGCCTACCGCATTCCGTTCCTCGCGTCCGAGCAGGACAACGGCGGCATCCAGGGCGCCGCGGTCATCAACGGCACGTACTACCTCAGCCAGAGTCGGGGCCAGCAGAACGGCCGGGTCCTCGTCGCCAGGCCCGACACCGCCACCGGCCGCCTCGTCGAGTCGTCCCCGCGCCGGACCTCCGCGATCGGCGTCGAGGACTACTCGGTCTGGCCGGGCACACCGAACCGCCTCTGGACGGTCACCGAACACCCGGGCAAGCGGATGCTGTTCAGCGTGACGCCGTAGGAGTGCCGGGAGGGGGTGGACCGGGATCCCGGTCCACCCCCTCCCGTACCAACTCCGCTCGTCAGCCGAGGGCGACCAGCCCGGTCCAGCCCCCTTCACCGACCACCGTCGCGGCCCCGTGGGCGCTCCGGCCACCCAGATAGAACCGGAGCGTGCCGTCGGCCATGACGGCCCACAGGTCGGGGATCCCGTCACCGGAGGCGTCGGCAGTCCCCTGGATCATCGGGATGCTCGTCGGGGTCCAGCCACCCTGCCCGTACACGATGTCCTGTCCCGCCCCCGAGGCCCCGGCGGACGCCAGGGAGGCGAGGTCGACGCCCCCGTTGGCCGCCGCCTTGCCCTGGCGGAGGAGAAGCCCACGGGTGGTGTCGTCGGTACGCCGCAACAGGTCGGCCACGCCGTCACCGGAGTAGTCGGCGAGGCCGACGATGTCGCTGGTGGACCACCCGCCGCCGAAGAGCCGCGCCTCGGTGAAGGCAGCACCGGTGTAGCCGGTGAAGGCCCACAACTGGTCCCCGGCCTTGGCCATCGCGTCGGCGAGCCCGTCGCCGGTGATGTCACCCGTGGCGACGATCTGGGTGAGCGTGGCTGGGGCAGGCGCGTTCGACGGAAGCAGCACCTCCACCCGGCTCGTGGTGTTGAAACTTCCATAGCCGTCACCCGGGAAGACGTAGAGCCTGCCGTCGGGCAGCCGCGCCATGAGGTCGTTGACGCCGTCGCCCGGGAACCAGTCACCGTGGTGGCTGAGCAGCGCGGGGCCGCCGGTGCCCGTCCAGTAGCCGTCGTCGAGGACGCCCTTGCCGTCGAGGCCCGCCGGCATGTGGATGCCGACGTCGCCACGGGTGGAGGCGGCGTAGTGGCGCAGGTTGCCGGAGCCGTCGATGGCGAGGAGGTCGGGGAACCCGTCGCCGCTGAGGTCGCCGGCCGGATCGGGCGTCTTGCGGGGCTTGACGTAGAAGATGTACTTCATCGGCGCCGCGGAGCGGTTGCCCGCGTTGTCGACCGCCCAGACGAACAGGACGTTGACGCCCGCGGCGGGCGGGTTGAGCGTCTTGCTGACCGGAGCGCCCTTGGTGGTGGCCAACGAGGGGTTGGTCGTGGGGTTGGGCGCGTTGAAGGCGTACTCGTACTTGACGACGCTCTCGTCCGGCGTGCCGCTGCCGGTCTCGGCGGCGAAGGTGAACTCCCCGGCCGTGCCGAACTCCACGGTGCTCCACCGGTCGTACTTCTCCCCGGGCTCCGGGAACGGGGTGGAGGTCACCTTGGGGCTGCTGGGTGCGGTCTGGTCGACCGTGAACTGGCAGAAGGCGGTGGTTCCTGCGGGGCCTTGCGCCGAGACGCCGCCCTCCGTGTCGATCGTCCACGCGGTCCAGGAGTACGTCTTGCCGCTGACGAACTTCGCCCAGGCGAGCGGAACGCTGATCGTTCCGTTGCTGGCGGGCTGGACGTCCTGGTTCAGGACAGGCGTACCCGGGGTGTCGTTGCGCCAGACCTTGAGGTGGACGTACTCCAGGTCGCCGTCGACGTCGACACCGGAGACGCGGAAGGTGATGTCGCTCTTGCCGATGGCGACATAGGGGACGTTGGTGTCGCACATGCCGCCGGGAACGGTCGACATGCCGACCTGGAGGGGCTCGTTGGGGTTGTGGTTGTAGAGGGTCTCGATGTACGGCGAGTTCTCGCCGTTGGCGATGATCTTCTTCCAGTACATCGAGTCGCTCTCGTTGGCCGCCTTCAGCCCGATCCCGATGAGGGACCACTCCTTGGTCGAGGCCTCCTGGGTCGCGGACTTGATGTCGGTGCCTGCCCAGTCGTCTTTACACGTCTCCGCCTTGTAGCCGTGGGCGTTCGTCTGACTTCCGAGGAGGCGGCCCCAGATGTTGGGCGAGTTCTGGTTGGCCCAATTGGTGGTCGGCGTGATGGTGCTCGTGAGGTACACGTCGTACTTGCGGGGCTCGCAGCTCCAGGAGTAGGTCTGCAGCACGCGGAAGTACGAGGACTTGATGACGGCGCCGTGGAGCTTCTTGTCGTGCTCGAAGGTGAAGACTGACCGGGACAGGCCTCCGGTCGTCTTCTCGTAGCCGATGCGGGATTCGTTGCTGCCGTCGTTGAAGTTCTGCCCGTTGTAGAAGCTCGACGTCGGGTGCTTCGCGTAGAGCAACGTCCAGTCGTTCTTGCGACCCTTGAAGGAGGGGTCGATGAAGACGGGGTAGACCACGTCGGGGTCGGTGAGGGACTTGGCACCCACGGCCAGCTGGAGGACACCGTCGGCGGCGAGCGTGGCGCCGAGAACGCTGTCATGGCTTCCGGGCTGCGGGCCCGCGAGCCCGGGCAGCGCAAGGGCCGTGTCCGCGACCGAGGGGTCGGGGACTGGGGTCGGCTCGCCCTCCGTCTGCCGGACCGAACCCGCCGAGTCCCAGAGGTACGGAGTCGGCGCGGCGGCGATCTCCTCGCCCGCGGGATTCAGGGCGCTGACCACATGGGAGCCCGGGTCCAGCCGGAACGTGAGGGTGGGCGAGGAGAGCCGATAGTCCAGGTCCTTCAGCAGCGGATCCTCCGCAGCCTCGCGGGAGTGGACGATCAGGACGTGGGAGTAGCCGCCGTCGCGAGCGGTGAGCAGGAGGTCGATTCCGGGCCGCACGTTCTCGTAGAGGGCACGAGGGCCGTCCACGACGGGCGCGGGCAGCGGGCCGGGCCAGCTGACGACGAGGTCGTGGCCATCGACCGTGAGCCGTACGAGTTCGCTCCAGGTGCGCTCGTCGGAGGAGTTGGCGGGCGCCGCCGGTGCGACGGGCGCGGCGGCGAGACCGGAGCGCTGCACGCCGGCGTGGGAGGAACGGTTGGCGCGGTCCGCTCGGGAGTCGCCTGCACTGAAGAGCAGCGGATCGTTCACCGCGGCGGGCGCGTAGCCGCCCTTCACCTTCCGGAGCGTGGTGTCGATCTTCTTCCACTCACCGTCGACCTTGGCCCGGATCGTGGCGCTGTTCGTGCGCGTGCGCAGGAAGCCGTCGGGCTGGGCCCAGGTGGTGGAGTTCGCGGTGCGCTCGGCGGTCGCCTCGACGTCCTTGCCGCCTCGCTTCGCCTCCCGGAGGGCGTCGGCGATGCCTAGTTGCTGCCGCGCGGTCGTGTCGCGTGCGCCCTTCGGGGCGGTCTCAGGCTCGCCTCCCGCAAGGTGCACGGTGAGGGGGAGGGCGACAGCGGCTGCGAGCACCGCGGACAGCACGGCGTAGCTACGTCGGGTCCGCCGCGTCCTGCGTTCGCCGGCCGTGGGCGCGGCTGCGGGGCCGGCCTGATTTTCCGGCGACGTGACGCTTCCGATGTCGTCCGGTTTCGTCGAGGCGTCCATGAGTCCCTTCCCCCTTGGGCAGATGGATACCGCGCTGCCTTGAGAACGCGTTGCCCTTGTCATTCCTGCTGTGCGCACACGAGTGCCAGCAGAGCATGGCCCATCTTCACGTTTCCGTCACTCCCCGCACTGTTGGCACAGAAAAGGGCTCGGGAGGGAACCGAAGACGCTTCCTGGGAGTCTCTCAGATCAGCGAGGACTCCTATCAGGGCCGCAAGTTCTGACCAATCAGGACTAATCTCCCTCACTGCGGGGGGATTTGACAGCATTCATTCGATTGGCCGACTTCGAGCAGAACGATCTTCGTCAGGCCAATCATTTCACTATGAAGCTTTCACCCCCATATCCCTTGAATTCTGCGGCAATTGCGCGTGAGGAATGTCACCGCGCAAGCCTCTGGTGTGGATTTCCTGTGGCGACTGCCTCCACAATCCTGTGAATATTTGCTGGTTTCCCGCCGTGGTCGGCTGCTCCGCCTGACCGCGCCGGAAGTGGGGGGTTTCATGTCCTGGTCCGGTTCGGGGCGTCCGTTCCGTGCGTCTCGTCGCGGGAGGCTGCGCGCGTTGCGTCGTGCCGGCGTCGTCCTGTCGGCGCTCGTGGCCATGTCGCTGCTGCCCACACAGGCCATGGCGTCTCCCCCGCCGGACGACCCCGAGTCGCACAGCGTCAAGCTGCCCGACCTGCAGCAGACGGAGAAGGCTCCCGAGGACGAGGCGAAGACCGAGGAGCTGGCCAGTTGGTCGGGCACACCGGTCGACCCGCCCGCGGAGTTCAATCCGAATCCGGACGAGGTCATCCCACCCGCTGCCGACACGGGCTCCGTGGACCTCACCCAGGCGGCGGGGGCTCTTGTCCCCGTCGAGGACCTCCCGGTGAAGATCGGCCAGGCCACCGCGCCCGAGGGCGAACCGGCCCCGCCGGCCCCTTCGGGTACCTGGAACGTCGAGGTCGAGGCGCGCACCGCGACCGAAACCGCGGACGTCGACGGCGCGATCATCACCGTCACCCCGCCGCCGACCGGATCGACTCCGCTCGATGTCGAGCTCGACTACGGCACGTTCGAGGACCTGTACGGCACCGAGTGGGCCTCGCGCCTTCAGTTCGTCCAGCTTCCGGAGTGCTTCCTGACGACTCCCGAACTGGACGAGTGCTCGACCCCCGTGGATGTCCCGAGCGTCAACGACGCCGGGGCGGACACCGTGCGGGCCACCATCGACCCCGCGGCCGGTCAGACGCAGGGCCTTTCCTCGCAGGCGGGCGGCGGCACCACGGTCCTGGCGGCCACGGACTCCGGCGCGGGTGCCGGCGGCAACTACCGGGCCAGCTCCCTCTCCCCGTCCGGCTCCTGGACGGCCGGAAGCAGCGGCGGAGGCTTCTCCTGGACGTACCCGCTGGGCGTCCCAGCGCCCCCGGCGGGTCCGGCCCCGAAGATCAACCTCTCGTACTCTTCCCAGGCGGTCGACGGCAAGACGTCCGTCGCCAACGGCCAGGCGTCCTGGGTGGGCGACGGCTGGGACTACCACCCGGGCTACGTCGAGCGCCGCTACCGCACCTGTTCGGACGACCGCAAGAACAACCCGGGTGCCCCCAACAACACCGGTTCCGCCGACAAGGAGAAGGCGGACCTGTGCTGGGCGAGCGAGAATCTCGTCCTGTCCTTGGGCGGCAGCACGACCGAACTGGTGCGCAACGACGCCGACGGCAAGTGGGTATCCGCATCAGGCGACGGCACGAAGGTCGAGTACCTCGGGAAGGACGGCCAGCCGAAGGGAAACCAGACCAGCACCTATGCGGGCGAGTACTGGCAGGTCACCACGCCTGACGGCACCCGCTACCTCTTCGGCCGTGACGGCGTCGCCGCCGCCGGCCAGCCCAACCTCACCGACTCCGTTCTCACGGTCCCGGTCGCCGGAAACCACGCGGGCGAGCCGTGCCACCAGGCTTCGTACGCCTCTTCCCTCTGCACCCAGGCATGGCGCTGGAACCTCGACCAGGTCGTGGACGTCCACGGCAACGCCATGACGATCGGTTGGCAGTCGGAGCTCAACCACTACGCCCAGAACGGCAAGTTCACCGCCGCCAAGGCGTACGAGAGGGCCGGCTACCCGACGCAGATCCTCTACGGGCTGCGCAGCGACAACCTCGGTGGACCGCCGGCGGGCAAGGTCGTGTTCAAGACCGAGCAGAGGTGCATCAAGGAGGGGACGACCGCCTGCAGCGACGCCGAGTTCGAGTCGAAGAACTACGGTGACAAGCAGCCCTGGTGGGACACGCCTTCCACGCTGTACTGCAAGCCGGGCCAGGCGAAGTGCTATGTCACGGCACCGACGTTCTGGAGCCGGGTCAGGCTGACCACGATCGAGACGTTCGGCCAGCGAACCCCGGGATCCACGGCCCTGTCGATCGTCGACTCGTGGAGCCTGAAGCACTCCTTCCCGAAGCAGCGCACCGACACCCACCCGCCGCTGTGGCTGGAGTCCATCTCCCGGACTGGCTACGGCACCAAGAAGGACAGCGACGGCAACCCGATCGGCGAGCCGATGCCGGCGGTCTCCTTCCTCCCCAACGTCCGCGACATGCCGAACCGCGTGCGGACGGGTGCGGACGACCACACACCGGACTTCGACCGGTTGCGGGTGGAGACCATCCGCACCGAGACCGGTGGGGAGATCTATGTCGACTACTCCGAGCCGTGCCCGGTCGGTGCCAGCCACCCCGCACCCGACAAGAACGGCACGCTCTGCTTCCCGGCCCACTGGTCCCCGGACCCGGAGGTGGAGAAGCCGAGCATCGAGTGGTTCAACAAGTACGTCGTCGACCGCGTCGTCGAGAAGGACCGGGCCACCCGGCAGCTCGATGTCGTCACCTCCTACGCCTACGAAGGCGCGGGCTGGGCGAAGGACACGGACGAGTTCTCCAAGGCCGAGCTGCGCACCTTCAACCAGTGGCGCGGCCACTCGCAGGTCACCGTCACGCGCGGCGAGACCGCGAACGGAGGCACGTCCAAGGCGACCGAGCAGTCGAAGACCGTCACCCGCTACTTCCGAGGCATGTCCGGTGACGCCGGCCGCGCGGAGATCACCGTCAAGGACTCCGAAGGCAAGCTGACGCTCGCCGAGGACCTGCCCGCCTACCAGGGGCGCGTCGCCGAGACGCTCACGTACACCAAGGCCGGGGCCGGGGGCACCGTCCACGCCCGCGAACTGTTCTGGCCGTACGTGAAGGAGACCGCCACGCGTGCGCGTGGCGACGGCCTGCCTCCGCTCAAGGCGTACCGCATGGGAACGGTCCGCACCGACAAGATCCAGTCGCTGGGCGGTTCCAACACCCGTACGGTCCGGACCGAAACCGACTACGACGACACGTACGGCCTGCCGCTCACGCAGTACACCTACGCGGTCGCGCCGGACGGCACCACCAGGTCCGACGAGTCCTGCGCCTCCACCCAGTACGTCCACAACACCGGCGCGCACCTCATCGGCCTGCCGTCCCACGTGCAGAGCGTGACGGGAACGTGCCAGGTGGCCAACCCGTCGCCCGACCGGATCATCGCCGAGACCCGCACCTCCTACGACGCCCTCAACGCCTTCGGCGCCGCCCCCACCAAGGGTCTACCGCGCCAGGTCGACACCATCGACGGTGACGGCGACGGCTGGATCACGTCCGCGCGCACCGAGTACGACACCCTCGGGCGTGCGACGAAGGTGCAGGACGCGAAGAACAACAGCACGACGAGCGAGTACGTGCCCGCGACCGGCCCCGCGTTCCAGGTGAAGACCACCAACGCCAAGGGCCACACCGCGATCACGACCGTCGACCCGGCCCGCGGCTCCGCCCTGTCCGCGACCGACACCAACGGCCGTACGACGACGAGTGAGTACGACGCGTTCGGGCGGGTCACGGCCATCTGGTCCCCCTCGCGCCAGGCCCCGGCGCCGGCGTCCGTACGGTTCGACTACCAGCTCTCCGACAACAAGGTGCCCGCGGTCACCACCCGGACGCTCCGCGACAACGGCACGTACGCCTCCTCCGTCGCCCTCTACGACGGCATGCTGCGCCCGCGCCAGACACAGAGCGAGGCGCACGGATCCGGCCGCATCGTCACCGATACCCTGTACAACGCGAACGGCGCGGTGAGCGAGACCAAGAGCGCCTACCTCGCGCCGGGCGACCCGGTCGCCGAGGTCTTCGTACCGCAGACCGTGTTCGAGGTCCCGCACTCCACGGAGACCGCGTACGACGGCCTTGGCCGTGCGGTGCGGGTCACGACGATGAAGAACGACGACCCGCAGCACTCCGCGGTCACCGAGTACGGCCCCGACTGGACGCTGAGCCGCACCGGCATGTCTGCGGACGGCACGACCCCGCTCGCGGGCAGTCGTTCCGCCCGTACGGCGACGGACGCCTTCGGCCGCACGACCGAGGTCCGGCACTACACGACAACCAACCTCACCGGCCCGAACCCGGCTGCTGTCACCACGTCGTACACCTACGACCCGCGCGGCAAGCTCGCGAAGGTCACGGACGCGGCGGGCAACGCCTGGACGTACGCGTACGACGTCCGCGGCCGGCTGACGACGACCACCGACCCCGACATGGGCCGCTCGACGTTCGGCTACGACGAACTGGACCGCGAGGTCTGGTCGAAGGACGCGGTCGAACGCGCCCAGCACACCCTCTACGACGAGCTCGGCCGAACGACCGAGTCCCGCGAGGACTCCGTCACCGGACCGCTGGTCACCAAGTGGACGTACGACACGCTGCCGGGTGCGAAGGGGCAGCCGGTCGCGACGATCCACTACGCGCAGGGCGCGGCGTACACCAGTGAAGTCACGGGCTACGACACCGAGTACCGCCCGACCGGCAGCAAGCTCACCATCCCGGCCACGACGGAGACGACCGGCCTGGCGGGAACGTACGCGTACGGCTACACGTACACCCCGACGGGCAAACTCCAGTCGACTGACCTGCCCGCCACCCCGGCCGGCCTGGCCGCCGAGAAGCTGATCACCCGGTACGACGAGGAGGGCGCCCCCGTCACCACGTCGGGCGCCGCCTGGTACACCTCCGGAACGGTCTACGGCCCCCTCGGCCAGGTCCTGCGCACCACGTCGGGCAAGGCACCGCTGCGGGTGTGGACCAACAACCTGTACGACGAGTTCACCGGCCGGCTGCAGGAGACCCAGAGCCTGCGGGAAGCCACCATCCCCAACTCCACGATCTCGAAGCGGACGTACGGCTACGACACGATCGGCAACGTCACGTCGATCGCGGACCAGCAGACCGACGTCAACGGCGGCGTGCCCTCGACGGCCACGGACCAGCAGTGCTTCTCGTACGACCCGATGGGCCGCATGGTCCACGCCTGGACCGGCCAGACGGGCTGCCCGACGGCTGCGACGACGCAGGGTTCCGGCCCCGACCGGACGCAGACCACCGCCGGCATCGACGGCGGCGGCTACTGGCACTCGTACGCCTTCGACGCCATCGGCAACCGTACGGAGATGACGGTCCACGACCTGGCGAACGGCGACCTGGACGACGTCTTCACGTACACGTACGGAAAGACGGACACCAACAACGGCACGCAGGCGCCGGAGTTGGTGCAGCCGCACACGTTGACGCGGGTCGACGGCACGGTCAAGGAGCAAGGCTCGTCGGTCACCTCCTTGTCCACCTACGCCTCCGACCCGGCGGGCAACACCACCCAGCGCATGATCGGCGGCGACACGCAGACCCTGACCTGGGACCGCCGGAACAAGGTCACCTCGGTCAGCGGCTTCGGCAACGGCTCGGGTGTCTGGAAGAACCACACCGGCAAGTGCCTGGACCTCCAGGGCGCGGTGACCGCCGACGGCACGCCGATCCAGCTCTACACCTGCAACGGCACCGCCGCGCAGCGGTGGAACGTGAACGGTGACGCGCTCAGGGTGCTCGGCAAGTGCGCGACCGCCGAGGGCACGAAGCTGGTCGTGAAGACGTGCGTCGCCGGGAACAAGGCGCAGGAGTTCGTCGACCGCGCCGACGACGACTCGCTCTACCACCCGCAGTCGAACACCTGCGTAGACATCCCGAACGGCGACTACACGGACGGCAAGGACCTCCAACTCGTCGCCTGCGACCAGCAGAACCCGCAGAAGTGGCAGCCGGGCGACGAGACCCGGTACATATACGACGCGTCCGGCAACCGCCTGATCGAGAACACAGCGACGACGCGCACGCTCTACCTCCCGGACGCGCGCGTCACGGTGTCCACGGCGGGCGCCGCGATCAGCGCGGAGCGCTACTACACCCACCCGGGCGCGCCGACGACGGTGCGCACGACGGCCGGCACTCCGAGCTCCGCCAAGCTGTCGGTCCTCCTCACGGACCACCAGGGCACCTCGACAACGGCAGTCGACATGACCGCCGGCCAGCCCCTCACCCGCCGCGCCTTCGACCCGTACGGCAACCCGCGCGGCACGAAGGACCCGACGGCAACGGACAACTGGCCGGGCCGCCAGACCTTCGTAGGCACGGGCGTCAACGACCCGACGACGGGCCTGACGCACATCGGCGCCCGCGAATACGACCCGACAACGGGCCGCTTCCTGTCCGTCGACCCCCTCATCGACATCAACGACCCGCTCCAGATGAACGGGTACACGTACGCCAACGGCAGCCCGGTTACGGGATCCGACCCCAGCGGCCTCTTCTGCGACGGCTGCAGCGCCAACAAGGACAACAGCGCCTGGGAGAACCACGGCCCCGGCTGCACAACCGAGGGCTGTTACGAAAACGTCCCAGGCACCGAAGCCAGTGCGACAGAAGCCTTCGTAGCCACGGTAGCGCTTTATACAGCCGGGGCCCCCAAGGTCCGAAATTCAAAGAACACTTCTGAAGCAGAATTCGATGAGGCGGTAAGACGCTACCAGTCGACATCCGCAGGCCCCGTAAGCGACGCCGCAATGCAGATGTGGTGGTATGGCGCGGACCTCGACGACATCGAATACTTCAGAAACAACTACTGCAAATTCCTCAAATGCAACGTGGGTGGCATCAAGGAAGCAGCCGCAGCAGCAATTCACGGAATCGTCGAAACACCTTTCCGTGACCCGATCAAGGAAGCCGTAGTCGGCTCAGTCCAGGCTGCGGCTGGCGCAAAGGCGATACTAGGCGCTGGCAGCAAGGTGGCAAGTCGGCTCAAGGGCTGTTTCAACAGCTTTATCGCAGGCACCAAGGTACTTCTAGCGAACGGCACGACCAAGCCGATCGAGGACGTCAGAACCGGTGACGAGGTCCTGGCCACGGACCCCAAGACCGGTGAGACTGTCGCCCAGGAAGTGACCGCCACTATCCTCACCGAGGACGACAAGAAGTACATCGCCCTTACCGTCGCAACCGGGAATGGCACGAACGCCACGATCACTACGACGGAGCACCATCCATTCTGGTCCGAGTCGGACAGAGATTGGAAGGAGGCAGCTGACCTTAAGCCCGGCGTATCTCTCCGCACAGACGACGGGTCTCCCGCAGAACTGCTCACTACTCATAATTACGCAGCCGAGCAGACCACCTACAATCTGACAGTTGCAGACCTCCACACGTACTATGTGCTGGCTGGAAACACGCCAGTGCTAGTGCACAACACTGGGCCCACCCCTCTCTGTGACCTCACCAAGCCGGGTCCGTATGCAGTCGAATCAATACCCGCGCGTTCCCAGTCGCAGCGCTTTACGAAAGCCGAGAATGATGCGATCAACCGAATCGGAGACTGGTTTGGTTGTCACAGTTGCGGGACCTCTTCGCCGGGGCGTCCCAACTGGACTCCGGATCACCAGCCCGTTTCCAGGTTTGTTCTCCCAGGAACGCCGCAGCGGCTGTACCCTCACTGCATGGCCTGTTCTAGCCGTCAGGGAGGGCTCGTAGGTCACATGCCCGCTAATAGTGGAGTCCCATATGCTCCGCGACCCAATGGATTGCCTGAGGAGTGACAGTGAACGAGAAGCTCGCGGCCGTGCAGTTTGCGGCCTCCAACGGGGTGGTCTTCGTCGAGGACGCAGACAGGCCCCTAAGTGCAGAGATCGGTCCGTCTGGCGAGCCCACGAAGCCTGACCCGACCAGGTCTGTCACCGTGGACGTTGTGCACGCGATGGACGGCCTCGTTTCAATTGAGGTCCAGGAAGGGGAGGAAGAGCCAGACGGCCTGAAGGAGTTCTTCGACGGCACTCTGGAATTCCAGCACGGCCGACTCCGCATTCGGGATGTCCCTGGGGACAACATTGTCACGATCGGATTGACACCAGGGGCCAGTCGCGTGCGCGTATATTCCGAGCCAGTTGAGGTTCCTGGATTTCTTCTCGTGCTTGTTCCTCCGCTCTAATCTGGCAGCCGAGGCGGCTGATCTTAGTGAGAGAACTCAATCGGGACGCCACTGACTCTGCGGCCACCGAGGCGGAATTTAATCAATTCACCTGCCCAGTGAAGTGGACCCGGCGGAGCTGTTCTCCTGTGGGCCATTAATTCGTTATGACGGCAACGGTTGACGGCAACGTCAGCGGACAGGTGCTGCACAAATCGGCGGATCGTAGCCGTCGGGCTCGGCCTGGCGTCTGCGGGATGGCGGAGGGCATTACGGAGGGTGTCGATGGCTTGGCGCTGGAGGTGAAGCCGGACGGGGGCGCAATCCGTCGCAGTCACGCCTCCATGGGCATGGCCCCAACAGTTCCTTGATGACGACGAGTTCGACGCCCTGTTCCAGGAGGAGGGTCGCCGCCGAGTACCGGAGGTCGTAAAAGCGGATTCGACGGATCCCGGCCCGGCGGAGCAGGGCGTTGAAGTGTCGGGTGAGCGTGGCCCCTTCGATGGGGGCTCGGTTGGGGGGGTGAAGTCGTAGCAGCTGTCCTGCCAGCCGGTGCCGTCCCCTTCGCGTTCTTGACGCTGCTGTCACAGTGCTGTTCAAGCAGCGCAGACACGGTGTGGGCACCGCGATCCGCCTTTCCGAACTCTGGGTCTTGGTCGGCAGGGCGGTCAGGCCGCCTGAGTTGGTGCGCTGGAGGGTACGGCGAATGCTGGCGGTTCCGCCGACAAGGTCGAGGTCTTCTCAGCGCAGGCCGAGGAGGTCGCCCTTTCGAGCCCGGTTCGCAGAGCGAGTTCGGACAGCGCGTGCAGTCGGTGGCTGCGAGGAATGCGCGGGCTTCCTGGGCGGTGAGGGGTTCGAAGCGGCAGGGGCGGGGCATGCCCACGCGGACGTTGCGGGCACGTTGCGCGGGATCCCCTCTTCGAGGACGGCGCGCTCCAGGGCGGACTCGAGCCCGGAGTATGACGTAGGCCAGGGTCAGCGGCGAGATGCGCTTGCAGCAGCACCTTCCCACAGCGCAGCACTGCGGCTGCTCGCGGGCGGTGTCGAGGCCCCGTGCGCAGCACTGGCAGGTGGGGGCGTCCTTGGCGGCGAGCTTGGAAGGCTTGGAGCATGGGGTGGCCCTGCAGGACCCGAGACGCCCGCCATGCGGTCTCCAGCATCAAGAACGGCAACCGCCTGAGCGCCGCCGGTGATCACACTGCTAGAAGAGCCACGGACGCTCTAACCCGCCCCTCAGCACAGCACCCACCCCGTAGACGCACTCCGTCCCGCTATCGCGCCCGTGGCGCGGACGCAGCGGTTGAGGGCGTGGACGGTTATGGGGCCGGCCTGGCGGGTGTAGTTGCCGGTGTCCACGGCTGGGTGGCCGCCTCGGGGTTGGAGGGAGATCGACATCGCGCGGCGGGCGCCGGGGTGTGTGGCGACCGTGGTGGCGCAGACGTATTGGCGGCTGCGGTAGAGGCGGATCTCGCCGCCCGGGAAGGCCACCGTCCTGGTCGGGCGGCCCGCGCAGAGGGAGGCGGCGTCGGCGTTCGCGACGGCTGGGCCCGCGAGGGTGAGGGTGGTGGCCGTGAGCAGGACCGCCAGGGCGTGGCCGAGCAGTCGTCTGCCGTGTGTCGTTACGTTGTGCCCGAACAAGACCCTCATCCCCTCCCGACCCATTGCCGTACATGCGTACGACGCAGGAGAGCCGCGAGCGGTTGCTTTCTCAGACAGCCCGCGCCGGCTCCTCCTCGCCGATGAACGCCTTCCAGAGCGTCGCGTAGCTACCGCCCCTCGCCAGGAGGTCGTCGTGGGTGCCGTCCTCCGCCACCCGGCCGTCCGCCATCAGGATCACGCGGTCCGCGCGGGCCGCCGTCGTCAGGCGGTGGGCCACCACCAGGGTCGTGCGGCGGCCGGCCAGGCGGTCGGTGGCCTGGTTGACCTGGGCCTCCGTGGCCAGGTCCAGGGCGGCCGTCGCCTCGTCGAGGAGCAGGATGTCGGGGTCGACCAGCTCGGCGCGGGCGAGGGCGATCAGCTGGCGCTGGCCCGCGGAGAGGTTGCGGCCGCGCTCGGCGACCTCGTGGAGGTAGCCGCCGTCCAAGGTCGCGATCATGTCGTGCGCGCCGACCGCGCGGGCCGCCGCCTCCACCTCGGCGTCGGTCGCCTCGGGGCGGCCGTACGCGATCGCGTCGCGGACCGTCCCGGGGAAGAGGTACGCCTCCTGCGGGACGACGCCCAGCCGGTGGCGGTACGAGGTGAGGTCCAGGTCCCTGAGGTCGGCGCCGTCGGCCGTGACCCGGCCGGAGGTGGGGTCGTAGAACCTCGCCACCAGCTTCACCAGGGTGGACTTGCCCGCGCCCGTCTCGCCCACGAAGGCGACCGTCTGGCCGGCCGGGATCCTCAGGTCGATGGCGGTGAGGGCTTCCTCTTCGTCGCCGTACGCGAACGAGACGTTCTCGAAGGCGATCTCGCCGCGCAGGGAGAGGACCTCGCGGGGCTCGGGCGCCGCTGCCGTCGATGTCGGCTCCTGGAGCAGTTCCTGCATGCGCTTCAGGGAGACCGTCGCCTGCTGGTAGCCGTCGAAGACCTGGGAGAGCTGCTGGACGGGGGCGAAGAACAGGTCGATGTAGAGGAGGTACGCGACCAGGGCGCCCGTGGTGAGGGTGCCGGCTTCGATGCGGTTGGCGCCGACGATCATGACCGCCGCCGCTGCCACCGAGGAGAGCAGGGTGACGAACGGGAAGTAGATCGAGATCAGCCACTGGCCCCGTACGCGCGCCTCGCGGTAGTCGTCGCTGCGGGCCGTGAAGTGGGCGACGCCCGAGTGCTCGCGGCGGAAGGCCTGCACGATGCGGAGGCCGGAGACCGACTCCTGGAGGTCGGCGTTGACGACGCTGATCCGCTCACGCGCCAGTTCGTACGCCTTCACGCTGGAGCGGCGGAAGAAGAACGTGGCCACGGCGAGGACCGGGAGCGTCGCGAAGACGACCAGGGCGAGCTGGAGGTCGAGCACGAGCAGCGCGCCCATGATCCCGAAGAAGGTCGTGACGGAGACGAAGGCGGTGACCAGACCCGTCTGGAGGAAGGTCGACAGGGCGTCGACGTCCGTCGTCATCCTGGTCATGATCCGGCCGGTCAGCTCGCGCTCGTAGTAGTCGAGGCCGAGCCGCTGGAGCTGGGCGAAGATCTTCAGGCGCAGGGCGTAGAGGACTCGTTCGCCGGTGCGGCCGGTCATCTTGATCTCGGCGGTCTGGGCGAACCACTGCACGACGACGGTGAGCAGGGCGAGCGCGGAGGCGGCCCAGACGGCGCCCATGGCGAGCTTGTTCACGCCGTCGTCGATGCCGTGCCGGATCAGGACCGGCAGCAGCAGGCCCATCCCGGCGTCGACGGCGACGAGGCCGAGGCTGATGAGGAGGGGGACCTTGAATCCGCGCAGGAGGCGACGGAGTCCGTACGAGTCCTCCGGGGTGACCGCGCGGGCCTCGTCGATGTCCGGGGTGTCGGCGGCGGGCGGGAGCGCCTCGACGGCGGCGAGGAGTTCGGGGGTGGCCCCGGGAGCCTGGGACTCTTCGGCCGGGCTCTCCTCGCGCTCCCAGAGGGCCGGGGTGATGCCGCGTTCGGCGTCGAACTCGGCGTCGAGTTCCGCGCGCAGGGTGCGGTCCTCGGGCAGTTCCACGGGGAGGGTGTGGCCGGGTGAGACGCCGCCGAGCTCGTCGGGGTCGGTGAGGAGGCGCCGGTAGAGGGCGGAGCGCTGTTCCAGCTCCTCGTGGGTGCCGATGTCCGAGAGCCTGCCGTCGTCCAGGACCGCGATCCGGTCGGCGAGGCCCAGGGTGGAGCGGCGGTGGGCGATGAGGAGGGTGGTGCGGCCGGCCATCACGGAGGCGAGGGCCTCGTGGATCTCGTGCTCCACGCGGGCGTCGACGGCGGAGGTGGCGTCGTCCAGGAGGAGCAGCCGGGGGTCGGTGAGGATCGCGCGGGCGAGGGCGACGCGCTGGCGCTGGCCGCCGGAGAGGGTGAGGCCGTGCTCGCCGACCTTGGTGTCGTAGCCGGCGGGCAGCTCGGCGATGAAACGGTCCGCCTGGGCGGCGCGGGCGGCGGCCTCGATCTGCTCCTGGGTGGCGTCGGGGTGGCCGTACGCGATGTTGGCGCGGACCGTGTCGGAGAACAGGAAGCTGTCCTCGGGGACGAGCCCGATGGCGGCGCGCAGGGAGTCCTGGGTGAGCTCGCGGACGTCGTGGCCGCCGACGAGGACGGCGCCGTGGTCGACGTCGTAGAAGCGCGGCAGGAGGAGGGAGACGGTGGACTTGCCGGAGCCGGAGGCGCCGACGACGGCGACCGTCTCGCCGGCGCGGATCTCGAGGGAGAACCCGTCGAGGACGGGCCGACCGTCCTCGTACGCGAAGATCACGTCGTCGAACTCGACGGTCGCCTCGGCGTCGGCGGGCAGTTCCTTCGTGCCGTCCTTGATGACCGGCTCGGTGTCGATGAGCTCCAGGACGCGGTCGACGCCGGCGCGGGCCTGCTGGGCGACGGTGAGGACCATGGCGAGCATGCGGACGGGGCCGACGAGGGAGGCGAGGTAGGCGGAGAAGGCGACGAAGGTGCCGAGGGTGATCTGACCGCGGGTGGCGAGCCAGCCGCCGAGGGCGAGGACGGCGACCTGGCCGAGGGCGGGCACGGACTGGAGGGCGGGGGTGTAGCGGGCGTTGAGGCGGATGGTGCGCAGGCGGCCGGCGAAGAGCTTGCGGCTGGCCTCGCGGATCTTCCCGGTCTCCTGGTCCTCCTGCCCGAAGCCCTTGACGACGCGGACGCCGGTCACGGAGCCGTCGACGACCCCGGCGACGGTGGCGGCCTGGGCCTGGGCGTACCAGGTGGCGGGGTGGAGGCGGGCGCGGCTGCGCTTGGCGATGAACCAGAGGGCGGGGGCGACGGCGAGGGCCACGAGGGTGAGGGGGAGGGAGAGCCAGGCCATGACGGCCAGCGAGATCAGGAAGAGCAGGACGTTCCCGATCGTCATCGGGAGCATGAAGAGCAGGCCCTGGATGAGCTGGAGGTCGCTGGTGGCGCGGCCGACGACCTGCCCGGTGGACAGCTCGTCCTGGCGTCGCCCGTCGAGCCGGGTGATGGTGCCGTACATCTCGGTACGGAGGTCGTGCTGGACGTCGAGGGCGAGGCGGCCGCCGTAGTAGCGGCGGACGTAGGTGAGGACGTAGACGGCGAGGGCGGCGCCGATGAGGAGGCCGGTCCAGACGGTAAGGGAGCGGGTCTTCGCTCCGATGACGTCGTCGATGATGACCTTGGTGATGAGCGGTACGAGGGCGAGGAGGGCCATCCCGGCGAGGGAGGAGCCGAGGGCGAGCACGACGTTCGCCTTGTACCGCCAGGCGTACGCGCTCAGCCTCCGCGCCCACCCCTGCGCGCGCGGCTCCGCCGCCTGCCGATCCGCGGCCTGTCGATCCGCCTGTTTCTGCCCCGCCGCTGCCACGTGGCGCCTCCCGTTCGTCCTGCTCTACCGGAAGGCTCCAACGCGGCTGGACTGCGATTTCATCCCGCCGCAACAAACTGCGGGACAAGACCGGTCGCTGGTCCTAGGACCGGGTGTTCCGACCACCACGCCAGGTATGCATGCGCTAGCATACGCATATGGCTCTGAAGCGGACCACCGTCCATGTCGACGAGCGGGACCTCGCAATCATCAAGGAGGCCGCCGCGCGCAAGGGAATCCCCGAGGCCGAGATCATCCGGCGGGGCATCCATCTGGCCGCCATGGGCGAGCGTCGCTGGGAAGAGCCTCTGGACTTTCCCACGTTCGACAGCGGTGACCCACAGTTCGCCCACCGCGTCCGCGAGGAGCTCTACGGCGAGGGCGACGAGGACGCCGCGTGATCCTCATCGCCGACACAGGCGCCCTCCTCGGTGCCCTTGACCGGGCCCATCCGCAGCAGGCGGCTCTCCAGTCGGCCATGCAGGAGGCTGGACTCATCGTGGTCCCGCCGACAGTACTGACCGAGACGGATCACATGATCCGTCGAGCGGTCAAACTGCGCTCCGGCGGGCGTCGCCCGAGCGAAGTGCGCCAACTCGGCGCTGCGGAATCGCACCGCGCACTGTCGTGGATCCTCGGCCAGGTCGCTCGCACGCGCATGGTTATCCCGACGATCGACGAGAACATGCTCCGTACCGCGGCCGCGGTGATGGCTCGCTACGCGAGCCTCGCCGTCGACCTCGCCGACGCCATGAACGTCGCACTCGCCGAGGAGTACAGGACGGACTGCCTCCTCACCATCGACGAACGCGACTTCCGCGCCATACGCCCGCTGACCGGGCACAAGGCGTTCCGGATCGCACCCATGGACCTCTGAGGCGCCCGCGATCACCGGCTGGCGTGACGTGCCCGGTCATCGTCGAGCCTCCTCAACCGCTGGTGGCGTTCGACAACCTCCCGGAGCGTGACGCGCATCGTCTCCCTGACGGTCCGGGTACCGGTCACTCAGAGGTGCGTCGGCTCGAACATGCGCAGGAGGGCCGGGAGGACGACAACCGACGGGCCCGGGGTCGCGAGGGACTTCGCCAGGTCGGCCGTCAGGGTCTCCGGGGTCGTACGCAGGGCCGGGACGCCGAAGGACTCGGACAGGGCCACGAAGTCCGGGCGGGAGAGTTCGGTGGCCGTGGCCTCGCCGAAGGCCTCCGTCATGTACTCGCGCAGGATGCCGTAGCCGCCGTCGTCGACGATGAGCCACGTGACGTTCGAGCCGTACTGCTTCGCCGTCGCCAGCTCCGCGATCGAGTACATCGCGCCGCCGTCGCCCGAGACCGCGAGGACCGGGCGGGTCGGGTCGGCCGCCGCCGCGCCGAGAGCGGCGGGGAAGCCGTAGCCGAGGCCGCCGGCGCCCTGGGCCGAGTGCATGGTGTTCGGGTGGCGGGCGTCGAACGCCGACCAGGCCCAGTACGCCAGGATCGTCATGTCCCAGAAGCTCGGCGAGTCGTCCGGCAGCGCCTCGCGCACCGACGCCACGATCCGCTGCTCCAGGCCGAGGTCCTGCGCCGCGATGCGGTCCCTGACCTTCGTCAGGACCGCCGCCACCCGCTCCGGGGCCGTCGCGTCGTCACGCTCCTCCACCGTCTCCAGGAGCGCCTGGAGCGCCAGGCGCGCGTCCGCGTGGATACCGAGCGCCGGGTGGTTCGACTCCAGCTTGCCCGCGTCCGCCTCGATCTGGATCACCCGGCCGCGCGGCGCGAACGTGTGGTAGTTCGAGGACAGCTCCCCGAGACCCGAGCCGACGACCAGCAGGACGTCCGCGTCCTCCAGGAAGTCCGTGGTGTGCCGGTCCTCCAGCCAGGACTGCAGCGACAGCGGGTGCTCCCACGGGAACGCGCCCTTGCCGCCGAAGGTCGTGACCACGGGCGCGTCGATCCGCTCGGCCAGCGCGAGCAGCTTGCCGGTCGCGTCCGAGCGCACCACCCCGCCGCCCGCGATGATCGCCGGACGCTCGGCGTTGGCGAGCAGGTGCGCCGCCACCGCCGTCAGCTCGGGGCGCGGAACGACCTCCTCCGGCGTCGCGTCCATCGCCGTGACGACCGGCAGGGTCGTCTCCGCGAGCAGCACGTCCTGCGGGATCTCCACCCAGACCGGCCCGTGCGGGGCGGTCAGCGCGGACTCCCAGGCCGCCGCGATCGCGGACGGGATCTGCGACTGCGTACGGACCGTGTGCACCGACTTCACGATGTCCCGGAAGGACGCCTGCTGGTCGCGCAGCTCGTGCAGGTACCCGTGCCGGCCGCCGCCGAGCCCCGCCACCGGGACCTGGCTGCCGATCGCGAGCACCGGCGCGGAGGCGGCCGCCGCCTCCTGGAGCGCGGCGAGCGACATCAGCGCGCCGGGGCCCGTCGAGAGCAGCAGCGGGGCCGCCTCGCCGGTCATCCGGCCGTACGCGTCCGCCGCGAAGCCCGCGTTGTTCTCGACGCGCAGCCCGACGTACGTGAGCGAGGAGCGGCGCAGCGCGTCGAACATGCCGAGCGCGTGCTGGCCGGGGAGCCCGAAGACGGTCGTCGCACCGAGACCGGTCAGGGTCTCGACGACGAGGTCACCGCCGTTGCGCCCGACGGGCGGGTTGAGGGCGGCGGCCGTCTGCGCGGCCGTCGGCCGGAGTACCAGGTCGTGGTCGTGGGTCATGGGGTCCCTCTGGGCGTGGCTCGGTCGGTCGGTACGGCCGCGAAGAGGTTGTACAGGCACTGCTCGCTCACGAGACCGACCATGCCGCGCCGGGCGGCGGCCTCGTTGGCCTGGGCGATCTTGTAGCCGGGGAAG